>JAJRUD010000207.1 GCA_024277995.1 Chloroflexota bacterium
CAAGCCGCGCGGCGTCGGCGAAACGGAGATCATGGTCGGCGAGGACGGGACCTTCCAGACCCAGATGTACATCCCCGACGTCACCGTCCCATCGCTGGCCGAAGGGCCGCAGATCCACGATCTGATCGTCCTCCAGCGCGGACAGGAGAAGTTCACCGGCAAGCTGAGCCGCGAGATGAAACTGGCGCTGCAGGGCATGCTGGAGACGATCATGATGGGCCTGATGGCCACCTTTGCCGGCATCGTCATCAGTGTGCCTTTCTCCTTCATGGCGGCGCGCAACTTGATGTCTTCCATCCGATCCTCGCTGCTCGGCTTCGTGGGAGGCATTTTCGGCCTGGTGCTGGGCGGTTGGTTTGGGCTGTACCTGGCAGGTCTCCTATCGGCCCGCTTCGGCGGTCTGGAGGGGGCACCCGTCCTGACCGCGCTGACACATCTGGTGCTCATCATAGGTGGGGCCGTATTCCTCTTCCAATTGCTGGGCAACCTGCTGCACAAGCTGACGGAGTTCCTGCCCCCCATCGCGGCGCGGCTCGTGAGCACTATCGGGCTGGCCATCATCGGGGCAGCGGTCGGTTACGGGCTCGGCCTGGGCTACGCCTACGGCATTCTGGGCGTCACCCGGGGCTCGGAATTCGCCGCCCAGGTGGCCTCGCGCACCGGCCTGATTGGGGCCGCCCTCCTGCTGGTGGGTTTCGCCGTCCTGGCCAACCGCATCGGGCCGGCAGGTGAAGTCACAACAGGGCGCCTGATCTACGCCGCAGTCCGCACGGCCCTCAACATCGTGCGCTCCATCGAACCTTTGATCTGGGCCATCATCGGCATCATTTGGGTCGGCCCCGGGCCCTTCGCCGGCATCATCGCCCTCACCATCCACTCGGTGGCCGCTCTCGGCAAGCTGTATTCCGAAGCCATCGAGAGCATCAACCCGGGACCGATCGAAGCGGTGCAGGCCACGGGCGCCAACCGGCTGCAGACCATCGTCTACGCCGTCGTGCCTCAGGTGCTGCCCCCCTTCATCGCCTTCACCATCTACCGCTGGGACATCAACGTGCGCATGTCCACCGTGATCGGCCTCGTAGGCGGCGGCGGCATCGGTTTCCTGCTCATCCAATGGATCCGACAGTTCCAGTATGAGCCGGCGGGCATCGCCGTCTGGCTGATCACCATCACCGTCGCAGCGCTGGACTTCGTGAGTTCGGAGATCCGCCAACGCTTCGTCTAGCCGAAGCTCCTTTGCCACACAACCGCGGGCCGGCTTCTTGAGGAAGCCGGCCCGCACTGCTTTTCGCTTTTCCGCCCTGCATTGGAGGTGCCGCGCCAGGGAGGGCGGCGCAGCGACCTGTGGAACCTGGAGCCTCATGGCCGGTCTCCAACTTGAGACGAAGGACGGCCATCGAGACACGAATTCACGCTGCCCACAACCTGATTGCTGCCACGCACCTGGCCTTCGGCCATGCCGACTGGCGCAAGGTCGAACGCCGCTTGCAGCCCCAGATGGCCACATTGCATGATGCATGCGATTTGTTATAATGCGCGGAGTTGAGGCGGCTTCTATGAATGATCCGGTGCTCGTCCTGAATGCCAACTTCGAGCCACTGAACGTCTGCACGACGCGCCGGGCATTGGGCCTGCTCATGACCGGGAAGGCCGAGATGCTGCTCAACGGCCGGGGCTACGTGCGAACGGTGCGCCTGACCATCCCCCGTCCTTCAGTCATCCGCCTGGGTTATATGATCAACCGTCCCAGACCTCGCGTCCGCCTCAGCAAGCGCGAGATCTTCCGCCGCGATGATTACACCTGTCAGTACTGCGGTCGCCGCGGTGGATGCCTGACGCTGGACCACGTGGTGCCGCGCCACCGCGGCGGCACCCATTCCTGGGAAAACCTGGTGACGGCCTGCCCGGCCTGCAATCTGAAGAAGGGCGGGCGCACCTTGCAGGAGGCGCGCATGCGCCTGCTGAAGCGCCCCATGGAACCGCGCCCCTCTCCCCTGTACCTCTACGGCACGCACTTGGGGGACAATCAGGATTGGCGCCCCTTCCTCGAGGGCTGGTGATCTGAGCCCAGGCTCTCCAGCAGCGCCAGCAAGCCACCCGAGACGACTCCATGCCCCCCAAGAAGGATCGGCATGGGAGCGCTTGCCACAGCCTCCACCAATGCCCTGAGCCCATCGTCCGACACCTGATCGCCCCATCCCAGGTCAGCGGCATACCGTTCGCAGGCCGGTGGCCAGGAACCCCTGTGCGCGAGCCAGACGCGCGTGTCCCACAAGACCGCGTCGGCCAGCTCGGGCAGGTACGCTACAAAGGCCCGCGGCCCCATCTCCTCCACGATGCGCCCGATAAGCGAGCGTACATCGCCGGCGGCAAGCCGCCCACTGGCACCCATGCCGCGTTCCTCGACGAACAAACGCACCCAGCACTGGGTCTTCTCTTCGAGCAGGCGCCAGACGTGTGAAGAACTGCGGCCGATCACCGCCAGACGCCCTCCCGGTCTCTCCATCACCCTGCGCAGCGCCCGCACCCTCTCGAGAGCCACCTGCGGCGCACCCTGCAGAGTGCGCCGCAGCTCAGGCCCAAGATCGGGGTGGTCAATCATCATGAGCATCTCGGCCGGTGTATCGATGTCGGCGCGCGTGGCTGCACAAGGCGAAAGCGCCGCCACGGAGGTGCCGGTGCGCTCCTGAAGCACCCATCCCAACGGGTTGTCCTTGGGCAGGCCCTCTGCGATCTCCTGCAGGCCCCCCACCTCGCTCAGGAGCGCCCAATCGGTGGAATGCAGGTTGTTGACCACCGCCGCGGGCTGCGGCATCTCTGCGAGCCGATGCAGAGCCTGGGAAAGACGCTCGCTGGTCGCCAGAGGCGCACTGCCTCCGCCGAAGTATGCAACCTGACGCCAGCCGCGTTCGGCCACGTATCGGGCGAGAGCGCGCCCGAAATGGAAGCCATCCTGCGGGCTGGCCGTCACCCTCAGCTTTGATTCGGCCAGGATGGACCGGTCCTCCTCTTCGGCCTCCAGAACTTCGATCGGCCGGAAAGCGGGGAGCCTTCGCAGACGCTCGATCAGGTCGCAGGCTGCCGCCCGACGGCCCGCAGCGACGAAGCGCTCCGCCTCGCTCACACCGGCCGGGGGCAGCATGATCAGAACCGGGATCTCTCTCGCCATGAGAAAAGGAAATTCGCCGGCGGGGCCAGCCGCCGGCGAATGGATCTATGCGATCTCGGTCTCGATCAGGCCGAGGGTGCCGTCCCGCCTTCGATAGAGCACGTTGACGTGATTCGTCTCCGCGTTGAGAAACACGAAGAAGTCCTCGTGCCCCAACAGCTGCATTTGCTCAACGGCCTCTTGCTCGTCCATGGGCGTCAACAAGAAGCGCTTCCTGCGCACAATCTGCAATTCGGGCTCGCTTTCTTCCGTCGGCCGAGAAAGGTCTTGAGCGAAATCCGCGGCCGAACGGCCATCGCCGCGGTTGCGCCAGTGGCGTCCCTTGTAGCGTTCGATCTGACGGTAGATCTTGTCCAGTACGGCGTCGACCGAGGCGAAAATGTCGTCCGTCCGCTCCTCCGCACGCAGCAAAACGCCCTTGCCCCGAATGGTCAACTGGGCGACCTGACGATCGTTGGCGTTGCGGGCCGATTTAGCATAAGAAAGATCTACCTTGGCCTCCTCGAGAATATCCAGATAACGATCCATCTTGGTGACCTTCTTCGTCACATAATCCCGCAGCCTGTCGCTCAATTCCAGATTTCGGGTGTTGATCTCAACCTTGACGGTCATTTCCCTCTCCCTTGAAAGTGATCCTGCGCGCTGTTCGCCTATTGCGCCTGGGCGACGGCCACACCCCACACTTCGCTAACGCCCGCTGCGCGAAGGGCGTCGGCGCACGCCGACAGAGTGGCTCCTGTAGTCAAGAGATCGTCTACCAGGAGGATGTGTCGCCCCTGGACAGATTCCTCCATCGCTGAAAAGGCACCCGCCACATTATGCCAGCGGGCTTCGTGATCCAGGCCGACCTGGGTACCCGTTTCATGCCGGCGGGACAAGGCACCCTCATCCCAGGGCACTCCAAGGCGCCCGGCGAGAGATCGGGCGATCAGCGCGGCCTGATTATACCCGCGATGGCGCATGCGATGAGGGGATAAAGGCACTGGGACGACCAGGCTGGGTGTCCACCTCTGGCGTGTCACGAGCTCGGAAAGCCAGCCGCCAAGCATGTCCGCGAGGGGCCGATGCGGCCTGTATTTGAGCGACACCAGCGCCCGCGCCAGGGGGCCTTGATAGAGGGCGTACGCGCGCGCCCGCAGCCTTAACGGATGCTCCCGGCAATGTCGGCATAATCGCCGCTTGGGCTGTGGCCTCCCGCAGGACGGGCAGCGCGGTCCAGAAAGAAGCACGACCTGTGCGTCACACGCGGCGCACCAGAATGCCCCTGCCCGACCGCAGCCCAGGCAGCGAGGGGGGAAAAGCAAGCCGAGCCCAGCCTCAAGCCAAGGCCAGGCACGGCTGATGATGTTTTCCCTTGGGGACCGGGTCACGGACGCAACCCTCCCCGCTCACGATTCGAGGTCTCGGGCAGCCTTTCTGCTACCGCAAGATGCCCCCCATCGGCGAGCGCAGCAGCAACATGGCCGCCGGACCGAGCAAGATGATCAGAATAGAGGGGAAGATGAGCAGCCCGATGGGAAAGATCATCTTGATCGGCGCGCGATGCGCTTCCTCTTCCGCCATCTGTCGCCGTCGAATGCGCATCTGATCGGATTGCACGCGCAGCACCTTGGCCATGCTCACGCCCAATTGCTCGGATTGGACGACGGCCGCCACGAAACTGGTCATCTCTGCCACGCCCAGCCGTTCGGCCATGTCGCGCAGCGCATCGCGACGCAGCTTGCCCAGGCGAATTTCCTGGATCACGCGGCCAAACTCCAGCGCCAGGTCGTTGTCCCATTTTTCGTGGACTTTGGACATGGCGGCGTCAAAGCCCAGGCCTGCTTCCACGCAGATGGTCAGCAGATCCAGCGCGTCAGGCATCGCCCGGAAAATGGCCTTTTGGCGGGCCTTGATGCGCCCCGTCAGCCACAGATCCGGAAAAGCGAAACCGATCAACAGGAACAGCGCCGAAAGGGCCAGACCCTGCACCCAGTTCCGTCGCGTCAGTGCATAAACGAGGAAGACGAGCCCGCCGAAGGTGATCGCCAGCACAAAGCGCATCACCAGGAAGAAGGCGGGGTCCATCTGCATCGGGTTCCCGGCCATCTCGAGCTTGCGCCGCGTGGTCTCCAAGGTGGCTTGCGGTGTGAATCGCGACGCGATCTCGCCAACGCGATTGAAAATGGGTAGGATGATGCGCTCGTAGAAGTGTTGCGAGAGCTCGATCTCTTCCAGCGTAATCGGCTCGTCGCGGACACTGAGTTCCGCCAGTCGCTCCTGGATCGGGTCCTTGGCCTCTGGCGCGTTCATACCGACGACGACCAGGATGATGGCGACGATCAGCGCCGCGCCCAGGACGATCGCTATCCAAACCACTGTCGGCATGATTCAAACCTCCGCCACCGGATGGCAGCCGGGCGCAGGTGCGCCAAACACTAGATGTCGATGTCGACGATCTTCATCACGAGCATGAAACCGGAGACCACCATCGAAGCCGCCAGGATCAGCAAGGGTATGCCGCACCCGCGCGTCTCAGGGTTGACGAATTGCATCACGTAGGGGCGGTTGAGCAGGAACAGCAGCAAGACCAGGGCGATGGGCAGACTGGAGATCACCCATGCTGTCGCCCGCCCCTGAGCCGTGAGCGACTGGATCTCGCCTTTGATGCGCACGCGCTCGCGAATGGTGTAGGAGATCACGTCCAGGATTTGCGCCAGGTTGCCGCCCACCTCGCGCTGCACGTTGATGGCAGTGATAACCATGTCCAGGTCATCACTGTTGATCCGTCGCAGCAGGTGGTCGAGAGCATCCTCCATGGCGATGCCCAGCTGCATCTCCTGCACGACCCTGCGAAACTCGTCGCATATGGGCGACGGAAGTTCGCGGCTGACCGCCTCCATGGCCTGCAGCGTGGAGTAGCCAGCGCGCAAGCCGTTCACCATCAGGCTCAACATGTCGCCCAACTGGTTGTCAAACTTGCGCAGGCGCTGCTTCTGGGCGCGCTTGACGTACATCCTGGGCAGGAAAGCGCCGACGATGCCGGCAACCACCCCGAAGAAGATGGAGCCCTGACTGATGATGATCCCGATCACCGCAGCGACGATGGCTGAGATCACCATCAGCGCGAGGAACTCCGCCGGGCGGAACTTCAGATCGGCGCGGGCCAGATCGCGCGAGATGGCATCGTAGAGATCGGTCCCCTCGCCGATGCGGTTGAAGAACTCCGTCAGGCGGCTGGCAATGGGGCCTTCGGCTTCCTCCGCCTCTGCGTGACCGGCGACGACGCCGCCGCTCTCCGCGTAACGACCAAGCCGCTCCTCGACGACGGATTGCCCCCCCAGCAGGGAGATCGCCACGCCGACGACGAGCAGCAATAGACCTAGCCCCCCGCCAATCATCAGGACGAGGTTCGGATCTACATTCATCGCTCAGTACCGCCTTCGCTCTCCGACACCGAAGATGGAGGGTGGGAGATTGATGCCAGATGCTTCGATCTTGTCCATGAACTTCGGGCGCAGGCCAGTGGGGCGCAGGCGCCCGATGACGCGCCCGTTCTCGAACCCCGTCTGCTCGAAGACGAAGAGGTCCGTCATGGTGATGACGTCCCCCTCCATACCCTGAATCTCCGAGACGTGCGTGACCTTCCTGGATCCGTCCCTCAGGCGCTCGAGGTGAACGACCAGGTCCAGCGCCGACGAGATCTGCTCTCGGATGGCCCGCACCGGGAGCTCTGTGCCCGCCATCAGGGTCATGGTCTCAATGCGCGCCAGCGTATCGCGCGGGCTGTTCGAGTGGGCGGTGGTCATCGATCCGTCGTGACCGGTGTTCATGGCCTGGAGCATGTCCAGCGCAGCCGAATCGCGGATCTCCCCGACGATGATTCTGTCAGGGCGCATTCGCAAGGAGTTCACCACCAGGTTCTGAATGGTGACCTCGCCGCGGCCCTCGATGTTGGGCGGGCGCTTCTCCAGGGAGACCACATGCTCCTGGCGCAACTGCAGCTCGGCGGCGTCCTCGATGGTGACGATGCGCTCATCGGCCGGAATGTACTGCGAAAGCACGTTCAGCAGCGTGGTTTTGCCGGAACCGGTACCGCCGGAGATGATCATGTTGATCTTCGAGATCACGCATGCCTTGAGGAACTCGATGGCCTCCGGTGTGATGGTTCCGTACTCGATCAGCTGCTCAACGGTGATCGGGTTTCTGGCGAATTTTCGGATGGTGAGGACCGGCCCCACCAGGGATATCGGCGGGATGACGGCGTTCACGCGCGAGCCGTCCGGCAGGCGCGCGTCCACATACGGACTGGACTCGTCGATGCGGCGACCGAGCGGGGCCACGATGCGATCGATGATGCGCATCAGGTGATCGTCGCTCTCGAACGACGCCGGTTCGCGGTAGAGCTTACCGCTGCGCTCGATGTAGATATTCTTGGCGCCGTTGACCATGATCTCAGTGATCGTGTCGTCCGCCAGCAGCGGCTCCAGGGGGCCCAGCCCCAGGATCTCGGCGACGATCTGCTCGAAGAGACGGCGACGTTCTGGTCGCGACAGCACGATCTTCTCTTCGGCCAATATGTTCTCGAAGAGCTCCTCGATGGTGCGGCGCACTTCGGCCGTCTGGCTCACATCCATGGAGGGGTCAAGTTCCGCCAGCAACTTGTTCTGGACGCGGGTTTTCAGGTCGCGATAGGTATCGCGCTGCGCCGTACCGGGCGGCGCCACACGCCGCGCGTTCAGCCCGCTCAGCCTTGAGGTTCCGCTGCCGCCAGCCCCTGCGGAAGAACTCCGCTGAGGGGACTGGTTGTCCTGTTGGGCTTGTCCCTGCTCAATACGCTTCAATAACGACACGGTCCCGACCTCCCTTCACCGCCGCCATGGGCGAGCAACCCTAGCCTCGGCCAAAGAGGCGTGGTCGTCCATCTTCCACCGCTTCCATCTCCGCCTTGGTCACGAGCCTCTGCTTGATGCTGCCGATCAGATCCAGTATGTGCTTGGCCGGAGGCCGCCCTTTGTCCCCCATGAGCAGCGGCACGCCACGATTGATGGAAGCAGCCACCACGCGCTCGTCTGCCGGGATCTCGCCTTCAACTGGACGCTTCAGGTTCTCCGAAACCGCCTCCGCTGTTATGCCCGATCGCCGATCCATCTTATTGAGCACGAAGAATAGTCGCTCCATAGGAAATTCTAGCACGGCCAGCAAGTCGAAAAGCAACCTGGCGTCCTTGATGGACGGGATGTCAGGCGTCGCGACGGTGATCAGCAGATCCGAGAGATCCAACGCCGCCAGGGCGACATCGTCCATGGTGCTCCCGGTGTCCACAACCACGTAGGCGAAGCGATGCTTGAGCTCTTCAAGCACCCGGCGCACCTGCTCAGCCCGCACCTCTTCGGCCATCTCCGGGCGCGGCGGCGCCGCCAACACCCTGATGCCGCTCTCGTGGGTCATGAGCACTTCTTCAATGACCTCGTCATCGAGCTCCTCCGCTCTGGCCGCCAAGTCCACGATGCTGTATTTGACCTGCAGGTTCAAGAAGACCGACACGTCGCCGAACTGCAGGTTCGTGTCCACCAGGACGGTGGGCGTGTTGTCGGTGTTCAGGCCGATGGCCAGGTTGGTCGCCAGGGTGGTACAGCCCACGCCTCCCTTTGCGCTGTACACGGTGAGCAGCTTGCCTTCCGGGCGCAAGGGGGCCGTGGCGCCTCCCGGCCCCTGGACGATCATCTGCTGCATGGGAGCGGAGAGCTTCTCACGCTGCTCCCGCGCCCGCACGGATACCAGGCGGATGGTGGAGATCAATTCGTCGCCCGAGGGGGGCTTGGCGATGAAATCGCGCGCTCCGGCCAGCATCGCCCGGCGCATGTAGTCGGCATCGTTCTGCACCGACAGCATGACCACCTGGGCCCAGGGGATGTCCTCCAGCAAGGCTTCCGTCGCGGTGATGCCGTCCATGTCGGGCATGTTGATGTCCATCAGGACCACATCCGGCCGCGTCTCGCGCGCCATCTGGATGGCTTCTTCGCCCGTGCGGGCTGCACCGACTACTTCAATGTCCGCCTCAAACTGCAGGAGCTTGCGAATGTTCTCCCGAGTTTCTGCGATGTCATCGACGATCATCACGCGGATGGATTCTTCCGCGTTCTCGGTCATGCGCGTCTCCGTCTCATGCGGCCAAGGCGCTACGGTGTGGTTGCGGGCTCGACGTCGTTGGGCAGTACCGGCTGAACGGGTGCATCGATTCTGGGTTCGATCCCGTACGGCAGCTTGCTGGGTACGGCGATGCCATAGTTCTCTACCAGGTACTGCAAGGTCACGCTGGTCGTCTCGGTGGTCGTACCGTCATCCGGGCCGCGCAAGGTGAGGATGAGATCCGCCCCGGCCTTCATCGCCCAGTTCAGCGCCAACGCGTCCTGCGGGGAGACGATAAGGGTCACGACGTCAGGCTTTGGCGGCTCGGGGGGGGCAGCCTGCTGCCCTTCCGGCGGCGGGGCGCCCACGCCCTGCTCCGGCACGGGCACGACCTCGCCCGCCAGTTCTTCCTCCGGCAGGGGGAAAGTACCCACGTGCAGCACCGTCGCGTTCTCGATCAGGCGCTGTGTGACCAGGCGCGGCCGCTGGCGTTCGGAGGGGACGACGTAGATCAGCTGCTCGGTCTCCTCGTCGACGATCACCCGCCCCAGGGTATCCACGTCTCCCACATCCACGGGTGAGGTGATGGTGGGCGCGGGGAATTCCTCCGTGCCCCCGGCACCCATGATGATCCCCGTTTCGTTGGGCAGGATCGTCTGGAAATCGGGGTCCAGGTCCACCAGGGTCATGGCGATGATCACGTCAACCTGGTCTCCATCGCGCAGGGCGAAGGCCACTCCCGAGAGCCGCGTCATGGGGATCGAAATGGCGGTGTATCCGGACGGGATGGCGATCGCGGCATCCGATCCGGTCCCGAGCAGATCTCCGGCCTCTTCGGTGATCATGCCCGTCGTGATAGGGACACCGCGCGCGATGTCCATCCTCGCCCGGCGCCCGATCACCTGTTCCAGATCGGTGACCATGGTTTCGACGACGAAATCGGCCGGGAAGGGCGAGAGGATCACGCCGTCAGACGGGATCTCGGCGCCGCGCGAGATGTCCTGCGCGGCGATCACTATCTGCGCTTCTCCACCCGGGAAAGGCGCGGGCGTTCCCTCTGCTTCCGGCTCCGCTGGCGCGCCTCCCCCAAGACCGCGCAGGAGCAGAAACAGAGCCAGCGCACCCAGGAGCAGGATGAACGCGAGCAAGATGAGAATGCGGCCGCGGCGCATATTGCCTCCTTGTACAGGCCTGTTGAAGCCTATTTTAAGAAACGGTGTGGCAATGATACCGGTATCAAATCAAATGTCAAGCAGGCCCCCAGAGGGCCCTGATTGTCT
The DNA here is from genome assembly GCA_024277995.1 of Chloroflexota bacterium. Classification (GTDB taxonomy): domain Bacteria; phylum Chloroflexota; class Anaerolineae; order Anaerolineales; family E44-bin32; genus JAJRUD01. The sequence goes on from JAJRUD010000207.1 coordinate 10,561, forward strand.
CGATCTTTCACGCAAGGAGCCCTATCTCAGCGCGATAGGGCTCCCGGGTGGTCGGCAGGAGATCAGATCGTGTCGATCGGATCCTGCCACGGCAAGGCTAGATGTTGGAGACGATGTTGCTGAACACGTTGCCGATGGCCGGGCCGAGCAGAGCGAGGATAACGATCACGACGACCGCAACCAAAACAAGGATTAGCGCGTACTCGACCAAACCCTGACCACGTTCCTTCGGTGCGAAGAGCATTCGTCTCACCTCCTTTCCTGTGATAGATTCACCTAGCTTGATGCCAGGCTGTATTCATTATAGGCGCTGGTCAGCGCGGGGCACAATAGGACCTCTTTCCGATAGTACTTAATAGCTATCTGCCCCTTGGTACTTAATCGCCGCTGGGGATGGCAAAGGCGATGCGGGTCCCACCTTCCTCCTGGCTGTCGATCTCCAGCTCCCCGCCCATCTTGGCTATGCGATCCTGCAATATGATCAGGCCACGCCCCGGCGGCGGGTCCGACTTGAGGATGGCCGGGTCAAAGCCGCGGCCGTTATCCTCGACGACGACGCGCACCTGGTGCTCGTCCATGTCCAGCATGACCTTGGCCTGCGTGGCCTGGGCATGATCGCGCACGTTCCCCAACAACTCCTGAATGGCCCGGAAGACCATCACCTCACGGTGGGCCTCCAGCCTGCGTTCGCTACCCGTGGCCACCAGGCTCACATCGAGACCCGTCTTGTCTTTGAAGGCCTCGGTGTACCGGCGCACAGTGGGCACCAAGCCCAGATCGTCTAGCATCATTGGGCGCAGGTCAAAGATGAAGTCACGGACCTGGGAAAAGGTTGAGGCCGCAGCTTCTTTCAGGTTCGCCAGCTCTTCACGGGCCCGCTCGGGGTCGGTGTCGAACAATCGCATGGCGATCTCCGCCTGGAGGATGAAGTTCGATAATGCCTGTGCGGGGCCATCGTGGATCTGGCGCGAGATTTTCCGCCGTTCCTCCTCCTGCGCCTCGATCACGTCCTCGATCCCCGTCTCGATGAACCTCTCATCCTCCTCATCTGCAATTTCCAGCGAAGGCCCCCCCTCCAGCAATTGCAGCGTGCGCCGGATGAAGCTCGCATGGCGTTCCAGATTCGCCTTGTCGCTCTCCAGCTTTTCCAGTTGGCCACGCATGGTGAAAAGCCGCTGCTGCGCGTCCTGCGCGGCCTCATACGTGGCGCGGATGTCTTCACGCGGCACCGTGTCAAAGTTGGCCTGCAGCTGATGCAGTTCCACCGTGATGGCCGCGTTGCGCTGCGTGAGCTTGTCGACCTCCCCCTGGCTTTGCTCCACGAGCATGGTGATCTCATTCAGTTTGCGCTGGACCTCTTCGAGCTCCTCGCGCGCGGCCCGCACAAAGGCTTCCAGAGGACTGAGCACCGGTTCCTGGGGGATTTCCACCTCTGTCATCGCACCTCTCCGCTATTTCCGCGTATCTTGGAGACGAACCCAGCCATGGCGCAGGGCGTAGACCGCGGCCTGGGTGCGATCTTCAACGTCCAGCTTATGCAGAATGGATGTCATGTGGTTCTTTACAGTCTGATGGCTGATGCCAAGGCGCGAGGCGATCTCCTTGTTGCTCATGCCGCGCGTCACGTACTGCAGGATCTCCATCTCGCGCGGCGAAAGGGGCGTATAGGCCTCCACGTCACCATCCAGGTGCGGCCGGCGTACCGTCTCTACACCTCGCTCCAGCCATTCGTCCAGGCCATCGCGGTCGAAGACTTGATCGCCCACCACATAGAAGCCGCGCGCAACGTGGCGGATAACGTCCACCAGCTTGCCCGGCTCGACGTCCTTGGAGCAATAGGCCGAAGCCCCTGCGCGGAACGCGTGCAGCACCTGCTCGACGTCGTCGTAGGCCGTGAGCAACACCACGCCCGTCCCGAGCCGTTCGCCGATCAGGCGCCGCGTGACCTGCATGCCGTTCAGTCCAGGCAAATTGATGTCGATCAGCGCCACTTTCGGCCGATGTTCGCGCACCAGGCTCAAGACCTGCTCACCGCTTGTGGCCTCCGCGAGCACCTGGATGTCCTGCTCGCCGTCGAGCACATTGCGCACGCCCTCGCGGAAGAGTGGATGGTCGTCAACGATGATCACACCAATAGTTTCCATTAATTCCCCCGCCAGACCACAATCGGCGCGAGTATAGCACAGAGCCATTTCAGGGCAAACACTCACCGCCAGCGGTAGACCACCATGTTCTCACCGCCCGCTCGCGGGCTGAATTCGCCCCCGGTCGTGTAGAGCAACCGCCCGCGGCGAACGAGCTGCGGGTACCATCCCGGGAAGGTTACCAGGAAATCGGCACCTTGTGTATCCAAATACACCTCCAACGCCTTTTCGTCTCGCAAGAAGGGGATTACCTCCACCGAAATCAACCCCGCCAGATCCAGCAACCGCCGATCCGAATAGTAGCCCAGGGCCCCGATGTCGTGCGCGGCGACCAACGAATCCGGCGGTGTGTTTTCGGCGACCCAGCGCGCCGTGCGCACCATTTCGGTCTCGATGATCGCCACATCCCTGGCATACGCCCCCGCCCCCAACCCCAGGAAGGCCACCCCCACTACGCCGACTGTGATCAGCCAGGCGCGCGAGAGGACGCGGCGCAGTGTGGCGCGATGACCGGGTCGAACCCATCCGGCCAACCCTTCCCATCCCAGAACCAGCAGCACGGGGATCGTGGGCATGGCATAGCGGCCGTGTTGGTACGTCACCGGCAGACGAGCGGCATAGAGCACCAAGTAGGCCAGCACCCAAATGAGAGGAGCCAGACGGGCCCATTCCCGGCGACGAACCGTGCGGGCGACGCTCAGCAGAACACCGGGAAGCAGCACCGCGCCGACTCCCACCAAGGGCAGTTTCAATTGATCCAGCAGGCGACCGGCGATGGGAAGCGATCGCAGGATGGCGTACTCCGCCTGCTTCGCGTAGAAGGTGCTCGGCCACCAGGCGCCGGCGAAGTTCTCGTTGAAAGCCAGATAGAGCGCGGTGGGAACGAGGAGCCCCAGGGACAGGCTCAATGCATCGCGCCTGATGGAAGCCCACTTCCCCCGCGCCGACCATCCCATGACCCAACACACCGGGAGCAGCAAGGTCAGAGCGTCCGGCCGCAGCCAGCTCCCGAGACCGATGACCAGTCCGAACCGGGTCCAGGCTCTGCGGTTGGCGCCGTCCAACCATAAGAATACCAGGACGGGCAGCACGGAGATGGCCATCGTCTCCATGCCGGAAAGGGCAGCCCAGAGCATGTGCCACTCCGTCACCACCAGGACGCCCGCCCAGAGGGCCCAGGATCCCGCCTGCGGATTGCGCTCGCGGAACCAGCGGCAAGCCAGCCAGCCGCCCGCGGCCAAAAAGAGGAGCCCGAGGCCGAAGGCCCAGGCGAGTGGGCCAATCCGCAGTGCGTAGCCGAGGGCCAGCAGTCCCGACCAGAGCGGGGCCGTGGAGCCGCCGCTGGGCTCGCCGGGAATGAAAGCCCATTCACCGCTCAGGGCCAGGTTCCGGGCATAGGTTTGGTGTATCCACGCGTCGTCGAGGGGAAAGCCCAACCCATAGGTCCTGGCGCTGAGCAGGAAGTACGCGCTCGCGCCGATGATGGCCAGGGCCATGAAGATGAACAGCTCTCCCGGCCGCGACCATCGCGCTGCTTGCCTCATGGCCCGGCCTCGGAGGTCACCCGCAACAGGTAGATCGGCGCCCCATCAGCAGCCTCCACCTGGGCGACCAGCGTCAGCCAGGGTGTTCCCTGCGGGTCCTGATAGAGGCCATCCAGGCCCTGCGGGTGGTTGCGTTCCAGGACCACCCAGCGCACTCCGTAGCGCTGGACGACGCTGTGCAGCGCCTCCTGGCCACCTTGCGGGATGACCACAGCGCCGATCGAGGCGGCGGCGTAGAAGCCCGGCGGGTTGTTGATGGCGACGATGCCCACCTGCGGGGCCAGGGCACGCAGCCGCTCGCCCACCTCCCGATACGTGCGAAAGCTCGCCGTCCAGGCCGGGCGCATGCCGTCATGGCCCACAACCTTCGACCAGAAGAGTCCCACTGTCAGGATCAAGGTCAACGCCAGCGCTCCGGCCTGAAGGACGCGTGCGGCTTGCGGCAACCGCCACCCGCGCTGTTTTGCCGCCCAGTGGATGGCATCGTCCAGCCCCAGGGCTGCCAACGCCCACAACGCCGGCATCAGCGCCGCGCCGGAATGGAAGAATCCGCCGCGGGCGCCGGGATAGGGGAAGAACATGGTCATCACGATGAGCAGCAGGGCAAGATACAGCATCGTCAGGCGCGTCGCATGATGAGACCGCCTGCGCCAAGCAGCCATAGCCATGAGCGGTGCCAGGAAGACCAGGCCGTTCACGGCCAGCAAGGTGCTGAAGTTGCTGCGCAGGGCCATGAGCCAGGCACGCGACCAGGCCTGCGGACCGGCTGCCAACCAGCGGCCCATGCTCAGGCGATCCGCCGGGTAGGTGAACAGATCATCGTATGCCAGCAGCCACAGGGTGCGGCTTCCCGCCGTTGGAAGAGGGGCCCCAGTCAGGGCCAGGTTGCGCACCGCCCATGGAAGCATGACCGCCGCGTAGCCCAAGACCAGCCCGCCCAGGCTTGAGAGGATCCGCTCCCTCCCAACGCCAGCCACCACCAGCAGCAACGGCACGAGCAGCAGGATCCCGTCTGCCCGCGTGAGATGGGCCAGCCCCACCAGGGCCCCCGCGGCGGCCAGGCGCGATGGCGTCGGCGCATCCTGCGCGCGCAGCGCCAGCAAGAGGGCAATGCTCCCCAAGAACGCGAACGGTGTGAAGGTCTCTGTCGTCAGGAAAAAGGCGAGATAGAAACCGGGGAAAGTGGCCAGGAAAGCCGCCCGCAGTGTCTGCCCCCGTGATGCGCCCAGGCGCCGTGCCCAGGCGCCGGCCAGCAGGGGAAGCCCGGCCGCCATCAAGACGAAGGGAAGTTGGGCCTGCCGGAAGCCCGTGCCGGCAAGCTTCATGGGCAGCGCCGCGATCAAGCTGGTCAGCGGCATCCAGTAGAGATGCGAAGGATGCGGCAACCCTTCGGGGTCATCGAGGTAATTCCACAGGTACGGCTCCTGGAACCCGCGCCCCTCCGCCAGCTCCACCGCGGTGGTGAAGTAGTACTCGGCGTCCATATAGCCGGGAACGGACACCAGCGACGCGGCCAGAGTCATCGGGATGAGGCCCAGCAGGTACAGGACGATCCAGTCTCGTCGACGCACTACGGCACCCTGAAAAGGACATACGCGTCGCCCACGGAGGCGATGGGCTCCAAGGAAGCTTCCAGATGCGACAGCGCCGCCCAATCACTCTCAGTGAAGCGTGCATCATCTTGCTGGACAAAGCGCTCTCCGGCCGCGTTGAGCAGCACGTGCGTGATGCCCAGCTCTTTCCAGGAATCGAGGATCCGAGCCGGCTCCCCCAGCCTGCGCCGCGAGGCGTACCAGCGATCGATCCAATAATCCGGGATGCACACAGGCTGGCAGTAATAGCCCCTGGGCTCCCACAGGTTCAGGACCCTGGACCCCTCGGGCAGATCGCGGACCTGGGCCATCGCGATCTCATAGGCGCCCAGCCGTGTGAGGCGATACTCTGAGGCAGGGATGAGCCGCAAAGCTCCTGCGATCGTCCTGCCGCCGATTGCATCCAACGCGACCGAGATCGTGGTCAGCGTCAGCGAAAAGGCGACCAGGGCGGCGATCAGCCTGCCAAGCCTGATGCGTCCCAGGCGCAGGCGATTGAATCCCTCGAATCCCAGCGCAGCCAATGCCGCCCAGGCAGGGAAAAGCGCGAAATACAGCCGCGATTGCACCAGCAGCGGTGACAGTCGACTGGCCACCGCCCATACCAGCCAGCCGGCGAGCACGAAGCGCGCCAGCCACAGAGTCTCCTTCCGCCGCGCGCGCGACAGATAGAACCATCCAACCAGTAGGCCAACCATCCACGGTCCCAGGCTGGCGGAGAACCCAGGCCCTCCCTCGATGCCTTTGAGTGTGGCCGCCAGGGGGATCAGCAGCGAATCCAGCAGTGGGGTCGCGCTCGCTTCGCCCCGAAAGAAGGCCCTGCTTTCGGGCGATATCCACGCCGTCTGGCCCGTCATCGGATAGAGCACTGCCCCTGCTCCGATCGCGTTCTTCACCAACCATGGCGCCACTGCCAGCGCGGCTGCTGCCAGAAAAATGAACGTCTCGCGCCAGCGCTTCAGGCCGCGAGCATCAAGAAGCAGCGCCGCCATGCCAGCCACCAGCACGACTCCCGCTGTATATTTCACCCCGATGGCGAGCCCTGCCATAAACCCCGCTATCGCCGTGCTGCGCCAACCCCCTTCCGCCCGCCATCGGCTCAAGGCGATCAGCAGAGCCACCCCCTGCAGCGCAGCCATCCAGTCCGAATACGCCCACCCCGGGGACGAGGCCAAAGTCTTGCCGCTGAGCAAGACGGCCACCGCGATCCAGGCTGCCGTCGTGCCGTATGCCAGCGCGAAGCCCAGCGTGCCGAGCAGCGCCAGCAAGCCCATGCTCCAGCCGAGCACAGCAGCCGCCTGTTCACCTCCCAGGATCATCCCCCAGGTGTAGAGCAGTTCGGTCGACAGCGGGAACCCCCAGTAGGGACTCTCAGGGACGAATACGAGCCCACCCTGGCGGACGAAGGTTTGCGGCAGTGCGAGGTGGTAGACCAGCGCGTCGAAATGGACGGGAGGGGCCAGCGCCTCCGCAAGAGCCAGCAGCAGGATGGAGAGCGTCAGCGCCGCCAATGCCCTGGACAACCGCCCGTCAAGCGTCTCCCGGATCCCCCGCCAGCCTTTCAGCCACGCCCAGCTCTCGCCGCGAAATGCCACGAGCAAGACGGCCAGCAGCAACAGGCCGGCCCACGCCTCGAAAAGACCCACCGCGCCCAAGAGCAGCATCATGAGCGAAGCGACACCCAGGCCCAGCGCAGCCTGCATGGCGAGACCGGCCAGCGACGTGCCGCCGTCTTTGCCCAGCAGCCAGCGGCCGAAACCGCCGCAGGCCGTCACGATCGCGCCAGTCAGCATCACACTCTGCGCTGCCCTGGCCGCCGCCGCCGCAAAGGCCGGCCCAAAGGGCTTGTGCAGCACATAGTAGATGAGGAAAACCAGGATCACCGCCAGCAGCGCGAGACCGGCGCCGGCTCGCTTTCCTATCCCCTCCTTCATCGAGCAACCCTAGCGCACATATTTGGTCAACCGCAGTTCGTCGAAGGCCCAGGACCCCACCGGGATGAATTCCGCATCCAGCCATGCCCTGGCCGGATGCTCTCCCAGCCCCAGGCGTCGATACTCCTCGACCTCACGCGGGAATTGGATGAACCAGACGACCGACGAACCAGCCACGGCCTCCGGCGCGCTCTCGTCGGCCATGAACCCCAGCACCTGCTGCGTGACCGGGGCCAGCGTGTCGGACCCGCTTCCTGCCGGATCCGCCAAATAGCGCTGTGGCAGATGCGGTCCGTAGTACGTCGCGGGCAACGCGGTCAATTTATTGCTGTGCAGGATCACATCTCCCTGCCTGACCCGTGCGCGCAGGAAGGAATCGAGAGCTTGGTAGGGCGCATACGGAAAACCGCGATAGCCGTAAAAACCGACCAGGCCCAGGATAAAGGCCAGACCCAGCGCCAGACGCCCCGTCCAGAGCATGAGCTGCGAGACCGGGGCGGGCCGCTCACTGAAGGCCCAGGCCACCGCGAGCAGAAAGGCCGCTCCAGCCGGCAGCATCGCCCGGTCGAGGTAAACGGGCTGAAGCTGCGAGACGAGGAACATCAGCGCCACGGGGCTGGCGGCGAGATACAGCAGCCAGCCAGCCCGCCGGGCTCCCTCGCGGCCCATTCGCAGCCCCTGCCAGATTGCCAGCAGGGCGATGACGGTCGCCAGCAATGCTGCGAACAGCTCTGCAGGCAGCGCCCAGCGGGGCACCGGCAGGCCGCTCACGAACACCAGCAAGGTGCGCACCAGCTCCACCAGCCCCGGTTTGCCGATCCAGTAGGAGCGACGGATCATGGCCCACTGGGCGCCCACGTGCGCCAGCCATGGGGCGTAAAGCAGCAGCGCCGCCGCCCCGGCCAACAATACTCGCCGGAAGGCCCGCCAGCGGCCCATCAGCAGCGGCGTCAGACCCAGCGGCAGCAGGAAGAGAGCCGCCAGGTTGTGGGTATACTGCGCCGCCGCGCCGAGCAGGGCAAAGCCCACCCAGAAGCGCCAGCCCTTCTCGTGCAGCGCCTCCCAAAGGGCCCAGGCGGCCGCCAGCAGCAGGAAGGCCAACAGGCTGTACATGCGCGCCTCTTGCGCGTAGTGCACCTGGAAGGGCGACAGCGCCAGGGCCAACCCGGCCGCCATTCCCCCTCGGGGTCCGAACATCCTGCGCCCCATGCCATAGCCCAGCGCCACCAATCCCAGACCGAAGAAGAGCGACAGCGAACGCACGGCGGCGGGAGCGGCGCCAAACCAGCTCTGCCACCAACCAAGCAGGAGGTAATATAGCAGCGGATGGACCTCCCCCGCCCCTCCGACCGTGGCCTTCAGCATGGCGGGCAAGCCCCTGGAGGCGAAGATGGCCGAAAAGGCCTCGTCGTACCAGAGGGGCCGTCCCCCAAGGCCTGGAAGCCGGGCGATGAGAGCCACCGCCATGAGGGACGCCGCTGCGACAGCGCTCCCCGCCCTTCCAGGACCGGTCATCACGCTCGAAAGCCTCTCGCCAGCTCGCCCCAATTGTGTCCCTCTAGATTGGCAGTCGTTCGCTTCTTACGATGTACCAGCGCACCCACCACAATCCCGCCATGGCGAACGCCGGCAGGGGAATGTACATCCACGGGCTTTCCGCATTGCCGCGGACCGTCGTCAGGAACAGCCACCACAGACCAAGACCCAGCACGACCAGCGCCATGACCACCGCCATGTCGCCCGCCTTGCCCCACCTCCGGCTCCAGACGGCGAAGACCAGGTAGAGCGCAGGGAGCATGACCACGTAGTTGGTGGTGGCCGTTCGGAACGCGACCCAGTTCGTGATCACGATCGTCATGGCTGCCGTCCACTGGAACCAGGCATCCTCCTTTTCCCACGCCAGACGCCACTCCCAGAGCATGTACAGCAACATCAGCGTCGTCAGCGCGCGTGTGAACCAGGGCTCCAGGCCCGGGAAGACACCGGCGAGGATGGAAATCGGCGAGCCCAATTCCGTGTAGCGCGGATACTCGAATACCTGCTGCAGCCACCTCATCGGCCAATCGGGCATCATCGCCAGCGATCCGCCCATCAGGACGGCGAAGGTGGCCAGGGAGGAGAGGATCAAAAGCCAACGGCGGCGCGAGAAGGCCCACAGCAATATGAAGGGGATGAGCAGGAAAGGCATCTGCGGCTTGGCGATGGAAAGCCCCAGGAGCACACCGGCCCAGGCATCCTGCTCGCGCTGGATGGCGAGCAGGGCGCCCAACATCAGCAGCGCCTCGATCACGGCGAATTGACCGACGATCACGGACCGCAGACCGTGATACCAGAGCACGGAGAACAATACGAGCAAGGTCAGGAGCCATGGTCGCGGACGCCAGCGGGCGATCAGGATGCCTACCAGCGCCAGGGCTGGAAGTGCCAGTTCAAGCAGAGTCATCCACAGGGCTCGCGCCACGGGAAAGGAAAAGAGGCCGAAGGGCACGAAGAAGAGCATCGCCGGCAAAGGATAGACGAAATGCGCCAGGTCCTCACCAGCCTCGAGGTCGGCCGGTCGCCCGTAGATCATGGTCTGGGCGGCCACGCTGACCTCGCGATCGTAGGGGTTCCCTCCCTCCACCACCCAGACCCGCGCGCCGAGCCAACGCGGCAGAAAATCGTTACCACCCGGGGCCTGCAGCACAAAACGGTAATTCGCGTACCCCAGCGCCACCACCATGCCGACTATCAACGGGATCAACAGGGCTTTGAGCCAGGAGGGTGCAGTAAACCTCACAAACCACCTCGCGCTTCCGCAAGCGGCCGCCTGCGGGTTATCTGGGCTGTGGAAAGGGCGACGAGGACGATCGTCACCGTGCGTAAGGCAACCGGGACCCACAGCAGATCAAAACGGCCGCGCGACAACAAGATAGGCCATTCCAGCAAAGAGAGCAACACGAGATCCAGGACCAACATCACTCCCCGCCGGCCAGGCATGGCCAAGAGCAGGACCGGGATCCAATACAAGACCCACTGCGGGCTCCAACCGGGAGACCATAGGGAATAGATGGACCACGTAAGCCCCAGGAAGGCCAACGCAGCCCGATCGGATCGGTTTCTCACCGTCAGAAAGGCCCAACCCCCGAGGGACAGCGCGATGGCCAGGGTGATCAACGGCGAGACCACGGCAGGCGCGCCGCGCGGGACAGCAGCCAAGGCCGGATCCAGCCGCTCCAACTCAGGTCCGAAGTTGCCCGTCCCCAGGTTTCCGTCGAGCAGGGCCCAGACTGTCTCCCAGGAACCCTTGCTGGGCTGAGAAGCCAGCGAAGCCAGGGTATAGTCCGGCGAGGCGGCGTAAAGCATCGCCCACACTCCTGCCGTCAGAGCCAGCGCGATTGCCGTCGCCTGGAAGGCTTCCCGCCGCGGCCGGAAACGCCAGGCCAGCGGCAGTGCGAGGAGCGGGAACCACTTTGTGAGCGCACCCAGCCCTAACGCCAGCCCCGCCGTGCGCGGACGCCCCTGGAGCAGCGCCCATACGCCGGCCATCAACGCCAGATTGGCCAGGGGATCGAAGTACCACCACCCGTAGCCCAGCGGCAGCAGCAACGCGGCGTAGAAAAGACCCAGCTTGCGCGCCTTATCCGTCCCCCACAAGCGATCGACCATCTGCGAGAAGATGAACAGCGTCCCCGCCTGAGCAATGCTGAACACGATATAGAGCAGATAATCGTAAGCATGTTCGCGGCCGGAAACGGCCAGGTACAGCACCCTGGAGAGCAGAGGGAAAAGCGGCGGGAACTCCACCCAATAGTCCAGAAAGGGCCGCCCGAGTTCGGCGAGCCGATAGAAGTGCACCAGGTCGCCGTAACCCTGGAGCCCCTGCACGGGGAGCGTGAGCGCCATGACCAGGCGGCCGAGCAGGAAGATGGCCGCCAGATTGAGCGCCTCCCCCATCCTCGTGGGACTCGCTTTCGCCGTCACCATGCGCTCACCACATGAACCCGGGGAGGATCACACCGATCAAGAAAGACGGCCCCCAGAGAGCCGCACAATACGGGAGCAGCCTGGGCTTTACGACCGCGAGCCACAGCGGCAAAGCCAGCAAGTACCCCAGGCCGAGGCGGAGCACGGCGATGGGGTCCTCCCAACTGGCAGCCGGAATCACCGCCAGCAAGGCCACGTTGACCAGGATGAGCAGCCCCTCCAATCCGACTCCCCGCCCTCGGTCACGCCACCATGTCCAGGCGATCGCCAGCGCTGCCGCCGCCGCTGGTCCCACAGCCCACACCAGCACCATCACTCTGGATTCAAGCCCCTCCAGATTGGAGAGCCCGATAAAGGGTATCGGTATCGGTTGGATAGTCGGCGAGGCGAAGGGCGATGTGCCGAGCCATTGGGTGATCCACCACGCCCAGATCAGATAGGCACCCAGGGGGATTCCAGCCAACAGGGTCGCCGACCGCCATCGTCCTCGCAGGAGTTCCCACAGGCCAACGCCCAGGGGGAAAGCCAGCGCGACGTCCTTGGTCAGCCCAGCGGAAAGGAAGGCCCCCGCCGCCAGGGCAAACCGCCCCCGCTCGAAAAACACCAGGCCCGTCAATGCCAGGGCAAAGGCTAGCGGCTCAGTGAGATCCATGCGCAAGCCAAGCAAATAGGGGAACGAGAGCACCGGCACGAGAGCCCACCATGCCTTCACCCCCCGCCGCTCCAGCAACCAGCCCAGCAACCAGGCTGTGAGGCCGGCGGCGAAAAGGTTCAGCACGAGCATCGACCAGGGGATCCAATCCGTCCTGCCCAGGGCCAACACCCGGGCCACCAGCGGATAGACGATCCGCATGTAGCGATGGGCTGGCTTGTCCAACACCGCACTGGCCCCGGCCGGGTCGAGCGCCAGGGCGTAATAGGCCTGCCCATCGTAGCCGATCCCCCAGGTCTGCGACCGCGGCACGTCCGTCGGTCGCTCCAGGATGAAGGTACGCGGGTTCCATTCGTGGCCCATCAATACCAGGATCGCGAACAGGACCACGGCCAGAAACGCACTGAGACCAACCTTGTTTGCTGCTTTCAAAATCCATCCCCCACGGAAAGCACCACGGCCTGCGAGTCCTCGTAGAGGACCACCCAGCCGCTTTGTCGAAGCGGCCCCACCAGGGGAGCGTCTCGCTCCAGCAGCACCGTACGGATGCCCCACTTGCGCAGCGTCTCCTGCCAGCCCTGTGCCGCACGCCATGTATCCAGGTATTCGGTCAGGATCTGATCGTCAAAGAGATCGGTACGCCCATCGACAAAGCTGAAGTACTCGGGATACAGGGCCCACAATACGTAGCCCCCCCAATTGTAGGAATTGAATAGAGGAGCGGGCGGCCGACGCGCGCGTATATAGTCCACTGCGCCCACCGGAACCTGCTCCCGAATGGCCGCCTTGTTCACGCTCCGGCTCAGAGGTGGCGATATCTTTAGAAGGGCTGCCAACGCAAACAGGAAGAACAAACCCATATTGATGCGCCGCCGCCAGGCGAGCGGAAGCTCTCGCCCGCGGCTGCGGCCCGTCAGCATCGGCTCCAGCGCCAGCCCCCCATGCCGTGCGAGAGATACCGCTCCCACCAGGGAGAACAAGGCGATGTTGCGACCCGCCAGCAGCGCCATATATGCAAACCCACTGACCAGGACCAGCTCCGCGGGCCGGGGACGCCGGGGCGACGCGGCGAAGGCCACCAGCAGCAGGAGCAGCATCCACAGGAAAGGCTGGACCTCGAGGCGATGGAAGTTCGGGGATTGCCACTCCTGGATGTAGTCCTGGAGCACCCCGATAGAGACGGTCTGCAGGGGATAGGCCAGCATGCGAAAGCCGTGAGGGTTCAGGCCCAATGCCGCGACGCACCCCGCGGTCACGGAGCCCAGGGCCACCAATCGATCGCGCTGCCGGCCGATCTGGTCTCGAAGGCTGCCCGAGCGCCGCAGGGCATGGCTCACCAATTCGATCAACTCTCCGCCGAGGTAGCCGCCCAGGATGAGGAAGCCGACGATGAAGCCCCCGTGCAGGTTGACCCACAACGCCATGAGGAGCGGAAGCAACGCCAGCCGCCTGCGGTCGCCTGTCAGGCCGCTTTCCAGGAGTACCAAGAATACGGCCGCCAGGGTCAGCGTGAAGATCTGCGGACGTGCCGACCAATACACGCCGGAGGCTGTCGCCGCCAGAAGCGTGACCGCCGCCCGCAGGAGCAGCGGCCCTTCCAGGATCGACCAGATCACGCCGAAGGCCATCGTGACCATGAGCGCCGTGAGCAGATTCAACCCCGCGTAACCCAGCGCGGCATAGACGCCGTACAGGATGAGCTGCGCCAGCCACCCCGGATAGATCCAGGGCTGGCCCTGCCGGGTGAGCGAAAAGGGATCCGTCCGCAGGAGCTGTTGGTGTTCGACCATCCATGCGCCGGCTCGCAAGTGCCACCATGTGTCCGTGTCCACCGAGACACGCACGGCCATGGTGAAGACGGCCAGCAGCACGAAGGCCGAAACCAACCGCCGGAAACTCACGTGAACCTTCTCCTCTTTTCGATCATGCACCACGCCTCGTTGCCCCGGTGGCGCATCCTATCACCAAGGTGTGAGCGGCCACAAGTGCGCTCTTTCCCAGGCGCCTCACGGCTGAGCACGATCCCACTACGGTGCATGAACAGGGCCAGCGGACCTGGTCACCCCTGGCCACATTTGCGCGCATCCTACCACCCAAACCCAGCCCCAAAGGATCCAATGTCTCCGCCCGTTCACCATACCCAGGCCAGACGGCAGCAGGAGGGCACCTAGCAGTATGAATCCCGGATTGAGCCAGTCAGGGCGCGGGGGCAGCTCTCGCCAGCGGCGATAGGCAGCCTGCAGGCTGTCCCGCAGCAGCTCAATCGGTGATCCACCCATCGATGACCTCTCGCGGCCTCAGAACGCGCGACAGCCCATAGAACACACGATAGTTGCCGATCCGAGTTTCTTTCCAGGAGATGCCAAGGGCACGAAATGTCCTGCGCAGGGCCTCATCCAGTTGCGGGTGGTTCGTGGTGATGTAGGCAACCTTGTCGCTCTCTTCCACCAGCCGGTCGTAGGGCGCATAGCGATCGTCCCGGGCCGTATAGCGAAAGTCCAGGTGATAGGGAAGACGAGGTGCATAGATGAGTTCCTCGTCGGACAGGAATGCCAGCGGGTAGGCCACCCAGTAGTTGGTGTAGCCGCGGGTCTCGCCCTGTTCCTGCAAGAAGGACACCAGAGCTTCATCGTAGCTGTGATCGATCCAGGTCACCGGGTCGAACTGGGTAGTGATGCCCGGCGGCTGGCGTCGCGCGGCTTCGACCGTTCCCCAAAGGTGAAAGAGGAGGATGCCCAGCAAACCGGCCAGGGCCAGCGGCCGCCGCCCCCGTCTCCCCAAATCAGCTACGAATGCTCCACCGACGACCGCGAGTGGGATCCACAAGGGCAGGAAGTAGCGCCCGGAGGGATCGGCCCCAAAGGGTGTCAGAACGAAGCCGATCAGCAGCGTGGCGACCATGCCCAGCATCAACCGCCACGCGACCCGCGCCTGCCCCGAGCGAGGCAACCATGATCGCATGCCGGCCAGCGCCGCGAGCCAAAAGAGCACAGCCAGCGGGAGCAAGACCGCAGCCAGCGGGCGCACCGCCCACGGAGGCCGCAGCCCAAAGGTCACTGTGATGCCGAACAGCAGCAGGTTGATGATGTGCGAAAAGACAGCCCGCAGCGGTTCTCCCGGCGTTGCGCCGGCGATGGCAGAACCCAGCAGTTCGGCCATCAGCGGGCCCACCCCACGCCCCCAGGCCCAGATCAGCCACGGCGCACCGCCCACCAGGGCCGCTGCCGCCGCCAGCGCAAGGTTGCGTGGTATTCGCCCCTCTACTCGCCGCTGCCAGGCCCTCCCGGCCAGCAACAACCCCGTCGGGATGATGTAGATCAGGGTCAAGCCGAAGGCCCAGAAGCCGAGCCCCGCCAGCAGGCCCCACAGCTCCCAGGGCCAGGCCTGCGCCCCCTCGTCTTCGGCTATGCGCAGGGCGAGCAGGAACAACAGATTTCCGATCAGCAGCGCCTCCCCATACCCCCCCAGGGAAGCCGTGGTGTACAGCGTCACGTTCAGCGTGGGGACGGCCATCAACAGCCCCGTCGCCAGCGCCGCGCCCTGCGAACCGCTCACGCGGCGGGCCAACATCATGGTCGTCAGCACCGTGCCGAGGTACAGCGCGATCTGCACCAGCCGGATGCCCGTCACCGACGGGCCCAGCAGCGCAAAAACCCCCGCCACCAGGGTGGCATCCAGGCTGCCCATATAGGCCTGGCCGTAGAAGAAGGTCGGCCATCGACCTGCCAGGATGTGCCGCGCCATCAGGCCGACGACGGCCTCGTCGGCGTTGAAGGGCACGGCGCCAACGATCAGCAACCAGATCTTCAGACCGATGGCGACCGCCAACACCCCACACCAGGCAAGAGCCATCGTTGGCTCCTGGTTGCGGGGCCTTTCGCCTTCCGCCCTGCTGGCTATAATGCCCACATGCCCCTCCGGAAGCTGGCGCGAGCGCAGATCCTGATCCCCCTGCTGGCCATCGCGGCCCACCTGATCCCCGGGCCGCGCACCATCGACGACGCGTACATCACCTTCCGTTACGCCCGCAACCTGATCAGCGGCACGGGCCTGGTCTTCAATCCCGGCGAGCATGTGCTCGGCACCACGACGCCGCTCTACAGCCTGCTGATGGCCGGCCTGGCGCTGGTGACGGGCGGCGCGCAGGCCCCCTTCCCCATCCTGGCCTGGGCGCTGAACGCCCTGGCCGCAGCCGCCGGCGCCTACCTGCTGATCCTCCTGGGGGCGTCGCTGGGCAGCCGCCGCGCCGGCCTGGCGGCCGCCGCCGTTTGGGCCGTGGCGCCCATGTCTGTAACCTTCGCCATTGGGGGCATGGAGACCAGCCTCTTCATCGCCCTCATGCTTGCGACATTGTACCTGCATCTGTCCGAGCGGCCAGTGGCCGCCGCCGCCTTCGCCGCCCTCAGCCTGCTCACCCGCCCGGATGCCCTGCTCTTCCTGCTCCCTCTGGCTCTCGAACGCCTGCGTCGCAGCCTGCCCGCCGGTCGCCTGAATCCCGCTCCGCTGCGGATCACCGCCCGGGAGGCAACTGCCTTTCTCATCCCGGTGGGAACATGGGCGGTCTTCGCCACGCTCTACTACGGCAACCCCATCCCGCATTCCATCCTGGCCAAAACCCAGGCCTATCTGCTGCCGCAGGAGGCCGGCCTGGTCCGCCTGCTGCAGCACTACGCCACACCTTTCCTGGGTCACCTGCTCTTCGGCGTGCCCTGGATCGGCGTGGGGTTGGTCGCGTATCCGATCCTCTACGGGCTGGGCGCGCTGCGGGCGCTGCGCGCCCGTCCGGATAGCTGGGCGGTGCTGGCCTTCCCCTGGGTCTACCTGGCAGCCTTCGCCATCGCCAACCCGCTCATCTTCCGCTGGTACCTGGCGCCGCCGCTGCCGCTCTACTTCCTGGGGATCTTTCTGGGGGCGGAACGGCTGGGCAGTGACCTCCGGCGGCCGGCCTTGATCGTCGGGCTGGCCTCTGCTGCGTTCGTCATGACGCTCAACGGCTGGACGCTGTCGCCCGACCACGGCCCCTCGCGCCCCGCGCCCGAGATGGCATACATCAAGCTCGAGCTGCTCTACGAACAGGTGGCCCGGGACCTGAAGGACAGCCTGCTCCCCGGCCAGGTCCTGGCCGCCGGCGACGTGGGCGCGCTGGGCTACTTCACCCAGGCGCGCATCCTCGACACGGTCGGCTTGATCTCCCCGCAGTCCCTCGCTTACTACCCTCAGCCTCGCGCGGCCTATGTCATCAATTACGCCATCCCCGCGGCTCTGGTGCTCGACCAGCAGCCGGACTATCTGGTGATCCTGGAGGTCTACGGTCGCAACACCCTGCTGCAGGACCGCGCCTTCCGGGCCGCCTATACCCTGACGCGCACTCTCGACACCGACATCTACGGCTCACAGGGCATGCTCGTGTTCCGCAGAAGCCCGCCGCGCGCCCTGAACGCGCCGGCCCACCGCTGAGGGCAGCAACCGCCAGGGGCCTCAAAGCAGCTCGCACCCCGAGGTCGTATTCCATGCTGCGTCACCGCACACCGCTGCGCACCCGGAGAGGCATGCCACATACTAGCCCCCCCGGGAACCTTGGCAGGGTCCTGCCCATTGGCCCCTGGTCGCATATCACAACCAGAATGGCGGCCCGCAGGCCGCCATTTTTCGCTTCATTCATGTCCCGGCCATTCGCCGGGAGGGTCCCTCAAGGCCTCAGGGACGGACTCATGCTTGCTCAACTTCCAGGGAGCACATCAGCGATACAGATAGTCCACCAGCTTGCGGCGGTGGTTGGGATGGCGCAGCCTGCTTAAGGCCTGGGCTTCGATCTGGCGCACGCGCTCGCGCGTTACACCCATCTTGCGCCCCACCTCTTCCAGCGTGTAGCTCTGACCATCCAACAGGCCATAGCGCAATTGCAGGATGCGCACCTCACGCGGCGGCAGTTCTCCCAGAACCTCACGCAACTGCTCCTTGAGCAGATCGCGGGTGGTGATGTCCTCCGGAGCGGGCGAATCCGAGTCCTCTACGAAATCGCCCAGCATGGAATCCTCTTCATCATCGGTGGGCGCTTCCAGTGAAAGAGGTCGGCGCGCCACCTGGATCATGGTCTCGACCTTCTTGGGGCTCACGTCCATGGCAGCGGCCAGCTCCTCCGTCGTCGGATCGCGGCCCAGGTGCTGCGTGAGTCGATGCGAGGTGCGCAGGAGCTTGTTGATCTGGTCCCCCATGTGAACCGGAACCCGGATCGTCCGCCCCTGGTCGGCGATGGCACGCGTGATGGCCTGGCGGATCCACCAGGTGGCATAGGTGGAGAACTTGTGTCCGCGGCGGTAGTCGAATTTCTTGGTGGCGCGCATGAGGCCGATGTTGCCCTCCTGGATGAGGTCCAGGAAGGGCACACCGCGGCCGATGTACTTCTTGGCCACGCTGATGACCAGTCGCGAGTTGGCGGTGATGAGGTGCTCCCGCGCCGCCCAGCCATCGCGGATCAGGCGCTGGAGCTCATTCCGCCTGGTGTCCGAGACCGGACCGGCAGCCAGCTCCTCGCGCGCCTTCCGCCCGCGTTCAATGCGCTTGGCCAGCAGGACCTCTTCCTCCGCGGTGAGCAACGGGATGCGCCCCACTTCGCGCAGGTAGAGGCCGACGCTGTCGTCCGTGTCCACGCCGTCCAGGCTGGCATCCTGCGGTGCCTCTTCCTCCTGCTCCGCGGGCTCAGCGCTGGCACCATCCACAGGAGGCTCTTCCAGGTACGGAATGCCGGCCGCCATCAGGGCTGCGTAGGCATCCTCCAGCTGCTCGAGATCCCGCTCGGCGTCCGGAAAGACAGCCAGGATGTCGTCTGTGGTGATGTAGCCCTGCTCGCGCCCCTGCTCGAGCAGTCGTTCCAGCGCCGCCTCCTCGTCGTGATGTGTGGCGGACGCGGGCGCGTCCTCACTGCGGGCACGCCCTCCTTGCACCCGCACAAGCTTCCCCTTCAGGTCTTTCCGCTCCCTTGTTCCCATGAGCACCTTCAGCATACAGCGAAACGCGAGGCGTTTCAATTCCCCTCGCTCGCCGCCTCACTTAAAATCCTCAGCGACGCGAATGGTGAACACAGGCCTGCAACTATGCCCTTGGCCTCTTCGTCCTGACCTTCAGGGGGCTGGCGTCCCGCCTGCACTGCTCGGTTCTGGCGTCTTCGAAGATTCAGGGATATCCGTCGGTTCCGCAGCCGCCAGCGGGATCGGATCCACCAACCCGATCACGTCGGCTATGCCGAAGCTGGACACGGTCATCACGCCGGAGATCTCCGGAACCCGGATGTAGCGCATGGAACCCGTGGGCGACTCGCGCCCCACCTCGATCGTCTGCGCACGTCCATCGCGCAGGTAGACTGTGATGCGATAGGCGGGCGGCGAAAAGCCGAAGGCTGACGGGTCCTCTACATCGCGGATCACTGCGAGCGGCTGCGGCGCCCGCGCCCAACTTGCGGCGATCTCCGCTCGAGTGGCATCGGCCGGCCCCTCCTGCGGGATCACCAAGCGCCAGCCGAATTCCTGATCCCGCCGCAGTTCCACCACCTGGCCGTTCGCCACATCTTCAACCCGCAGCCCCTCGACGTCTTTGACGCCTACCTCCCAAAGCGGCCGGGGGGTGGGCGTCACATCCACGTTCTCTCCCACCGGACGGCTCCGCGTCCACCAGAGCGCGCCCGCCAGGAGCACTGCAAAGATCCCTATGGTGATCCATGTGCTGCGCCGGATCATGGCTACCCTCACAGACGACGGCGACGGCGCCACCAGACAGAAACGCCAGAGGCCACCACGCCGCCGGGGATCAGGATCACCACACTCAGGAATATCAGCCCCAATGTCCTTATCGAGGGCGGGACCACGAAGCGCTGTGTCTGAGGCTTCGGCGTCAGGTCGATCAGCTTCTCCTGCCTGGCTGCCCAGTCGACGCTGTTCACGAACAGATCACCATTGCCCAGGTTGAAGTAGTCGCCGTTGGCCGCGAAATCCGAATCTCCGATCACCACCAGGCGCGCTCCGCTGTCCTGGTCCTGTGCGGCTGCGGCCAGCACCAGCGGAGCCTGCGTGTCCTGCTCCGGGTCGTATTCCAATCGGCTCTCCTCTGAAAAACCCTTCAGATCGCGCTCGCCCCAGGCGTTGTCGCCCGTGCGCACGAGGCCCACCTGCGAGAGGTTCGCGCCCTCCACCGGAATGACTTCGATGCTGCGCGCAGATGGGAAATAGGCGGTCAGATTGCCCATACGCTCCGTGATGGGATGGCTGGCGTACTGCATGCCGATGCCCGCCAGCGGCAGGCTCGAATTCAGGTCAACGACCAGATCGTCGTTCAGCCGCAGCCCCCACCTCTGCTCGAGGTAAGTCGCCAGAGGGTCCTCGGCGTCGCCGTAACGCGTGGCTAGCGTGGGCTCTTCGAGCACGACGAGCGACCCGCCGCCACTTAGATAGCGGTCCAGCGCATCGACTTCCTCCTGCCCGAGCGGCACCAGCGGGCCGGCGATGATCACGGCCAGCGCGTCCTGCGGCACCTCCGCCTGCGCGATCAGGTTCAGCGTCTCCACGGAATAGCTCTTGGCCTGCAGTGCGTCGCTCACCTGGCTGTAGCCGGCTTCTCCATTCTCGTTGATATCCCGCTCGCCATGGCCTACGAGGAAATACACCTTGCGCTCACCGGGATTGGCCAGGCGCACCAGGGCCGAGGTGATATCCCGTTCATTCGGGAAGGAGAGCACCTCCGAGGATTCGCCGGCCACCACAACCAGCGTGCCATCGCGCGTCACACCGTATTGGTCGGCTGCGATGGGGTTCTCGAGTGGATCGATGAACTCGTAATCCACCAATCCATCGCTCTCGATGCGATACTGGTCCAGCAGGGGACGCACGTTGTCGCGTGCCCCGGCCATGTTGGGGGTGAAAAAGCCCTTGATGGTCACCGGCTGCTGCAGTTGCGACAGGATGAGCTTGGTCTCCGGCGCCAGGGAGTACTGCTGGTCCTCAGTCAGGTCCCAGCGCGCCGGGTCGGCATAGACGATGTAATTGACCACCACCAGGATGCCGACAAAGGCCGCGGTCATGAGCAGCATGTTGCTCCCATAGCGCGTCTGACGGGTGCGCAGGGCCCGGCGCACCCGTGCTGGATCCAGAGCGATGGCCCCGATAAAGGCCACCAGCGCCAGCGCAATCCCGATCTGCAGATACACGTCGATGCTGCGCTGGACCACGTACCAGGCAGCGCTGGCCAGGAGAGATACGACGGCGACCCAATAGGCCGCGGGTACCCAACGACGAAGATCGCCGTTCATCGCCACCTCCGCGATTCCACCGCTTGTGTCCCGAGGAAAAGCGCCAGGGAGGTAAGGCTCAAGAAGTAGACCACATCCGGCAGGTTGATGATCCCGCGGTAGAGGTAGTCATAGTAGTGATCCACGATACCCAGGTAGCGGATGATCTCGCTCGCTGTGCCGGCGCCGCTGCCAAGCCCGCTGATCACCCACAGGCCGAGCAGGATGGCGAGTGTGGTGAAAAAGGCCGCCATGGGATTGTCGAAGAGGGAAGAGACGAAGACTCCCACGGCGAGCATCGAGCCGACCAGCAGCACCAACCCCAGATAGGCGGTGATGAGCACACCCTGATCGATCCCGGGGTTGGTCATGCGGTGCAGAATCAAGGGGTAGATCCACGTGACGGCGATCACCCCTACCATGAAGCCGAAGACGCCCAGCCACTTCCCCACGACGAGTTCCCAATCGCGCACGGGGGCCGTGAGCAACAGCTCCAGGGTGCCCATGCGGGCCTCGTCCGCGATGAGACGCATGGTGAGCGCCGGCGCCACAAAGAGCAGGATGGTCACCATCGGCCCCATCACCATGCGGCCATCGGGGTTGATCTGTCCCGTCTGCAGGCCGAAGTAGATGTTGATGAAGAAAATCACACCCAGGATCAGGTAGAGCATGGCCGCCACCGCGTAAGCGACGGGGGATACAAAGTAGCGGCGCAACTCCCGCCCGGCGATGATCCAGATGTTTCGCATACGCTATCCTTCCGCCCTCGCTTCCGTTCCAGCGTCTTCGCGCGTCAATTGCAGGAAGACCTCTTCCAGGCTGAGCCCGGCAGAGCGCAGTTCGAGCAGGTCCAGATCAGCTTCCACCACCGCCCTGGCCACCAGTGGGCGAACGTCCTGGCCGGGCGCACTGCGCACCTCGACTTCGCCTTCATGCTCGGTGGGCTTCACTTCCACCACCCCATTGACGGCCCGCAGCAGGGGCACCAGGTCTCGCGCTTCGGCGGCGGCTCGGACCAGAATCTGCTCCGCACCGGCCAGCTGCGCCTGCAGGTTGGCCGGGGTGTCCTCGGCGACGATGCGCCCTCTATTGATGATCATCACCCGATCGCATACCTGCTGCGCCTCAGAGAGGATGTGCGTCGAGAGCATAACTGTGTGGTCCGCACCCAGATCCTGAATCAGGTTGCGAACCTCGATGATCTGCGCCGGGTCGAGGCCGATGGTCGGCTCATCGAGGATGAGCACCTCCGGGTCGTGCAGCAGCGCCTGACCCAGGCCCACACGCTGCCGCAGTCCCTTGGAGAGGCTCCCGATGTAGCTCTCCGCGCGCTCCAGCATGTCGACCCGCTCCAGCACTTCCTCGATGCGCGTTTCCAGCTCCGGCACCCGACGCAGGGAACCCATGAACTCCAGGTACTCGACGACGGTCATCTCCGGATACAGTGGCACCGTTTCCGGCAGGTAGCCGACGCGCTTGCGCACCTCCAGGGACTCCTCCAGCACATCGAATCCGGCGACCCTGGCCGTCCCGCTCGTCGGCGGCATGTAGCCAGTCAGGATGCGCATGGTGGTGGTCTTGCCGGCACCATTCGGTCCCAGGAAACCCACGATCTCGCCCGTCTCGGCGCGGAAGGTCAGGTCCTGGATCGCGGGGTGCAAGCCGTAATACTTGGTCAGCCCTTCGACTTCGATCATCCTTTTTCCTCTGGCAGGGGCGATAGGCGCGTCAGGATTTCAGGGGCCGTCTGAGCGGAACCCAGAACCTGTGCGCACCGCTGGGGGGAGTTCCTCATGCTGGCTATCCACGCGAGGGGACCCGGAGACCACTATACAGAAGTTGCTGGAGGCGAGTCAAGGCACGCACCGAACTCTCATCAAACACTAATCTCGGGCGCCGGATGCTCGGGAGCGCTCGCCGGTCGCCGTACGTGCCGCCGGCCTGCGAGGCGGCCGCGGCAGTGCGGCGGTCGCCTTCGCTCCTGGCGATGGACCGGCAGGCGCCCGGCCTTTCGAGATCCCGCCCGCAAACGCCACCTGAGGCGATAATCCTCGCCCGGCGCATGTCACCCTGTGAGAGCGCTGCTTGACACCAAATGTGCGCCCCAGTACAATCTCTCCGTTTCCCACCCCGTCATTTTCTTAGGAGGCAAGAAGCTCAATGTACTCAATGGAAGGATTGACCCCCTTCGAGGCAGCTGCCATTTGGAGCGTACTCGGGGTGGCGATTCTGGGCCTTTTGTATGCCATCCTCCTGCGCGTGCAGATCCTGCGCGAGGACAAAGGGACGCCGGGCATGCAGGAAGTCTGGAACGCCATTCGTGAAGGCGCCGAAGCCTACCTCGGGCAACAATCGCGCAGCATCCTGCCGCTCATCGGCATCCTCACCCTGGCGTTGTTCCTTTCGGTCTACATCGTGCCCCCCACGCCGGAAGCGCTGGACCGTTTCGCCGGCCTGAGCGAAGACAGCGTGCGCCTGATCATTGGCTTCGGCCGCGCGCTGGCCTTCGTCATGGGCGCTGGCTTCAGCCTGGCCGTGGGCCAGATCGGCATGCGCATGGCCGTCCAGGCCAACGTGCGCGTGGCTGCTGCGGCGCGCTATTCCTTCGGTGAGGCCCTGCGCATCGCTTACCGCGCCGGCACGATCACCGGCATGCTCACAGACGGCCTGGGGCTGTTCGGCGGCACCATCATCTTCATCTTCTTCGGCATCGCCGCGCCCGACGCACTGCTCGGTTTCGGCTTCGGCGGCACGCTGCTGGCGCTCTTCATGCGCGTCGGCGGCGGCATCTACACCAAGGCCGCCGACGTGGGCGCCGACCTGGTAGGTAAGGTCGAGGCCGGCATCCCCGAGGACGACCCGCGCAACCCGGCGGTGGTGGCCGACCTGGTGGGCGACAACGTCGGCGACTGCGCAGGCATGGCCGCTGACATCTTCGAGTCCTACGAGGTGACCATCGTTTCCGCACTGATCCTGGCCCTGGCCCTCTGGCACATCACCGGCCATCTGGAATGGATCATCTATCCGCTGCTCGTGCGCGGCATCGGCGTGCTGTCCTCCATCATCGGCACCTACCAGGTGAAAGGTGGCGACGCAGAGGGCGGCGATGCGATGAAGGCCATCTTCCGCGGCTTCCTCTCCTCGGCCGCCATCTCGGTCTTCTTCTTCGGCCTGGTGGCCATTTTCTACATGCCCGAGGTCCCCGGCGGCTGGTGGCGGCCCTTCGCCGCAACGACCGTCGGCGTGCTGCTGGCCATCGCCATCGACCGCCTGACGGACTACTTCACCGGCAGCCACAGCCAGCCCGTGAAAGATATCAAGAAGTCCACCGACACCGGCGCCGCCACGACCATCCTGACCGGCATCGCCGTGGGCTACGAATCCAGCGTGTGGTCGATCCTGGTCATCGCCATCACCATCTTCACCTCCATCCTGATCTTCGGCACCATTCCCGGCCTGAGCGGAACCGAACAGGTGACCTTCGTGCTCTACGGCGTAGCCATGAGCGGCATCGGCATGCTCACGCTGACGGGCAACAACGTGGCCATGGACTCCTATGGCCCCATCGCCGATAACGCCAACGGCATCGCCGAGATGTCCTGGCAGGATGACGATAGCGAGGACGTCCTGCGCGCCAAGCGCATCCTGGCCGACCTGGACGCCGTGGGCAACACCACCAAGGCCATCACTAAAGGCATCGCCATCGGCTCGGCCGTGATCGCGGCCGTGGCCCTCTTCGGCTCATTCCTGGTGGACGTCAGCCGGGCCCAAGCGACGCTCGGCATCCCGCTCGAACAACAGATCCAGAGCCTGGGGATCAGGGTGGACGTCCCGCAGGTATTCGTGGGCATGCTCATCGGCGGCGCGCTGCCATGGCTGTTCTCGGCCTTCGCCATCAACGCCGTGAGCCGCGCGGCCGCTCTGATCGTCGAGGAAGTGCGGCGCCAGTTCAAGCTGGGCGTGCTGGAGGGCAAGGTCAAGCCCGACTACACGCAGGCGGTGAGCATCTCCACCAATGCCGCCCAGAAAGAGCTGGTCTCGCTCGCCCTGCTGGGCGTGGTGACGCCCATCCTGGTCGGTCTGGTGCTCCAGGTGGAGGCGCTGGGCGGCTTCCTGGCTGGCATCATCCTCTCGGGCCAGCTGCTGGCCGTGTTCATGAACAACGCCGGCGGCGCGTGGGACAACGCCAAGAAGACCATCGAGGACGAACCACGCGACCCGGCCGCCAACCTGGGCAAGGGCTCGGAGCGGCACAAGGCGAGCGTGGTGGGCGACACTGTCGGCGACCCCATGAAAGACACCGCCGGCCCGGCGCTCAACCCCATGATCAAGGTGGTCAACCTGGTCTCGGTGATCATCGCCCCCATCGTCGTCCAGTACGATACCCTGGGCATCGTCGGCTGGACCTCGGTCGTGCTGCTTACCGGCATCCTGGTCCTGGCCATTCGTCACAGCAAGCGCCCTGCGCCGAAGCTGATCGCCATACCAGAGCAGGAGCCCCAACCGGTGGGCGATTGAGTCTCCTCTGACCGCAAGAGAGCACACGGGCGCGGGCATCTGCCGGGCCCGTGTGCTCTCCAGGCAAGGCTCTACCGCCCGGATTGGCAGAGGATGCGCGCCCGACCCTTGTATTCCCAAAGGACGGCCCGCCGGCTCCTCTGGAGCCTATTCCCTGCGCTGGCACTTCTGCTCCGCTGGCTCCTCCCGCAACGCCCTGCTGGCGAGGTAGGCCCGCGAGCGCTGGTTGACGCCGGGCTCAGCCTGATGCTGACCGCCAGCGTCCTTACGGCGGCGTTCCTCCTCGGCCGCAGGGCGTTGCGGGCCTTCCACATGCAAGACACCACACCGTTGGAGCACGGCCTGCTAGCCGCCACTCTCGGCCTCGGCGCACTGGCCTACGCCGCGACCGGGCTTGGCCTGGCGGGCTGGCTGAACCAGGCCACCCTGGCCGCCACGCTCCTGGCCGCCGCCTGGATTGGCGCGACCCAGCCTCCCACACTGCCGCCCGACTTTGCCTCCCAGCTTCGCAAGAGCTGGCGTGGCCTGGGTTGGCTGCAGCGGGCGATCGCCTTTCAGGGAGGCTTGATCGCGCTGCTGGCCCTCATCTACGCCCTGGCCCCACCCTGGGACTACGACGGCCTGATGTACCACTTGGTGGGTCCTCGCATCTTCCTCGAGGCTGGGCGCATCTTCCCTTACCCGGATATCTGGTACCTGAACGGCCCCTTTTCTGTGGAAATGCTCTTCGCCTTCGGCATGGCCCTGGGCGATGACATTTTCCCCAAGCTCATCCATTACGCGTTCGGCGCGCTCCTGCTGCTATCCACAGGCACTCTCGCCCGCCGCTGGCTCGGCCCCAGGGGTGCCTGGCTGGCCGTGGCCACCTTGCTCACCATCCCTACCCTCCCCCTCCTGGCCGCCTTGGCCTACATCGATCTCGCCTGGGCTACCTATGAGTTCCTGGCACTGGTTCTCGTGGTATGGTGGGCGGAGACGCAAGAAGAAGCCCTGCTCCTGCTGGCTGGGGTCTTCCTCGGCCTGGCCTTGGGGACGAAATACCTGGCGCTTTTCGGCCTGCTTGTACTGGCCGCCCTGGTGTGGACGCGGGTCTGGCGCCGGCCTTTGGGCATTCAGGCGCGCGCGCTGCTGTACCTCCTTGGCCCGGCCTTGGTCCTCGCCGCCCCCTGGTACTTGAGGAACGCCCTCTGGTTCGGCAACCCTGTCTATCCTCTGCTCTTCGGCGGGCCCGGCTGGGATGCCGAAAGCCTGGGTCTCACACAGGCCTACATCCAGAGCTTCGGTACCGGACGCCGCTGGTCAGACTGGTTGCTATTGCCCTGGAACATCTACCGTCACCGCCAGGCCTTTGGCGCCGTCATGAACGCCATCGACATCCCGAGCGTCCTCTTTCCCCTCCTGGTCCTGCTGCCGCTGCGCAAGGTGCCCCGGCCCATACCCATGCTGGTGACGGCCTCAGCCGCTCGCTTCCTGCTCTGGGCGCTGGGGTCCCAGCAAGTGCGCTTCCTGCTTCCCATCTATCCTGCGCTCGCCCTGGGCGTTGCTGCCCTGCTGCCCAGGCTGCTGCGCCGCGAGCGGGTCCGCCCAGCCTGGGTAAGCCTGTTCCCCATGCTAGCAGTCGGCCTGATCTTCGTGACCCTCTTCTACCAGGTTCGCCTGCTCACCCAGAACGCCCCTTATCGTCCGGTTCTGGGCCTCGAGAGCCGTAAGGCCTTCCTCAACAGGACGGTCTCCGACTATTCAGCGCTGCAATGGGCCGAGGGCATGCTTGGCCCCGATGAAAAGGTGCTGCTCTTGGGTGATGGCCGCAGCTACTACTGTTACCCGCGCTGTATCCCAGACCCATCCCATTTCCGCTGGGCGGCGGCCATCCGGGAGTTGCCAGACCCCGCTGCCCTCGTGCTCTGGATGGAAGATCGTGGGGCCCGATTCCTTTTGATCAACTGGGAAGACTTAGAATTCCTGCTGCAGCACGATCCGAAGAACGTCTTGCGGTCGGCGCTTGTGCGGCTCATCGCCTGGCGAGAGCAAGGTTGCCTGCGCCAGGTCTATGCAGACGACAAGACGGAGATCTACCTTCCTGGCTGTCAGGGCCAGGGGGACGCGGATGCCCGCTATCGGCTTGGCATAAACCTGGCAACGCCCACCGCCGCGTTCTCCATGCCCCGTGACTCCCGAACAGGAGCGCCCCGTGGACCCGCCAGCTGAGACCACCCCAGATCAACGCGTCGCCCTCTGCCTGATCTCCAGCCCCGAGCATGTCTGGCCTGGCCACCCCGAGCAGCCGGAACGCCTCGAACAGCTGGCCTGCGCGCTGGAGACCTTTCCTGGCCTATGGCTTGAATCCGCCGAAGTACCGGACGCCGTTCTGGAAGCTGTCCACCAACCTTCCTACCTCGAACATCTACAGCGCGCCGCCGAGACCGCCCCGGGCTTCCTCGACCCCGACACCTATATCACTCAGGATTCCTTCCAGGCCGCGCTGGCGGCCGTGGGCGGCTGCTTGGCCGTATTGCAGGCAGTGCTGCAGGGCAGGACGCCCCACGGCTTCGCCCTCATCCGGCCCCCGGGTCACCACGCGAGCGCCGCACGCGCCATGGGTTTCTGCCTGCTCAACAATGTCGCCATCGCCGCGCGACGGTGCCAGCAGATGGGCCGTGAGCGGATCATGATCGTGGACTTCGACGTGCACCATGGCAACGGCACCCAGGAGATCTTCGAAGACGATCCCTCCGTGCTGTACCTGTCAACACACCAGAGAGGCATCTATCCGGGAACGGGTGCAGCCGAAGAGCGGGGCCGCGGGGCCGGCCAGGGAACGACCGTCAACATCCCCCTCCCGGCCGGCGCGGGGGACGGGGCTTTCCGGCAAGTCGCACAGGCGATCATCAGGCCCATCGCCGAGCGATTCCGGCCAGAGATGCTCATGGTCTCTGCCGGGTTCGACGCCCACTGGCGCGATCCGCTGGCTGGTCTGCAGCTGACCTGCACGGGATACTACCAACTGGCGAGTTCGCTCATCGCGCTCGCTGACGAGCACTGCGGGGGGCAGATCCTCTTCGTGCTGGAAGGGGGATACGATCCGGAAGTGCTCAGCGCAAGCGTCCTGGCCACCCTGCACGCCATGCTGGGCGAGGGCCCGCCCCCAGACACCATCGGCCCCGCGCCGCGCCCGGAACCGGACATCACTTCCGTGTTGACCCTGGCAGCCAGGCGCCACAGCCTCTCCTGATCGACGGCCGTGTTGCTCAAGCGAATCACTTCCTGCTATCGAGGAGGGAGGCCATGGGCTCCCTCGCATAGGGGATGGACACCGGACAGGAAAGCACTCGTGCCCCTTATGGCAGACTTGCAAGGGCCGCGCTGCCGCCGGGAATGCGACCGCCGCGCTAGAGGGCGCTTGCAGAAAATGACCATCTGCGGCATACTTTTTAATATAAGGGAGCCCAATGGCTGAGATAAACCTGCGAACCTACACACGGGAGATCGACGACCTCATCGAGCATGAACAGCTCGACGAGGCTATCGCCCATTGCAGGCACATCCTGCAAACCTATCCCAAGCATCTGGCCACCTACCGCCTGCTCGGCAAGGCCTATCTCGAAGCACAACGCTACGGGGACGCGGCCGACATTTTTCAGCGTGTGCTTTCGGCGATACCCGATGATTTCGTTTCGCATATCGGCATGTCCATCATCCGCGAGGACGAGGGCAACCTGGACGCCGCCATCTGGCATATGGAGCGCGCCTACGAGACCAATCCCGCCAACCCCGCCATTCGACAGGAACTCACCCGCCTGATCGGGCGCCGGGACGGCATCGAGCCGCACAAGATCCGCCTGACGCGCGGCGCGCTGGCCCGAATGTACGCACACGGTGAACTCTATTCCCAGGCCATCGCAGAGCTGCGAGCCGCCCTCCAGGAGGACCCCGATCGCCCCGACCTGCAGGTGTTGCTGGCCGAGATGTATTGGAGAACTGACCAGCGACCTGAGGCCACCGATGTCTGCAAGCGCATTCTCGCCAACCTGCCCTACTGCCTGCAGGCCAACCGCATCATGGCCGCCACTTTGCAGGCCAGCGGGAAATCGGAAGAGGCTGCCGTCCACCATCGCAAGGTCGCCGCGCTGGATCCCTATGCAGCCTACCTCGAGACGGCAATGGCCGATCCGCTCACCGTGGACGCCGGCTCCATTCGCATCGAGAAATTGGAATGGTCCCCCGGACAACCTTTGCCTGCCGCCGCTCCCGGACAGCCGGATTGGGCGGCTTCGCTCGGCGTCGAACTGCAGGAAGAAGCAGCACAGGAATCGCCCGCCGCGGCGCCTCCTCCATCCTGGCTGGATGGATTGCAGGCCGAAAGCCCTCCCACCGCGGCAGAGCCAGCCGCGCAAGAGGCCCCGACAGCAGCCGAAGAGGGCGAAGAGGCCGAGATACCCGAATGGATGCGCGAAGCCGGCTGGCAGGAAGCAGCCGGCGAGGTGCAGGAGCAGCCCGTCAGCTTCACCGAAGAAGAGTTGGCCCGGCTGGAAGCCGGAATGCCCCCAGGGGAAGAACCGGACGAGGGCGAACTCGTCCCCGCCGACATCCCCGATTGGCTCCAGGAAGTCGCGCCCAAGGAAGCGGAGGCACCCGCCGAAGAGGCTGATTCCGAGCCTGTTGGCGCGGATCTACCAGACTGGCTGCATGACATCGCCGCCGACGCGGGTCAGGTGATGCCAGAACCGGAGCCGGAGCAGGCCGTTCCCGAAGCGGAACCGCCTGCAACCGCTCCTGAACCGACGCCTGAAGCGACACCCGAAGCGACACCCGAAGCAACAGCCAAGTCCGAAGCGGAGGGAGAGGTTCCGGCGTGGCTGGACGCGGGCGAGCCCGGAGCGACGTCCACCATTGTGACGTGGCTCGGCGAGAAACAACCAGAAGCTCCAGCTCCGGCCGAGGAAGCACCTGCTGAACCAGGCGAAGAAGCCATGCCGGAATGGATTCCGGACGCGGCAAGCATCGCGGCCGCAGAAGAACAAGCACAGCCAGAGTCAGAGTCCACAGAACCCGAACCACCGGCGTGGCTATCAGGTGTCGCGGCAGCCGCTTCCCAGGACGAGGGGCTGTCGCCCGACGAAGCCGCGCGTCTGAGAGAGCAAGCCGCAACAGCCGGGATCTCGGAGCCCGGAGAGCCCAGGCAGGAAGCCGCCGTCCCTGACTGGCTCCGGCAAATCGCCCAGGGGGAAGGACCGCAACCGGCGCAGCCACAGGCAGACCTGGAACCCAGTGCCGCAGGCGAACCGGAGCCCGAGGCCGAAGCCGCACCCGCAGCCGAGCCCGCCGCCGAGACACCCGACTGGATCCAGGGCCTGGCTGAAGGTGAGTCAGAGGGCGAAGCCGCCCCCGAAGCGGAACCTGCCGCCGAGACACCCGACTGGATCCAGGACCTGGCCGCAGGTGAACAGGAGCCCGAGGCCGAAGCCGCACCCGCAGCGGAACCCGCCGCCGAGACACCCGACTGGATCCATGACCTGGCCGCAGGTGAACCGGAGCCCGAGGCCGAAGCCGCACCCGCAGCCGAGCCCGCCGCCGAGACACCCGACTGGATCCAGGGCCTGGCCGCAGGTGAACCGGAGCCCGAGGCCGAAGCCGCACCCGCAGCCGAGCCCGCCGCCGAGACACCCGACTGGATCCAGGGCCTGGCTGAAGGTGAGCCAGAGGGCGAAGCCGCCCCAGAAGCGGAACCTGCCGCCGAAGCCCCTGATTGGCTCCAGGGCCTGGTCGAAGGTGAGCCAGAGGGCGAAGCCGCCCCCGAAGCGGAACCTGCCGCCGAAGCCCCCGATTGGCTCCAGGGCCTGGCTGAAGGTG
>JAJRUD010000208.1 GCA_024277995.1 Chloroflexota bacterium
CACCTGGCGCTTCTCCCGGCCTTCCAGGGCATGCGCTTCCAGGTCGAGCGCCTCCAGGTTGCGCAGCCGCCACCAGAGGCCGCCGTCATCCACGGTCTCGGGGGCGAGCTGCTCCTCGATCCAGGCCGGCAGGCCGATCTCCGCAGCGCGGCGGTGCTCCTCGGGCCGCGGCCCGAAGGTAAGGCGTCGCAGCAGCGCAAACTCACCCGTCGGATCGGGCCAGGCCTCCAGCGCAGCGGAGCCCGCCAGGCGCGCGTAGAGCGGCGCGCAGGAGGCCAGCCCTGCACCCGCCGCGCCCCAGCCGGCCAGGCGCAGGAAATCGCGGCGCGCCAACCCCACGCGTCGGCTCACGCCTGCGCCGGCTCAGCCGACACGTCAACCCGGCGCGTCTGCCGGCGCAGCAGGGTGAGCAGCACCGCTCCCAGCGAGGCCAGGATGGCCAGGGGGATCAAGATGAACCAACCGATGAAGGGAAAGGCCGCCGCCAGCTCCAGGGCGACCGCCCCGCGCAGGAACGCTCCGGGCCCTGTCGCAGCCCCCCCGACGCGGTCGCCCAGGCGTTCCCCCATCTGCGCGGCGATGCCGGCGGCGCCCAGGCTGGCCGCCGTCAGGACCAGCAGAAGCAGCATGAAACCCAGGAACTTGGCCGGCCCAAAGGGCAACGCCAGCAACACACCGATGGGGATGGACAGCCCGATGGCACCAAGCAGCCCGACGCCCAGGCAACGCCATGGATCGCCTGCGGCGCGCGCCCCGGCGCGCCCGACCACTCCCGGAAACAGTAGCCACCAGGCCATGAGCATGCCGGGGAAGGCAATGCCCAGCGCCAGCAGCGTACCGAAGACGGCGTATACGTCAGCCATGATCCTGCCTCTCGATGTCCAGGCGAGCGAAACCTCGCACGGTCTACCAGGCATTACAGGGCCGCAACGCCGAAAGTCGCGCCGCGGCGAAACCTGCTCAGGCGCCCTCAGCGGCCCGCTGCAACCCTTCCGCCGGCCGGAGGAACTTGGCCAACGCACCGAAGAAGAAGAGCACGCCCAGGATGGAGGTGGCCAGGAAGCCGTGTATGTTGGTTGGGATGGGGATCCTCAGACTCAGCAGCGCGCCGTAGCTGACCATGGCCGTCAGGGGGACGACCAGGAGCAATGCGGCGTTCCACAGGCGCACCCGGCCGGCCAGGCTCTCGAAGATCGTCGGCCCCCGCACCATACGCCGGCTGCGCCGCAGCGCCAGCCACACCACCAGCAGCAGCGGCGGCAGCACGAAGAGCGCCAGGGGTTTCTGCGGCAGCACGTTCGTCAGGAACAGCCCCAGGTGGGCCAGACCGATGAGCGCCAGGCTCCAGCGCGGGGCGCGAAAGGTCGTCATGCCCAGCCCACCGAGCAGCACGTAGGCCGGAACGAGCGGCAGGGCAGCCAGCAGCGCGAAGAGGGCGAAGCCCCCGGCGGAGGACACCGGCTTGCCCGCCGGGAGCGGCCAGATGGCCCAGTACCCCCAGAACAGTCCCAGCGCGACGGTCAACAACAGGGTGCGGCCGGGCCGATTCTGCCGCAGCACCAGCCGCATCAGGTATAGCCCGATCATCACGTCGATCAACGCGTGCCATGAGAGACCGGTGAAGGGGATCTGAAAGGGGAACCAATCGTACATGGTGGGGTTGACCACGCCCTCCAGCAGCCAACCATATGCCGCGCCGGCCAGGAAGAACGCCGCCGGCGACCCGACCTTGAAGCGGTCCAGCAGGGCCAGCAGTAGATAGGCCTCCGCGAAGTAAGCCAGGTAGGTTTCGCCCAGCCTGGCAACCAGATCAACCAGGCCCAGATCGAGCATCTCCTGGCCGTTGATGAACAGGAACTCGGAGAAGAACATCAAGATATAGCCGGCCGCCGCTGCGGCAAGGACCCGCTTCCAGGTATTCATCACCACCTCCACACGGTCGCCTGGCAATCGGGACGACCACCGGTTCTGCTGGTATTACCCAAGCCAGGGCCGGAAGGTCGCGCGGGGGCAAGACGTCGCCCGGCGGTTGCTGCCGGCCGCGGGTCGACGCGCGGTCTCCTGCAGCCGGGGCGAACTCCCGTCGGTCTCTGAGGGCCGCGTGCAACCGGCCGCGATCGCCGTCGACCACCGCGGCCAAGTCCCTGACGCGAAGCCGCCCGCCGGAAAAACCTCGGCGGGCGGAGACTGCCTGGACCTGCGGCAGGTGCGCGATCAACCCTGCGATACGTCCTCCGATACGGCCTCGGCGCGTCCGCGGAAGAGGCCCAGGATGACCCCTCCCAGGCCGAGCAGTGCGGCGTAGGGGAAGAGAAAGAACCAACCCACGAAAGGCATCAGCGAGCCCAGGATGAGCGCCAGGGCGCCCCACAGGTGCTGCCGGGTGGAGCCGGCTGCCGGGGCCAGCCGCTCACCCACCAATCGCGAGACACCCGACAGCCCCAGCAGCAGGCCCACCGCCAGGGCGAAGATCACCACCAAGCCGAGCAAAGCGAGCAAATCGAAACCCACCGCCTCCGCCAGCGCCCAGAAACCCATCCCCACAGCCCCGAAAAAGACCAGATTCACGGCGCCCAACAGGAACGCCCGCCCGGGCGCAGCCGCTGCCGCGTCCCGCGCAGCAGCGATGCGGCGCGGGAACAGAACGCCGAGCACGATCATGAAGGCCACCAGAGCAGCCACACTCAGAATCAGGAGCAGCAAGATGCCCAGTCCATCACCCATTTGTTCAGCTCCATCTTCCTCGATGCGCAGAGTCGGGTCTGCGCATCGAGCCTCGAGGCCATCGCAACAGGATGCCGTTTGCCATCAGGCCCAGAACGGCGAAAGCGACGATCCAGGGCCAGAAGTCCATCACGGCGGTTGCTGCGGGGCGCAGCTTCGTCATGCTTTGCCAGAGCCCTGCCAGGGCCGTCTCTACGGAAGCCCGCCAGGCAACCCAGCCCCCCAGCGACCCTTGCAGGACGACCTGCGCCGCGGCGACCCAGCTTTCCATGCGAGCGGACACTTCGAGCGCGGAAGCCACCACCGGCACCGCCGTGATCAGGATCGCGGCGGCGAAGGCCAACTGCAGTGCCGCCACCCAGCGCAGGCGCGCCGCTCCGGCGCGCGGTCGCCGCAGCGCGTGCAGCACGGCGGGCGTCAGATCACGTTCCAACGGCAGATCGGGGATGGCTTCGATGGCCCGGAACAGGTGGCGCAGGTCGTCCAATCTGCTCAGACAGTCACCACAAGCAGCCAGGTGGCTTTCGACGAGCTCCCGCTCGCGTGGCCCGATCTCCCCATCGAGGAAAGCCTGCAGCGCCTCTTCATCCAGATGTGGGGTCGATCCTTCAGACATGACCTTCCAGCCTCTCGGCCAGCTTCCGGCGGGCGCGGTAGAGGTGACTCTTGACATCGCTCACCGGAATGCCCAGCGCCTGCGAGATCTCAGCGTACCGCATCTCGTGGAAATGGCGCAACTCGATCACGGCTCTATAATGCGCCGGCAATTCGAGGATGGCCTGGCGCAGCATTTCGGCCCTCTCCCCTCGCAACCGGACGGCTTCCGGGATCCTTTCGGTGCTCCCCGCCGCCAGGTCCGTCTCATCCTGCAGCGGCAGCCTGGGCGGCGAAGCCCGGCTCAGATGGTTCAGACACAGATTGGCCGCCACTCGCCGCATCCACGGTCCGAAGGGCCGGTCGGCGTCGAAGGTGTGCAGCCGGCGGAAGGCACGCAGGAAAGCCTCCTGCGCCAGGTCCTCCGCCTCGCGCCGCTCGCCGAGCAAGCGATAGCAGACGTTGAAGACCGAGGTCTGGTAACGTCGCACCAGTTCTCCGAAAGCATCCACGTCCCCCTGCCGCGTGCGCAGCACCAGGGCGCGGTCTGTGGGCTCCTCCATACCTAAAGGGTACTACAGGCACATGCAGAGGAAAGTCGCGCCCGAATCCTGTAGACCGCGATCAAGAGAACTCCCGCCGATCCTTGGAGGCAGCAACCGCGCCCAGTGAGACGCTCGCCGCGGACAGTCCCGCGCCAATCCACACGCCACGCGTCGCCTGTGCTCAGCACGCCGCCGATCCAGCTTTCCGGGCAGCGGGGCGGGAGACGGATGGAGCCCGTCGCCGGGCGGGGGGCGGACCGATCCCCCGACAGGCGCCCGGCGCGATGCAGGGGCGCCGCGATGGCGCCCCTGCCTGATGCCTTTGCATGATCGGCTTGGCGCTAGACGTCCAGGTTGCGCACCTCGTGCGCATGGGTCTGGATGAAGCGCCGGCGCGGGGGCACGGCGGCGCCCATGAGCATGTCGAAGGTGCGGTCGGCGGCGGCGGCGTCCTCGATGGTCACCTGCAGCAGCGTGCGGTTGGCGGGGTCCATGGTGGTTTCCCAGAGCTGGATGGGGTTCATCTCACCCAGGCCCTTGTAGCGCTGCAGCGCCACCTTGTTGCCGTCCACACCCAGTTCCTTCATGATCTTCTCGCGATCGGCCTCGGTGTAGGCATAATGAGTCTTGTTCTTGTAATGGATGCGATAGAGCGGAGGCTGGGCGATGTAGAGGTGCCCCTCTTCGATGAGCTGCGGCATGTAGCGGAAGAAGAAGGTCAGCAGCAGGGTGCGGATGTGGCTGCCGTCCACGTCGGCGTCGGTCATGATGATGACGCGGCCGTAGCGCAGCCCCGGAAGGTTGAAGGTCTCGCCGATGCCGGTGCCCAGCGCCGAGATGAGTGCCTTGACCTCGTTGTTGGAGAGGATCTTGTCCAGCCGGGCTCGCTCCGTGTTGAGGATCTTGCCCCGCAGGGGCAGGATGGCCTGGAAGTGGCGGTCGCGGCCCTGCTTGGCGGAGCCGCCGGCCGAATCACCCTCGACGATGTAGAGCTCGCACTTGTTGGGGTCGCGCTCCGAGCAATCAGCCAGCTTGCCGGGAAGGGTCAGGCTCTCCAGGGCGCTCTTGCGGATGACCAGGTCGCGCGCCTTGCGGGCCGCGTCGCGGGCCCGGGCCGAGGTGAGGCATTTCTGCACGATGGCTTTGGCGGCGCGCGGGTTCTGCGCCAGGAACTCGCCGAAGGCCTCGTTGAGCACCTGCTGCACCTGTGTCTGCACCTCCGGGTTCATGAGCTTGACCTTGGTCTGGCTCTCGAACTGCGGGTCGCGGTGCTTGATGCTGACGATGGCGGTGAGGCCCTCGCGCGTGTCGTCGCCCGAGAAGTTGGGATCGGAATCCTTGAGCAGGCCGCTCTTGCGGGCGTAGTCGTTGATGGTGCGGGTGATGGCGGCCCGCATGCCCGTCAGGTGTGTGCCACCGTCCACGGTGTTGATGGTGTTGGCGAAGGAGTAGACCGATTCGGCGAAGGCATCCGTGTACTGCAGGGCCACCTCGATGCCCGTGCCGTCCAGTTGCTTCTCGACGTAGACGATGGGATGCAGCACCTGGCGGTTGCGGTTGAGGTAGCGGATGAAGGAGGTGATGCCGCCCTCGAAGTAGAAGGTCATCTCGCGACCGTCTCGCTCGTCGAGCAGGTGCAGCGTGACGCCGCGCGTGACGAAGGACATCTCGCGGAAGCGCTGCACCAGCGTCTCGAAGCGATAATCGAAATCGCCCTTGAAGATGGTGCGGTCGTACATGAAGGTGGTCCTGGTGCCCGTCTCGCCCTTCTTGGCCTTGCCGATCACCTCCACCGGCCCGGTGGGCGCGCCGCGCTCGAAGCGCTGGAAGTGCACCTTGCCCTCGCGCTTGACCTCCACCTCGCACCATTCGGAGAGGGCGTTCACCGCTGACACGCCCACGCCGTGCAGACCGCCGGAGACCTTGTAGCCCCCGCCGCCGAACTTGGCGCCGGCGTGCAACATGGTCATCACGATTTCCAGCGCCGGCTTCTTCTGCTCGGGATGGATGTCCACCGGGATGCCGCGTCCGTTGTCCTCCACCGTCACACTGCTGTCGGGATGGATGATCACGTCGATATGGTCGCAGGCGCCGGCCAGGGCCTCATCGATGGAGTTGTCCACCACCTCGTACACCAGATGATGCAGCGCCTTGATGTCGGTGCCGCCCACGTACATGCCGGGGCGCCGGCGCACCGCTTCCAGGCCCTCCAGGACCTGGATGTCCTTAGCCGCATAACTGCTGACGGCTTTCAGCTTCTTCTTCGCCACAGTCTTTCTCCTTGACGACCGATCAAGTCAATGTTTTCAAGCCAAGTTCGCCGGGGGCCCCTCCCCCTCCGTCGGAACGCTGCTGACCGCTGTGCGGAAGGTCTGCAGCCACTCCCGGCGACTTTGATAATAGACATAACTCGCAGCCAGCAATGTGCTGCTGATGAAAGCGTGCCCGACCAGCGCCAGAAGAGTAAACCATGAGCTCTCCTCGGGCAACAGCCATACCTGATTGGTCAGCCAGCGGATGATCAACGCCAGCCCGAGGAATCCCACCGTGCTCATCATGAACCAGCGCACGACCAGGGCGCTCTCCAACAGTGCCCGGGGCACCGCCAGGCGGAAGCGCACGATCCCGTGCGGCGTGAAGATGAGATACACCACGACCCAGATAAAGGCGCTGAAGCCCAGGAAGAGCACACCGGCGCCCAGCAGGGGGAGGACCAGCGATGCCAGGGTGGCGACCAACATGGTGGCCGCCACGCCCCCCAGCAGGGCTCCATAAGCAAGGACGGCCAGGACCAGTACCCGCCGCCAGGCCTCTCCACCCGGTGCCAGGCCCGCCTCCGGCGCCACCTGGCGGGCGATGGACAGGTGGTAGAAGACTCCCAGGCCCAGGCCAATGATGGTGAAAGCGATCCAGGTGCCCAGGACCCAGAAGGGCTGCTCCACTTCGATGGCCGGGGGAAAGCCCCAGGGCGTCTCGGCCGGCAGGCGCCCGGCCATCAGGCTGGGTAGACCCACGGGCAGGCTGCTCAGCGCCGTAAACAGGTTGAAATGGGCCCCCAGCCACTGGATCCCCTCTTTCACGGCCTGCACCTGCTCGCCCATGGTGGCGTCCCTCACGGCCATGGCTCCCATGGACGAAGCGAGGGCATCGAAGAGAGCCCGCACACGCATGTGCGGCCCCAGCCAGAGGAAGAGATCCAGAAGCAATGGCGGCAGGATCAGGATGGGCCGGGCAGCGATGCGGTCAAAGCCTTCAAGGAGCGATGCGATAACCCCGCGCGGGCTGGTCGGTGGTGAGGCGATGTTTTCTGTCACGGGAGTATATTTTACCATAGCGAGCCCTTTGGGACCGGTCGCCGGGAAGGCGAGAAGGAACGATCAGGGATCAGGAATCGGGAATCGGGGGGCCAGGGATCAGTGAACAGTGCCCGGGAAAGGCGATGCCCCCAGACTTGGGACTTGGGACTTGGGACTTGGGACTTGAGACTTGAGACTTGTGTCTTGTGTCCTGTGTCCTGTGTCTTGTGTCTCGCACCCTGCGTCCTGCGTCTTGACCCCCCACTGCGTTTGACCCCCCGCCAGGCCTCCGTTAGAATGCGCGCCGGAGGCGCGCGCGTGACAGAACCCACCATTGCTCTGCTGACCGACTTCGGCACCCAGGATACCTACGTGGGGGTGATGAAAGGGGTCATCTCCGGCATCGCGCCGCAAGCCCGGTTGATCGACCTCACCCACGCTGTGCCGCAGGGTGACGTCAAGCGCGGCGCGTACCACCTGTGGGTCGCAGTCCCCTTTTTCCCTGCGGGGACGACCTTCCTGGTGGTCATCGATCCGGGCGTGGGCACTGCGCGGCGCCCGCTGGCCGTTGAGTGGAGCCAGTGGCGCTTTGTGCTGCCCGATAACGGGCTGCTGACCTATCTGCTGGCCCAGGAACCGGCGCGCCGGGCGGTGGTCCTGGCCAGCACTGCCCACCGCCTTTCCGCCGTCAGCACGACCTTCCATGGACGCGACCTCTTCGCCCCCGCAGCCGCCCACCTGGCGCGGGGCGTGGCGCTCGAAGAGCTGGGGCCGGAAGCCCAAGACCTGGTGCGTTTCCCCCTGCCCCGGCTGGAACTGGAACCTGATCGGCTGCGGGGCGAGGTGATACACGCCGACCGCTTCGGAAACGTGATCACCAGCCTGGGTGTGTTCGAACATGGCGCAGACAAGCTGACGCTCAAGCCGTGGCTGCCTGGGCCTGAGCAGGCAAGCTGCGAACTGGAAGGAACGACGGTGGCCCTCCCCGACGGCACGCGCCTGCCGCTGCAGCGCACCTTCGGCGAGGTCCCCGCCGGCAGTCCGCTGGCCTACGTGGGCAGCGACGGGCTGCTCGAGATCGGCATCAACGGCGGGAGAGCGGCCGACGCGCTGCACCTCAAGCGCGGCGATGAGATCGTACTCCTGCTCGGATCGAAGTGGAGCTGACCATGCACAGCTTTCTCATCGAAGGCGGACATCCCCTGCAGGGTGAGGTGGTGCCTTCCGGCAACAAGAACGCCGCCCTGCCCCTGCTCACGGCTTGCCTGCTCACTGATGAGCCGATAGTGCTGCGCAACATCCCCGACATCGGCGACGTGCGCACCATGCGTGCCTTGCTCGAAAGCCTGGGGGTGACCATCGAATCCCAGGGGCCGCACACCTGGCGCATTCAAGCCAGCCAGGTGCGGCGCGCCGACCTGGACCCGCACCTGTGCCGCCGCATTCGGGCCTCCATACTGCTCGCCGGCCCCATGCTGGGCCGCGCCAGCGGCGTCACCCTGCCTCCGCCGGGGGGCGACGTCATCGGCCGCAGGCGGGTGGATACTCACCTGCTGGCATTGCGCAGGCTGGGCGCAGAGGCAACCTACACCGGCCGCGAGTTCCACATCGAGGCCGGCGCCGGCCTGCGCGGCGCCGAGGTGCTGCTGGACGAAGCCAGCGTCACCGCCACCGAGAACGCCATCATGGCCGCCGTGCTGGCACGCGGCGAGACCGTCATCCGCAACGCGGCCTCCGAGCCCCATGTTCAGGACCTGTGCCACTTCCTCAATCACCTCGGCGCGAACATCGAGCGCATCGGCTCCAATACGCTGCACATCCAGGGCGTGGAACGGCTGCACGGCGGGGAATACACCATCGGGCCCGACTACCTGGAGGTGGCCAGCTTCATCGGCGCCGCAGCCATCACGCGTGGATCGGTGCGCATCCGCCAGGCCTCGCCCCAACATCTGGACATGATCCGGCTGGTCTTCCGCCGCCTGGGGGTAGTCTGTACAGTGGAGGGCGAGGACGTCGTGGTCCCTGCCGATCAGCCGTTGGAAATCATGCCCGACTTGGGCGGCGCCATCCCGCGCATCTTCGACATGCCCTGGCCCGCCTTCCCAACCGATCTGATGAGCATCGCCATCGTCATGGCCACCCAGTCGAAGGGGACGGTGCTCTTTCACGACTGGATGTATGAGGGTCGCATGTTCTTCATCGACAAGCTGGTTTCCATGGGGGCGCGCGTCGTGCTGTGCGACCCGCACCGCTGCATCGTGCAGGGGCCCTCAACGCTCATCGGCGAGCAACTGGAGAGCCCCGACATCCGTGCCGGCCTGGCCCTGGTGCTGGCTGCTCTGGCCGCGAAGGGGGAATCGCGCATCCGCAACATCGGCCAGATCGAGCGCGGCTACGAAGACATCGACGAGAAACTGCGCCGGCTGGGGGCGCGCATCGAGCGCATCGCAGCCTGATGGTGTGATCGCCGGGATGGGGACGCTTTTCGCCTGGCTGCCGCCGGGTCTGCGCGGTCTGGCGCGGCCTCAGCCGCCAGGCACCGGAGGCGAAAGGCACACCTCTTCGGCCAGGCTGCGATAGGCTATGGCGGCTGTGCTGCCCGGCCGGAAGGCCAACACCGACTGGCGCGCCGCCGGCGCCATGGCCACCGCCTCATCCACCTCGATGACGGTCTGAAACACCTGCTCCTGGAAGGCCTCCCGCAGTTCGCGGACCACCTGACGGCTGAGGCTCGAATCGGGCCGATAGAGCGTCGCCAGCAACCCCAACAGCTTAAGGTCCGGGTTCAACCGTTCCCGGATGAGCCATACCGTCTCCATGAGCGCCCGCACCCCGCGCATGGCTAGGTAGCTGCACTCCACGGGGATGAGCAGCTCGTCCGCCGCCTGCAAGGCGTTGACCGTCAGCAATCCCAGGCTGGGGGGCGTATCGATCAGGATGAAGTCCACCTGCTCGCGCCGGCTGGCGAGCCCCTTGCGCAGGCGCTGGGTGCGATCTCGCAGGCGGGGCAGGGAATATTCGGCCGCCGCCAGGTCCACGCTGGCCGGGGCCAGCCAGAGGTGGTCTTCCATCGGGCGCACCACGCGCCCCAGGTCGACGTCGTCACGCATGAGGAGGGAGTACGTCGTGGGCTTGAGGTCGTAGGGGTCCAGGCCGGCGGCGGCGGTCAGGGCAGCCTGGGGGTCGACGTCGACCAGCAATACGTGATGGCCTCGTTCGGCCAAGGCGGCCCCCAGGTTGACCACCGTGGTGGTCTTTCCCACCCCCCCTTTCTGGTTGGCGACAGCGATCACGCGGCTCATGGGGTCGAGTATAGCCCAGTGCCATAGGGGCCACAACCAATGATTGACCGCTTCGGTCGCATAGGGTATAATCGGCCGGCGCGTTGAAATCATCCCTGCGAGAAGGACTTCGCGATGCCAAAAAGGACGTACCAGCCGAAAATCCGCCGCCGAATGCGCGTTCACGGTTTCAGGTCCCGC
>JAJRUD010000001.1 GCA_024277995.1 Chloroflexota bacterium
CATGCCACGCAGCGCAGCCTGCTGGTGCTGGACGAGATCGGCCGCGGCACCAGCACCTACGATGGCCTGTCCATCGCCTGGGCCGTGCTGGAATACATCCACAACCACCCGCGCCTGCGGGCGCGCACGCTCTTCGCCACCCACTATCACGAGCTGACACGGCTGGCCGATCTGCTGCCCGGGGTGCGCAACTACAACGTGGCCGTGTCCGAAGATGGGGGGCAGGTGGTCTTTCTGCATAAGATCGTCCCCGGCGGGGCCGATAAATCTTATGGCATCCACGTGGCCGAGCTGGCCGGGCTTCCCCGGCCGGTGATCAACCGCGCGCGGGAGATCCTGGCCCAGCTCGAGGCCGACGCGGCGCAGGTCGGCGGCGGCGACGCCTCCGCCAGTCAGCAGCTCGCCCTGTTCCCGGATACCAGCCCGCTGCTGAAGGAGTTGAGCGAACTGGAGGTGGACTCCATCACTCCGCTAGAGGCGCTCAACAAGCTCTACGAGTGGCAGCAGCGCTTCCGGGACGAGGAGCCGTAGGGCGCTCCCCTCTTAAGAGGAGCCACCACCGCCGCGATCGCATCTTCGTCGAAGCGCCTTGCATGACCCCAGCCGAAGGCTGGCCGGGGGGAGAACTTCCCTCAGCCCCGTACAGGGGCTGCCCTTCGACTACGGGCTGCGCTGCGCTCCGCCCTCCGCTCAGGGCGACCATGGGGGAATATCCGCAGAACTTCATCCAGAAGAGCCCATCGCTGCGTCGCAGGATCGTGGGGGAGTGCCCTTTAGCCGGCCGCATCACTTGATGATGGTCATGCAAGCTCCGTGGCGAGAAGCGCATTGGAGCGGTCGGCCGCTGTCCTTGACAGACTCAGACAGCGGCTCCCGCCACCCTGAGCTTGTCGAAGGGCGGCGGGGGATGTGCGTGAGTGTGGGGATGGGCCGCTGTCTTCGACGGGCTCAGACGGCGGCTCCCGCCACCCTGAGTTTGTCGAAGGGCGGCGGGGGATGTGCGTGAGTGTGGGGGGTGGGCCGCTGTCTTCGACGGGCTCAGACGGCGGTCTCTTGGCGGCGTGGCCTACGCCGTGATCAGGTCGGGGTACTCCTGGCTCACCACAGGCGCGCCTCCGGCGCCCAATTCTTCAAGCAGCTTGCTGATGGTGGCGGCCTTATTCTCGGCGTCGACGCGTGACCAGGTGCGGCTCTTGATCTCCAGGAACGCACCCTCCATGGGGGGGCGGATCAGGCGGTCGATGTTGATGAAGAACTCCTCGCCCTGGTAGCGCACCAGCCATCGCAGGCGCTGCTTCTCGATCTCGATCTCCCCGCTGGGTTTGAAATACTCGCGGTAGAAGCGCAGGCTGTGGGTGGCCGGGGCGAAGAAGCGTGAGCGCGAGAGCAGCACCGAGTTCGGATAGGCGCGCTCGGCAGCCGGACCGGTGAGCGTCAGGCGGTAGCGCACGCGCGTCACCTGGCCGTCCTCGCCGATGAAATCATCCTCGCGGTAGCGCAGGCGTCCCTGGGATGGATCGGGGAAAAGGAAATAGGTGTCGTATTCGTGATAGTGTGCGGTGCGCAGCACTTCCAGCTCGCCGCTGCGCAGTTTCTGCAGGGCGGGGGTGGGGTCTTCCAGCCGCACTTTGATCTGCACCTCGTAGCTCTCCTCCATCTCTGCCCCGCCGATGGCGATCAGCTTGGAGAGCACGGAGCCCTCGCGCTCGATCAAGAAGACGTCGATGCCCTTGGCGTATTCGGCGGCCGCTTCCAGCAGCGGTGCCACCTCCACCGTGAGCAGCCTGCCCCCGCGCATCAGCCAGCTGCCGTTCACCATCACGTCTGTGACGTCGGTCGACTTGGCTGCGTAGACCAGGCGTGAATAGACTGCGTTGGGGTCGTGCTCGAAGGCCGGCAGGTTGTGCAGGCGGTCCAGGTCCACCAGCACCAAGTCGGCGCGCTTGCCGGGCTCGATGGACCCGATCGTGTCTCCCATGTGCATGGCGCGCGCCCCCAGGCGCGTCGCCATGGCGAAAACCGTGCGCGCCGGCAGGGCCGTCGGGTCGCCCGTGGCCCCCTTGGCCAGGAAGGCCGCCAGGCGCATTTCCTCGAACATATCCAGATCGTTGTTGGAGGAGGGTCCGTCGGTGCCTACGCCTACGTTCAGGCCCGCTTCGAGCATCTGCGTCACTGGCGCGAAGCCGGAGGCCAGTTTGAGATTGCTGGAGGGGTTGTGGGCCACGCCGGCGTTGTTGTGCTTGAGCGTGTGGATTTCGCCTTCGTCCACGTGTACGCAGTGCG
This sequence comes from Chloroflexota bacterium, assembly GCA_024277995.1. Lineage (GTDB taxonomy): Bacteria > Chloroflexota > Anaerolineae > Anaerolineales > E44-bin32 > JAJRUD01. The sequence continues at coordinate 2,284 of JAJRUD010000001.1, forward strand.
CGGCCAGCACCTTGGCCCCGAAGAGTCCCTGTTTCTTCACCCAGGGGATGACCGGCATCTCGTACTCGCGCCGCCAGTTCTCCACCTCCTGCAGGGTCTCCGAGAGGTGGATGTGGAGCGGCACGTCGAATTCCTGGGCCAGCTCGGCGCAGGCGTGCAGGATCTCCGCCGTGCAAGTGTAGGGCGCATGGGGAGCCACCGTTGGGACGATGAGCGGGTGGTCTATCCAACCCTCGATGAATTCACGTGCCAGGGCCAGCGAGTCCTCGTAAGAGGGGGCATCAGGCGAGGGGAATTTGAGCACCGTCTGGCCGCACAGCGCACGCAGGCCGGCTTCGGCTGTGGCCTGGGCCACCGACTCCTCAAAGTAGTACATGTCGGCGAAGCAGGTCACGCCGCTGCGGATGAGCTCGGCGCAGGCCAGCTTGGTTCCCAAGTGCACGAAGTCGGGGGAGACGAACTCGCGCTCCACCGGCATCATATAGCCCAGCAACCATACGTCCAGGCGCAGGTCGTCGGCCAGGCCGCGCAGCAGGGTCATAGGAACGTGGGCGTGGGCGTTTACCAGTCCGGGGATGAGCGTCTTCCCGCTGCAGTCCACCGTCTGCGATGCCTGGTGGGCCTTTCCGATTTCGGCCGCCTCCCCGACGGCCACGATGCTGTCGCCTTGCACCGCCACCGCCCCATCGCGATAGACGTGGTAGTCTTCATCCATGGTGACGATGGTGGCGTTTGTGAGAATCAGGTCCACCTGGGCCATGTGTGCCTCCTGGGAATTTGGAGGATTATAGCAGGGTTGGGGGAGGACGCAGGACGCAAGACACAAGACGCAAGACACAAGTCTCAATTCTCAAGTCCCTAATCCCTGATCCCCGACCCTCTCCCTCCTCATCTTCTCTTCCCATGTATAATCCACCCACGGAGGAAATCATGCGCGCCATAGACATAATCATCAAGAAGCGTGATGGCGGGGAGCTTACCCGCCAGGAGATCGACTTCTTCATCCAGGGTTTCACGCGCGGCGAGATCCCCGATTACCAGGCGGCGGCCTGGGCCATGGCCGTGCTTTTCCAGGGTATGACCCCACGTGAGACTTCAGATCTCACCGAAGCGATGGCTGCCTCGGGAGACCAACTGGACCTGACGGGCGTGGTTCCCGTCGCGGTGGACAAGCACTCCACCGGTGGGGTGGGGGACAAGACCACCCTGGTGGTGGAACCCATCGTGGCCGCCTGCGGGGTGCCTGTGGGCAAGATGTCCGGCCGGGGACTGAGCTTCACCGGCGGAACGCTCGACAAGATGGAATCCATTCGCGGCTACCGTTCCGATCTGACCACCGAGGAATTCATCGAGCAACTGCGCCGGGTTGGGTTGGTGTTGTGCGGCCAGACGGCCGACCTGGCGCCGGCAGATGGCAAGCTGTACGCGCTGCGCGACGTGACAGGCACCGTGCCCTCCACCCCGCTCATCGCCTCTTCGGTGATGAGCAAGAAAATCGCCGCCGGGGCGCAGGCCATCGTGCTGGACGTCAAAACCGGCCTGGGGGCCTTCATGCAGACGGTTGAAGAGGCGGTGGAGCTGGCGCGGGCCATGGTGGGCATCGGCAGGCGCGCCGGGCGCAAAACGGTGGCCGTCATCTCCGATATGAACCAGCCGCTGGGGCGCGCCGTGGGCAACGCCCTGGAGGTGCGGGAGGCGGTGGAAACGCTGCGCGGTGGGGGACCTGCCGACTTTCGCGCCCACTGCCTGGAGATCGCCGGGCATATGTTGGTGCTGGCAGGAAAGGCCCGCACGCTGGCGCGGGCCAAGAAGCTCGCCGCTTCGGCCCTGGAGGACGGTCGCGCGCTGGCCAAGTTCCGCGCCCTGGTCGAAGCTCAGGGCGGCGACGTGGGCATGGTGGACGACCTGGATCTTCTGCCGCAGGCCCGCTACGTCGAAACGGTGCCCGCTCCCAGGACGGCCTATGTGAAGCAGATCCATGCGCGCGAGGTCGGGCTGACTATCGTCGAGCTGGGCGGCGGACGGGAGAAGAAGGGCGACCCCATCGATCATGCCGTGGGTGTGGTGCTGCAGTGCAA
>JAJRUD010000209.1 GCA_024277995.1 Chloroflexota bacterium
ATGCGCTGGGACGGCGAAGGCGTGGCCTTCTCGCGGCCCATCCGCTGGCTGCTGGCCCTGCACGGCGAGCACGTCGTGCCGGCCTCCTTCGCCGGACTGCGTTCGGGACGCAGCACGCGCGGCCTGCGCTTCCACGAGCCCGAAACCCTGACCGTCGACTCGCCCGCCGACTATTTCGCCGCGCTGCGCGAGCAGGGTGTGTTGCTGGAGGTGGATGAGCGCCGGGCGGCGATCTGGGAGCAGGTGCAGGCGCTGGCGCAGGAGGTGGGGGGCACGGTGCCCGAAGACCCCGCGCTGCTGGAAGAGGTCACGCATCTGGTGGAGGCGCCCACCGCGTTGCGCGGCAGCTTCGACGAGTCTTTCCTGGACCTGCCGCCGCAGGTCTTGACCTCGGTGATGAAGAAACATCAGCGCTATTTCCCGGTCGAACAGGAGGGCCGCCTGCTGCCTTATTTCATCGCCGTGCGCAATGGCGACGCGCAGGGGCTGGACCTGGTGCGCCGGGGCAACGAGCAGGTGATCCGCGCCCGCTTCGCCGACGCGGCCTACTTCATCGAGCGCGACCTGCAGCAGCCGCTGGAGGCCTACCTGCCGCGCCTGGCCACGCTCACCTTCCAGGCCCGCCTGGGCTCCATGCTGGACAAGGTGGAGCGGTTGGAGCGGCTGGTTCCCACCCTGGCGCAGGCCCTGGGACTGGACGACCGCCAGCGCGAGGTGGCCCTGCGTGCCGCCCATCTGTGCAAGGCCGATCTGGTCACCCAGATAGTGGTGGAGATGACCTCCCTGCAGGGTGAGATGGGGCGCGAATACGCGCTGCGCAGTGGCGAGCCGCCGCAGGTGGCGCAGGCCATCTTCGAGCATTACCTGCCGCGCTTCGCCGGCGACGCGCTGCCGCAGAGCCGGGCGGGGATCGCGGTCGGCCTGGCCGACCGGCTGGACACCTTGATGGGGCTCTTCGCCGCCGGCCTGCAGCCCACCGGCACCAAGGACCCCTTCGCCCTGCGGCGCGGCGCCATCGGCCTCATTCAGATCCTGGTGGCACACAACCGATCGCTGGACCTGCGGCAGGCGCTGGCGGCAGCGGCCGAGGGGCTTCCCCTGTCGGCCACGCAGGAGCAGCGCCAGGCCTGTCTGGAGTTCATCGTCGCCCGGCACCAGGCGCTGCTGCTGGCCGAAGGCCACCGGCATGACGTGGTGGAAGCGGTGCTGGCGGCGCAGGGCCACGATCCGGCAGGGGCGGCGCGCGCCGTACAGGAGCTGGAAGAGCAGGTGGCGCGCCCCGATTGGCTCGAGGTACTGCAGGCCTACGCCCGCTGTGCGCGCATCACCCGCCAGGAGACGCCCCACCGGGTGGACCCCGAGCGCCTGTCCGAGGAAGCCGAACGGAGGCTCTATCAGGCTCTGCTGCAGGCCGAATCGGCGCCGCGCCGGCCGGGCTCGGTGGGGGATTTCCTGGCCGCCTTCGAGCCCCTCATCCCGGCCATCACCCGTTTCTTCGAAGAGGTGTTGGTCATGGCCGAGGACCCGGAGCTGCGCGCCAGCCGGCTGGGCCTGCTGCAGCGCATCGTGGCCCTGGCGGCGGGTGTGGCCGATCTCTCGCGGCTGGAGGGGTTCTAGCCGCTGTGCACCTCGGCTCCCGGGCGCAGCCGACCCCTGTCGTTGCCCCGCGGCGGGCAGCGCGGCTATAATCCACGCCCAGCGTGACATCCAGGGTTCTGCCAGAGGCGGCGAAACGCGATGAGCGTGATTGACGAGATCAAGGAGCGGCTGGACATCGTCGAGGTGGTCGGCGAGTCGGTCAAGCTGCGCAAATCGGGCAAGAACTACACCGGCTTCTGCCCCTTCCACGCCAACACGCGCACACCCGCCTTCGTGGTCTTCCCCGATACCGGGACCTGGCGCTGCTTCGGCGCCTGCAACGAGGGCGGCGATCTCTTCAGCTTCGTCATGAAGAAAGAGGGCTGGGACTTCGCCGAAGCGCTGCGCACACTGGCCCAGCGGGCGGGCGTGGAGATCGAACCGCGCACGCCGCAGGCGGCCGCCGCCGAAGAGGCCCACGCCCGCCTGCGCGAGGCGCTGGAGGCAGCGGTGACCTTCTACCGCCATCATCTGCTCAATACCCCGGCCGGCGCCGCCGTGCTGGACTACCTGCACGGCCGCGGCCTGAACGACCAGACGCTGGAGACCTACGAGGTGGGCTACGCACCCAAATCCTGGGACGCCACCCACGACTACCTGCTGGAAAAGGGGTTCAGCGAGCAGGAACTGCTCGAGGCCGGCCTGCTCACCGAGCGCGAATCGGGCGGCGTATACGATCGTTTCCGGCACCGCATCATGATCCCCATCCGCGACGCGCGCGGCCGCCTGGCCGGCTTCGGCGCCCGGGCCGTCGACCCCGAGGACGTGCCCAAGTTCCTCAACTCGCCCCAGACACCCATCTTCGACAAAGGGCGCCTGCTCTACGGCCTGGACAAGGCGCGCAAGGCCATTCGCGCCGCCGATCAGGCCGTCATCGTCGAGGGCTACATGGACGTGATGGCCCTGCACCAGGC
>JAJRUD010000210.1 GCA_024277995.1 Chloroflexota bacterium
ATTACATCCATCCCCTGGTCTATCACCTGATCGACGTAGGCCAATCTGCATTGGCTCTGTGGAACCAGGCTTTGGCACCCAGCATCCGCGAGGCTATGGCGGATGATCTGCAAATGGACGAAGAGACCTGCGGCCGACTGCTGGCCTTCTGGATCGCGCTGCACGACATAGGGAAGGCGAGCCCTGCTTTTCAATCGAAGTACCAACGTCAAGCTGAAGTACTGCGAGCCTTTGGCTTTGACTTTCCACGCACCCACGGGGCGAGGCCCGCGCATCACGGGCGTATCTCTGCCTGGGCGCTCAAGATGCTTCTGGAGGAAATGGGCAGCATGTCGCGACGCGATGCCCGGCGGGTGGCCCACGCCCTCGGGGGACACCACGGCATCTGGCCTAACACCATCGCCGTGCAGGATCTCAGGCCCCACGACTATGGTAGCGCAGCGTGGGATGCGGCCCGCCGGTCGCTCTTCTCGCAGGTGGAAGGAATCTTTCAGCCACCGCAGGGCGTGGTGCTGCCGCAGGATGTCGAGAAAGCGAACGCGCTCCTGACCCTGCTGTCCGGCATGGCGACTGCGGCCGACTGGCTGGGGTCCATGGACGAGTTCTTCGAATACGAAGACCTCTGGCTGGGCGCTGAGGAATACGCTGAGACGGCTGCTGACCGGGCGGAAGCCGCCCTGCGCCGGACCGGTTGGTCCGGCGGCTGGCAGCCCGAAGGATTGCCTATCTCCTTTGAGGAGATGTTCGCTCTGACGCCGAGGCCGCTTCAGCAGGCTGCGATCCAGGCGGCTCGGCAGACGCAGACTCCGGCGCTGGTCATTCTGGAGGCTCCCACCGGGATCGGGAAGACAGAAGTCGCACTCTTTCTGGCAGACACATGGCTGCAGGCCCACCTCGGCCGCGGACTGTACGTCGCCATGCCGACCCAGGCCACCAGCAACCAGATGTTCGAACGCACGACGAAGTTCCTGCACGTCCGCTATCCCGATAACCGTATCAATATCCACCTCGTCCATGGCCAGGCCACATGGGACAAGACCACGCAGATCCTGAAGATGGCCAGCATCGGCGAAGGCTCGCAGGAGGGCTTGCGCGCCGAGGCCTGGTTCCTGCCTCGCAAACGTACCCTGCTGGCACCCTTCGGTGTAGGCACGGTCGACCAGGCCCTGATGAGCGTGTTGCAGGCCCGCCACTTCTTCCTGCGGCTCTTCGGCTTGGCTCACAAAGTGGTCATTTTTGACGAGGTTCATGCCTATGACACTTACATGGAGCAACTCTTCCTGCGCCTGCTGACCTGGCTGCGGGCGGTGGGCACTTCGGTGATCGTCCTCTCCGCAACGCTGCCTGAAGTGACCCGCCGGAACATGGTCAAGGCTTTTGCTGGCCAACCCGCCACTGATCCGCCGACCGTCTCCTATCCAAAGTTGACGATCGCAACTTCGCAAGAAGTCAAGACCGTCTCCCTCCCCCCGCCGAGGGATCGGTCCGTCCGCCTGATATGGCTGGATCGCGCGCCGGAGAACATCGCCGCCGAATTGCAAGCCCGCTTGGCGCAGGGCGGATGTGCGGCGGTGATCTGCAACACCGTCGGCCGAGCGCAGCAGGTGTACCGGGCACTCTTGGCGGCAGGATTTCCGGCTGCAGAATGCCTGCTGTTCCACGCGCGCTTCCCCTTCGCCTGGCGAGAGAGGCTGGAGCGAAAAGTGTTGGACACCTTCGGAAAAGACAGGGCCCGCCCAGAGCGCTTCGTCCTGGTCGCCACACAGGTGGTGGAACAAAGCCTGGACCTGGACTTCGATCTGATGATCAGTGATCTGGCGCCCGTCGACCTGCTCATCCAGCGCGCCGGCCGTCTGCACCGTCATCCCGGCCGCGGGCGCCCCCGGGGCCTTGATACGCCGCACCTGCTGATAAGCCGGCCCCTCGGTTCCTTGCAGGCCCCTGACTTCGGCAAGGATCGCTTCGTTTATCAGCGCTACATCCTGTGGCAGACATGGCGCGCCCTCCAGGGGCGAGAGGAACTGCGCTTGCCTGCCGACACCCCCGAACTGATCGAGTTCGTCTACGGCCCGTTCGAGCCTGAAGGCCTGCCCCTCGACACATCGAAGGGCCTCCGTTCCGCCCATATGGAGATGCGCAAAGCTTTCGGAGAAGCCGACTTCGAGGCCATGAAGCGGCTCGTGCCCACCCCTGATGATGAGCGCCTGCTGACTAAGGCATGGCAAGACCTGCACGATGACGAGAACCCGGCACTCCATCGCGAAGTGAGGGCGCTGACCCGCCTGGCCGATCCTGGTGTCACCCTGGTATGCCTGCATCGCATGGCTGATGGGTCTCTTAACACGGAGCCGGACGGCAGCGGTGATCCGGTAGACCTGGATCACCCGCCCGACAGGGATCTGACCCGGACGCTGCTCCGGTACACAGTCACACTCCGCCATTCCTCAGTGCTGAAATACTTCGCCAACCGCATGCCATGGAAGGCCTGGGAGCGGTCGGCCGCCCTGCGCTACGCCTATCCAGTCGTCTTCGAGGCTGGCCGTTGCTCTCTGGAAGAAATGAATGTCCGCCTCCTGCTGGACAGAACTTTCGGCCTGCGCGTGGAAAGAGAGGAAACGCCATGAGCGCATCTTTCAACTTGGTGGACGAGCCCTGGATCCCATGCCTTACAGCCGATGGCAAGTCCGTGGACCTCGGCCTGCGCGACATCCTCCATCGGGCGCACACACTGCAAGGTCTCTATGGGGAGTCGCCTCTCGTCGTGGCCGCGCTCTACCGTCTGCTGCTGGCCGTGCTGCACCGCGTGGTAGAGGGTCCTCGCGACGCCCGGCAGTGGGCCGAGCTATGGCGTAGCGAACATTGGGACGCACTGGCCGTGGACACCTACCTGGACCGCTGGCGCGAGCGATTCGAGCTCTTCCATCCAAAAAGGCCCTTCTATCAACACCAGAGTGACACTCCCCGGGAAAAGACCGTGATGGATCTCCTTCCGGAAGTGGCATCCGGCAACAACGCCACGTTGTTTGACCACCATTACCAGGAGGGCGACCTGGCTCTTTCACCCGCCGAAGCCGCCCGCTGCCTGCTTTTTGTGCAGTCATGCAGCTTCGCCGGGGGCAGCGGTCTGGCGCCCAGGTCCTCCTCCGATGGGCCCTGGGCACGCGGCGTGGTATTCATGATCGAGGGAGACAATCTCTTTCAAACTCTGGCGCTCAACCTGCTGCCATATCGCGATATGGCCGAACGCGGGATCAGGAATACGGAGGCCGATCGACCCATATGGGAGGCGGACGACCCCATGGAGCCCCACCGCCAGTACCCCCTGGGCTATCTGGATTATCTCACCTGGCCGACGCGTTCCATCTGGCTCCATCCCGAGGTCCAGGACGGCCGCGCGGTGGTGCGCCGCCTCAGCATGGCACCCGGGCTGCGCCTGGCCCGCGGCCTGCTGGACCCCTTTAACCATTTCCGCATCGACGAGAAGCGAGGCCATGTGCCGTACCGCTTCAACGAGAGACGTGTGCTTTGGCGAGACAGCGCCAGTTTCATACGACTGCACTCCACAAAAGAAGTGCTCCCCCCCGAGACCATCCTCTGGCTGGCTGATCTCGTAGCGGACGGCGAGCTGGACGCTCACCGCGTCTACCGCTACATGGCATTGGGCATGGCCAACAGGCAGGCCAAGGTGGAGTTCTATCGCTGGGAACACCTGCCCCTCCCCGCTCCCTTCCTCAAGGAGGAGGGCCTGGTCGCGCGGTTGAGCACGGCACTCGAAACCGCGGAAGCCACGCGCAAGCGACTGGGCGCGGCCCTGGCGCGCGTTGCCAGCCTGCTTCTCTCACCCACGGCTGACGATCCCAATGGCCGCAAGCCCGACAAGAAGGACGTCAATAACCTGCTCGCCCACTGGGCTTTCGATCGCGCCTACTGGAGCGCCTTGGAGCTTCCGTTCCTGGAATTGCTGGCACAGCTCCCCCAGGATAGGGACAACGCGCTCGACAGATGGACGGCGGCCCTGAAGCAAGAGGCCCGGCGGACATTCGACCAGGTGGAAGGCAACCTTGGAATCAATCCTCGCGCGCTTCGGGCCATCGTGCGCGGACGGGGCCAGTTGGAGGGCAGATTGAAGAATCTCTTCAAAACCGAGACTCAAGCGGCGTGAGAAAGGAGCACGGCATGACCGAAAAACAGATGCACCCCTTTATCGCGTATCTCGAATCCCTGACGCGGGATGAACGCAGGGGCGCGCTGGCTGAGCTGCGCCGCGGCCTGGGACGCCCGCCAGGCAGCGCGCCGGGGATGTTTCGCTACGTCATCCCCTACTTGCCGGAGACTCCCCCGCCCTGGAAGGAGCAGGCCTACTACCTGGTGGCTTCCCTCTTCGCTCTCCATCCCGCTTTGACCTCTACCGGCAACATGGGAGACCACATGGCCGCGCTGCGTGCCGAAGGCAACGAGGAGGCGCTGGAACGCCGCTTCACTGCCATGCTCGCCGCACACCCTGACGATCTGCCTGACTACCTGCGCCGGGCCGTCAGCTACCTCAAGTCAAAAGAAGTCGCCGTCAATTGGGGCCAGCTGCTGCAGGATTTGCAATGGTGGGGCCACCCGGATTACGGCGATCAGGTTCGCAAGAACTGGGCCACCGCCTTTTGGCGCTGGCGGAAGCCATCAGCATGAACTGCATCTCATCCGGAGCTGTGAGCATCTGAAAGGAGCACGACCATGTTTATCGAACTGCATCTCATCCAGAGCTTCGCGCCCTCCAACCTGAACCGTGACGACACCGGCAACCCAAAGGACACCGAATTCGGAGGTGTGCGCCGAGCGCGCATATCCTCACAATGCATCAAGCGCGCCATCCGTCTGGAGCCGGTTTTCCGTCAGATCACCGGCGTCGAGCCAGCCGTCCGCACCCGCTGGATGGCCCGTAAGCTGAGCGAAAGGCTCGATGGAGCCGGGAAGCCGGAAGAAGAAATCAAAGCCGTCGCCAGGGCCTTCGCTGAGGCGTTTTCGGGAAAGATGGACGGCGAACATACCAGCGTGCTGATTTACCTCAGCGACGCTGAATTCCAGGCCATGGCAGACGGGCTCCTGGCCCAGTGGGATGCTGCCGTCGAGGCAGCGCGCAGCAACAGCGGCGGTGATGCCTCGAAGAGCGCACCCTTCGCCGACCTTGTCAAAGAATTCCTGAAATCGGCCAAGGGACGCACCAGCGCGCCGGACATCGCCCTCTTCGGCCGCATGCTGGCCGACAAGCCGGACTTGAACCTGGATGCAGCTTGCCAGGTGGCGCATGCGATTTCCACCCATCGAGTCAACATGGACCTGGATTTCTTCACCGCCGTTGACGACCTGCAGAAGGACACCGAAACCGGCGCAGGGATGATGGGCGTCACCGGCTTCAACAGCGCCTGCTTCTACCGCTACGCCCGCCTGGATTGGGATCAACTTGCAAGCAATCTGGGCCAAGACCTCGCGTTGGCCCGCCGCACGGTGGAGGCCTTCCTGCGCGCTGCGCTGCAGGCCATGCCTACAGGCAAGCAGAACGCATTCGCCGCCCAGAACCCTCCCAGCTTCGCCCTGGCTGTGTCTCGCAACGATGGAATGAGCTGGTCTCTGGCCAACGCCTTCGAGCAACCGGTCCGCGCGGACCGCGACGGCGGCCTGATCGCGCCTTCCATCAAGCGGTTCGACGCCTATTGGGAAAGGCTTCAACAATCGTACGGACACGACGGCGTCAAGCCCGTTGCGCTGCTGCTGGAGGACCTGCCATTGCAGGCCCTGGCCGTCGCCCTGGTCCCCAACGTGGACAGCTGGGTCCAGGCCGTCCTGGAAACACTGCCTCAGGAGTGAGCCATGCACACATTGTTGATGCGCCTGATGGGCCCCATGCAATCCTGGGGCGTGCAAAGCCGCTTTACTGTACGCGATACCGCCCGTGAGCCTTCGAAATCTGGCGTCATCGGGCTGCTGTGCGCCGCGCTGGGCCGGCCGCGCCAGGCCCCGCTTGATGTCCTGACCATCCTCCACATGGGGGTGCGCGTCGACCGGGAAGGCCGTATCAGAATGGACTTCCACACCGCCAAGGATGTCTATAAAGCCGGCGGCGGGACCAAAGACACCGAAGTCTCCCGGCGGTACTACC
>JAJRUD010000211.1 GCA_024277995.1 Chloroflexota bacterium
AGAGCGCGGTGACGTCTACATCATCGGCGTCGACACCGACTGGACGGTGAGCGCGGCCGAGTACGCCGACGTCACGCTCACTTCCGTGCTCAAGAACATGGACGTGGCTGTCTTCAACGCCGCCAAGCAGGTGGTTGACGGAACCTTCGAAGGCGGCCTGTTCGTGGGCACCCTAGAGAACAACGGCGTGGGCCTGGCTGACTTCAAGGGCCTGGCCTCGCTGGTCTCCGCCGACCTGCAGGCCGAGCTTGACGAGGTCCGCCAGGGCATCATCGCCGGCGACATCTCGAGCTCACCGTAGGTCCCTTGCGAACGCGACTTTGAGAAGCCGGGTTTCGTGGAGAAACCCGGCTTCTCGTCTTATATCGTGGCTCGCGCCTATGGTAGAATGTCGTATCTTCGCAATGGCTAGCATCGCCTTGGAGTGTGGATGGCACCCGTCCTCGAGCTTCGCAGCATTACGAAACGTTTCCCCGGTGTGCTTGCCAATGACCACATCGATCTGAGCCTGCAAGAGGGGGAGATTCACGCCCTGCTGGGGGAGAACGGCGCCGGCAAGACCACCCTGATGAACATCCTGTACGGCCTCTACCAGCCGGATGAGGGCGAGATCTTCGTACGCGGCAAGCGCATCGAAGTCCATTCACCCAGCGACGCTATCGCGGCCGGGATCGGCATGGTGCATCAGCATTTCATGTTGATCCCGGTCTTCACGGTTACCGAGAACGTGATGCTGGGTGAAGAAGCCACCCGGGTCGCTGGAATACTCGATCGAGCCGCCGCCGCGGCCCGCATCCGCGAGATCTCCGAACAATTCCATCTAGCAGTGGAGCCCGAGGCCTATATCAAGGACTTGCCGGTGGGTGTCCAACAGCGGGTGGAGATCATCAAGCTGCTCTACCGCCAGGCCGACATCCTGGTGTTGGACGAGCCCACGGCCGTCCTCACGCCCCAGGAGGCCGATGAGCTCTTCAAGATCATGCGCTCGTTGGTGGAACGGGGCAAGTCCATCATCTTCATCACCCATAAGCTGCGCGAGGTCATGGATGTAGCAGACCGCATCACGGTGCTGCGCCGCGGCAAGGTGGTGGGCAGCACCACGCCCAGGGAAGCCACGCGGGAGAAGCTGGCCGAGATGATGGTCGGCCGTGCCGTCAACCTGGAGGTGGCCAAACACCCCCCCAAGCTCGGCGAACCGGTGCTGGAGGTCAAGGATCTGGTAGTGCTCGACGAGCGAAACCAGATCGCCGTGGACGGCGTCAGCTTCGAGGTCCACGCCGGGGAGATCCTGGGGATCGCCGGTGTGCAGGGCAACGGCCAGACGGAGTTGGTGAAGGCCGTCACCGGCTTGCGGCCCGTGATGGAAGGCAGCATCCGCCTGCTGGAGGAGGACATCACGCGCGCCACACCGCGCCGCATCACCGAGCTGGGCTCAGCTCACGTCCCTGAAGACCGCCAGCAGGATGGCCTGGTGCTCAGCTTCACGGTGGCGGATAACCTGGTGCTGTGCACCTACTACCAGCCGCCCTACGCCAGGGGCGTTGTCCTGCAAGGGCAGGCTATCCTGCAGACGGCTCGTGAATTGATCCAGGAATTCGACATTCGCACCCCGAGCCCTCTGACCTCCGCGGGCTCGCTTTCCGGTGGCAACCAGCAGAAAGTCATCGTGGCGCGCGAGTTCTCGCGTCCCATCCGATTGCTGGTAGCCGCGCAACCCACACGCGGGCTGGACGTGGGGTCCATCGAATACATCCATCAGCGCATCCTGGAGAAGCGGGACTCCGGTTGTGCCGTGTTGCTGGTGTCCTCCGAACTGGATGAGATTCTGGAGTTGTCCGACCGCATCGCAGTCATGTACCGCGGCAAGATCGTGGCCGTGATCCCCGGCGAGAAGGCCAGCAAGGAATGGCTTGGGCTGCTGATGGCAGGCGTTCCACTTGAGCAGGCCGGCTAGCCCACCGGGCGCGGCACCGTCGAAACCACCCTCTGAGGCAACTCATTCCCATGGCCGACGAGCAACCCGAGAAGCAAGAGAAGAAGAACGCAGGGAAGATCCTGCTCGAAGAGCTGACCAGGGGCCCTTCGGCGGAAGGTCCCTGGTGGCGCCGCGCGGGCCAGGCCATGCTCATCCCGGTGCTGGCCGTGGTGAGCGGGCTGATCCTGGGCGCGCTGATCATCATCTTCACTTCCGAAGAGGTGTACGTCGCCTGGGCCCAGTCCCCTCTGCTGGGCATCGGGGCGGCAATCCAGGTGGTGGCCAGCGCCTACGGGGCGCTCTTCGCCGGCTCCATCGGTGACCCGGTGCGCATCATCACCGCGCTGCAGAGCGGTGATGAGCTGGCCATCCGCCGCGCCTTCAACCCCTTCCTGGAGAGCCTGGTGGCCTCCACGCCCTACATCTTCGCTGGTCTCTCGGTGGCGCTGGGTTTCAAAGCCGGCCTGTTCAACATCGGCGCCGAGGGCCAGCTCTTCGTAGGGGCCATTTTCGCCGCCTTCGTGGGCTACAGCATCACCGGGCTGCCGGCTATCATCCATATCCCGCTGGCATTGCTGGCCGGTGCGCTGGGCGGCGCGCTGTGGGGTTTCATCCCCGGTTGGCTCAAGGCCAAGACCGGCGGCCACGAGGTCATCAACACCATCATGATGAACTACGTTGCCTTCCGCCTGAGCGACTGGCTGCTGAGCGGGCCGATGAAGCGCCCGGACTCCTTCAACCCGGTGAGCCCCACCATCCAGGAATCGGCCATGCTGCCGCGCTTCTTCGAGTATCCCATTCGCTTCCACTTGGGGTTCTTCATCGCCCTGGCGGTGGCCTACATGGTCTATTGGCTGCTCTTCCGCACTACCTGGGGCTTCACCCTGCGCACGGTGGGCGCCAACCCCAGCGCAGCCCGCTACGCCGGTATGAACAGCGTTGCCAGCATCATGGTGGCCATGTCCCTCTCGGGGGCGCTGGCCGGGCTGGCCGGGACGAACGAGGTGCTGGGGTTAAACCACAACCTGGCGATGGCCTTCTCCTCGGGTTATGGGTTCGACAGCATCGCCCTGGCCCTGCTGGGCAAGAGCCACCCCCTGGGCGTGGTGCTGGCCTCCCTGCTCTTCGGCACGCTTCGCAACGGCGCCACACGCATGCAGGTGGTGGCGGGCATTCCCATCGACATCATTTCCGTGCTGCAGGCGCTGATCCTGGCCTTCATCGCCGCGCCGGCCATCATCCGCACCATCTATCGACTGCGGGTGCCGGTCGAGGCTGAAGAAGGCGTCTTCATCCGCGGCTGGGGGGGCTGAGCTATGACGACCACGGCATTGCGCAGACAGGTCGAGATCGTCTCCCCGACCCGCCAGCGGGTGATGGGGATCGTCTTCCTGGTATTCGGCTTCGCCATCTGGCTGATCTTCGCCCGGCAGACGGGCGCCGATCAGGTGACCACCTTCGCCCTCACGCCGGGCGGCTCGGAGGTCGTGTTGCCCGACTGGCGGGTGCCCTCCGCCGCCGCGCTCTACGCGCTGGCGATGGTCAGCGTCGTCCTGGGCGGGGTGCAGCTGGCGCGCGGCTTCGGCCGCTGGACCAACCTGGTGCTGGGCCTGGTGGCGGGCATCTTCATCTTTGGCTTCCTGGTGTGGGCCGCGGCCGACAAGTCGCTCAACCTGGGCGGACTGATGAACACCACTCTGGTGAAGGCCGTGCCCTTGACCCTGGGGGCCATGTCGGGTGTGCTTTGCGAGCGTGCCGGCGTGGTGAACATCGCCATCGAGGGCATGATGCTTTCCGGGGCCATGATGGGGGCTCTGGTGGGCAGCGTCACCGGCAGCCTGTGGCTGGGCCTGCTGGCTGCCGTGGCCGCCGGCGCCCTGTTGGCCCTGGTGCACGCCGTGCTCTCCATCACCTACATGACGGACCAGATCGTCTCGGGCACGGTGATCAACATCTTCGCCACCGGGATGACTTCCTACATCTCCTCCAAGTTCCTGCAGGTGTATCAGAACCTGAACAACCCCGGCATTTTCCAGCCCTGGCCCGTGCCCGGCCTGTCGCGCATTCCGCTCATCGGGCCCATCCTCTTCAACCATAACCTCTTCGTGTACGCCACTTTCTTCTTCTTGATCCTGCTCCACGTGGCGTTGTTCTACACCCGCTGGGGGTTGCGCCTGCGCTCGGTGGGTGAGCACCCCAAGGCGGCGGACACGCTGGGTATCAACGTCTTCCGCACGCGCTACATGGCCGTCATCCTGGGCGGCATGATGGCTGGCTTTGGCGGGGGCTACTTCACCCTGGGCTCCGTGGGCCGCTTCGACGAGGTGATGACCGCCGGGCGCGGTTTCATCAGCCTGGCGGCCATGATCTTCGGCAACTGGACCCCCTTCGGATCCTTCGGCGCCGGCCTGCTCTTCGGATTCGCCGACTCCATGGCCTCCAAGCTGGCAATCCTGCAGGTGAAGATACCCTCCGAATTCATGCTCATGGCACCCTATATCGCTACCATGATCGTGCTGGCTGGCGTTGTGGGACGGGCGCAAATGCCCGCCGCCGACGGCCTGCCCTACGAGAAGGAATAGCCACACCCAAAGCAACACAGATGCCTCCCGCAGGTCTGAGACCTGCGGGAGGCTTTTTCATGGGTCATCAATGGAGACGTTGCATGCAACGTCTCCATTGGTCTTCTTCGCCCGTGATAGGGCAGTGAGAGGCAATGGCCCGCGGCTTGAAGCAGCCTGGGCCTCGTGCTAGGATAGCGGCATGCCCTGGATCGAGCAGGTTCCCATCGGGCAGGCTACAGGCTTGCTCAAGCGCCTTTTCGATGACGCGCTGAGACGCGCCGGGCGCGTGTGGCACATCGTGCACGTCATGAGCCTCAACCCCGAGGTGCTGCGCGACAGTATCCGCTTCTACATGAGCGTCATGATGGGCCCTTCGCCGCTGACGCGTTCCCAGCGCGAGCTGCTGGCCACCGTGGTCGCGGCCGAGCTGGGCTGCTTCTATTGAACCCAGGCCCATGCACACGACCTCCGTGAAGAGGTCGGCAAGGTGATCGAAGACCCGGCGCAGGCCGACGCCTACGTGCACGCTGTGGTCCGCGGCTGGCGTTCGGCGCCGCTCACCCCCGTGGACCGCGCGCTGTGCGAGTTCGCCGTCAAGCTCACCCACCATCAGCGCGACATGATCCCGGCCGACCTGGAGGCGCTGCGCGCCCATGGGTTGGATGACCGTGCCATCCACGACGCGGTGCAGGTGATCGGCTACTTCAATTACATCACGCGCCTGGCAGACGCCCTGGGCGTGGAACCGGAGGACTTCATCCGGCCGTGGGGCCAGGGGGACGCCTAGTCTCGGCTTCCGCTCCAGGCCGCGGCAGATTGGGCTGCGCCGCGGCGCAGCCTCAGACAGTCTCCTGACGACTCCAAATTGATGGTGGATGTGAGGAGACCCGCCCGCTACAGCCGCACGAGCTCGCGCAGCTCGGGCCAGAGGAAGGGCAGCGCCAGCAGGCCGCCGAGGAGCATGGCAGCCACGGCGGCGAAGAGCGGCGGCAGGGGCAGGGTCTGCATGGCCAGATAGGTGAGTGCGGCCCCCAGGGCTGATCCCAGGCCGACGCGCGCCAGCACCCGCCCCTGACGCAACACGGCCGGGAAGCGCCGCGCCAGCAGGGCCAGCAGGAGCAGGGCCTCGGCGGTGAAGGCCAGGCTGTTGCTCAGGCCCACACCGGCCGCGCCCATGGGGCGGAAGAGGGCGGTGCTCAGGGCGACGAAGATGGCGGCGCTGAGCGCCGAGGCCAGCAACGGCGTGCGAGCGTCTTGCCGTGCATACCAGGCGCGCGCCGCCACCTCCAGTAGGGAATGCCCCACCAGGCCCACCAGGTAGGCCCGTGCCGCCCAGGCTACCAGTTGCGTGCCGCGCAGATCGAAACCGAAGGCCCCCTGCACCAATGGTTCGACCCCCACCGCGAGCAGCAGCGCGGCGGGGACCGTAAGCGCCAGCAGGGCGCGCACGGCGCGTGCTACGCTGTCCTGGAAGGCGACGTCGTCGCCGCGGGCGAAGTGCTCCGACAGGGTGGGCAGGATGGCGATGCCCAGCGCCGTGCCCACCATGGTTTCTGGCACCTGCATGATGAGCCAGCCGTAGGCCAGGGCCGTCACCGATCCCACATCGAGGCGCGAGGCCAGGTTGTCCTGCATGACGAAGATCAATTGAAAGGCGCCGATAGTCAGGATGCGGGGGCCCAGCAATTTCGCCACCCGGTGCACGCCGGGGTGTTCGAGGCCCAGCCGCGGCGCCCAGCGGAAGCCGAAGCGCAGCAGGCCGGGGACCTGGATGGCCAGGTGCAGCGCCGCGCCCAGGATGACGCCGTACACCAGGCCGTGGACGCCCAGGCCGGCGGCCGGCAGGCTGAGGCCGGCCACCTGATAGCCGACCTCAGGTGCCAGCACCAGCGCGCCGATTATCTGCCCCACGTCGTAGAGGATGGGGGCCAGGGCGGGGAGCAAGAAGTGCTGGTTGGCCTGTAATCCGGCGCTCACCAGCCCGCTGATGGAGAACAGCAGCGTCGCCAGCAGGTTGAGGCGCATCAGGTCGGCCACGAGCGACTGGAGTTCGGGCGTGAAGCCGGGGGCCACGCCCAGTTCGGCGCGCACCAGCGAATCGGCGAAGAAGGCGATGACCAGCGCCAGGCCGCCGGTGATCAGGAAAGCGATGTTGGCCACGCGGCTGAAGAGCGCCCACAGGGCCTGGCGGCCCTCCTCTTCCAGGGATTGGGACAACACGGGGATGAAGGCGATGGCCAGCGCGCCGCCGGAGATGAGAGCGAAGAGCAGGTCGGGCAGGTTATTGGCGGCGTTGAAGGCGTCCAGCGCGGCGCTGACGCCGAACTGGCGGCCGATGACCACCTGGCGGAAGAGACCCAGGGCCTTATCCACGCCGAAGAGCGCGGCGATGAGCAGCGACGAGCGGGCGACGTGGGAGAGACGGCGGCGGGGCGCGGCGGGTGGTGGGGCAGTGTTCATGGGGTGGTCATCCGGTTCCCATGGCTAGGGCGTGGCTCCCAGGCGGTTCAACTGGTACAGGCTGGGGCCGAAGCCGGGATGGTACTCCAGGCTCGTGCGCAGGTCCGCGATGGCCCCAGCGGTATCTCCGAGCGCCTCGCGCGCCAGGGCGCGCCAGTAATAGCTCTCCTCGAGCACCGGCTCGCTCATGTTGTCCAGGGTTTGCGTGGCCAGATTGATCACGTCGTAATAGCGGCCGGTGTAGAAATAGGCCCAGTAGGGTTCGGTACGGTACCAGAAGATGCGCCAGGGCCGGATTTCGGGGTCCAGAGCAGCATAGGCCTGGAAGGCTTCGTCGAAAGCCGCCGCCGCTCCGGCGTAATCCTGCAGCGCCACCAGGCTGGTGCCGCGGTTGAACCAGGCGAAGAAGGCCTCGCGCCCGTCGAGGGTGAAGATCTCATCGGAGGCGCGCTGGGCGGTGTACTGCCAGTTGGCGGTCTCGTCCGCCTGGGGCCCCAGCAGCGCCAGCACCTCGGCCTCGCGCTCGGCGGGGTAGACCACCAGGTAGGTGTAGTTGAAATGGCGCCAATACTGCTCGACCAGGGCGTAGGGCACGGGCAGGTCGGGCATGATGTAAGAGTCCTGGGCGGTGAACCTCTCGCGGGCGTCATCGTAGCCGGTGAGCAATTCGTAGTGCCCCATCCAGCCCTTGAAACCGGCGCCCTCGAATCCCTTCTCGATGATCACCGGCAGGCCGGCGGCCATGAAGCGCTTGAGCAGGTCCAGGTCGCCTCCGGCGCGCACGATCACGCGGTAGGGGGTCTCTTCCTCGACGAAGGCCGCCAATTCGTAGGGCATGACGTTCTTATCGCGTGGATTGGGCTTGGTGAATTCGGCGATGGGGCGCTGGTCTCCCTGCCAGCCCCAGTAGGAGAGCGCCATGGCGAGCGTAGCGGGGCCGCAGTTGTTCCAATTCTGATATTCGTGGCGCACGCCGTTCAACTGAATGCTGTCCGGCAGCGGGGTGGGTTCGACGGTCGGGGTCGGAGTGAGCGTGGCGCTGGCCGTCGGCCCCGGGGTAGCCGTCTGCGTGGGGGTGGGCGTCAGGGCCTCGAAGGTGGCCTCAACAATCGAGACCAGGGTCGGATTGGGGGTGAAGACGGCCTCCTCGGGCGGCGAGAGGGCGTACTTTATGCGCGCCTGGAGCTCGGCTATGCGCCAGCCGACCCGGTCCTGGACGAAGGGGGTCCGATAGGCGAAGAGCCCCAGCAGGGCCAGCAGCGCCAGTGCGCCGAGGATACGCTTGCGGGCGGTCCTGGAGGATCTGAAGGGCAAGTGGAGCGCTCCTGTAGACGCCGCGCGGGGCGAAACAGGCGGCGGATCTGATGACGGTCCGGTCTTGGAGCCAGAAGTCTGCGGACTGTGATTCGTGGGGGCGATTATAACCGAAGGGAAGCGCGATGGGCGATCTCACGGCGCGGGCTCGCAGTCGTGTCGTAGAGATGCAGCATGCTACGTCTGTACGACACGAACCGTGCCCATTAATAAGGGGAGTCGACCTCGCGTGTGTCGCGCTGGATGATCTGTTCGCGCTCCGGACCCACGGATATCAGTCGCACGGGCAGGCCGCTCAGGGCCTCGATGCGTTCCACGTAGGCCTGTGCCTGGGGGGGCAAATCCTCCCAGCGGCGCGCCTGCCAGAGGTCGGCCTGCCAGCCTGGAAGGTCTTCGTAGACCGGAGTGAACTCCGACAGGTCGGCAGCGGAGTCGGGAAGATCGTTGTGGCGTTCCCCGTCCTGCTGGTAGGCCAGGCAGATCCGCAGCGGATCCAGTCCGGTGAGGATGTCCAGCTTGGTGATGGCCAGTTCGGTGAGCCCGTTGACGCGGCTCGCGTAGCGCAGCAGTACGCCGTCGAGCCAGCCGCAGCGCCGCGGGCGGCCGGTGGTGGTGCCGAACTCGTCCCAGGGGTGCTCGCCGGTGCCGCGCAGCCGGTCGGCGATGGCGCCCTGCAATTCCGTGGGGAAGGGGCCGGCACCGACGCGTGTCTGGAAGGCCTTGGCCACACCCAGCACGCGGCGCAGTTGTCGCGCGCCCACCCCCAGGCCAAGCAGCGCGCCGGGGGCGGTGGGGTGCGAGCTGGTGACGTAGGGATAGGTGCCGAGGTCCAGGTCGAGCAAGGTGCCCTGGGCGCCTTCGGCGAGGACGGTCTCGCCGGCCTGCAGGGCCTGGCCGACCAGGGCGCCGACGTCGGCCAGGTAGGGGCGCAGGCGCTCGGCCAGGGCACCATAGAGCTCGGCGGCCTCCGCCGGGTCGGGCGCTTGCAGGCCGTAGACCTTTTCCAGCATTTCGCCGGCGGCCTGCACCTGTTGGGCCACCTGCCGGGCGAAGGAGGCAGGGTCGCGCATGAGCCCGGCGCGCAGGCCGCGCCGGGCGGCCTTGTCGGTGTAGGCCGGGCCGATGCCGCGGCGCGTGGTGCCGAGCTCGCGCCCGCCGCGACGCGCCTCCTCGGCGCCGTCCAGGGCGCGGTGGGCGGGGGTGACGATGTGCGCCGCGGTGGAGAGCTTCAGGCGCTTGGGTGAGACGTCCACGCCCAGCGCGTCGAGCCGATCGATCTCCTGGATCAGGGTCTCGGGGTTGACCACCATCCCGCCGCCCATGAAGCAGCGGGTGTGGGGGTGGACGATGCCGGAGGGGATCAGGTGGAGCTGGAAGAGCTGCTCGCCGACGGTCACGGTGTGCCCGGCGTTGTCCCCCCCGCTGTAGCGGGCCACGACCTGCGCCTCTGCGGCCAACAGGTCGGTGATGCGGCCCTTGCCCTCATCGCCCCATTGGGCGCCGACGATGATATCCAGGGGCATGATGCCTCCTTCGAATGGCAGTATAGCACGCGCTGATGACGCTGCGGATGGATGCTCAGGGGCTCTATCGAGTGCTCTCTCGACATGGATCAGGCGCGTCCATCATGCCCGTGAGACCTAGCGACAAGCTTCGTCAGGATGTCTTACCCCTGAGCTTCGCCTCTATTCTCTCGAACTCATCAGCTTCGCCTATGGTTTCAGACCATCTCCTGAGTTTATTAAGATCAACATGGCGCTCCTGGACCACCAGTGAAGCCTGGTACAGGCATTGTTGATCGCTCCAAAAGTAATAGGCCATTAGTCTGTCTTTAACGCAATCCAGTGGCGATATCAACCTCAGGGTTCCAGTCGCAAGCTCTATCTCATCTACCTTGCCTATGGGTTCTTCGCCCACGGACAATGGTCCGGCTGGAAATTCGACGAAGAGGTCTGTTTCGGGATGTTCGAAGTGCCGTCCCACTTCGCGAAATCCGATTTCCTGCATGGCCTCCCTGATTGCTGATCTTTTCGTGAAGCGTGCGTTGACCAAGTCCAGGTCTCCTGAGACGTACCTGCCGCGACTATAGATTGCGACGGCTGCGCCGCCGGACAGGATCACCTCGATACCGCGCGTGCGAAGATGGGACTGCACAAACGCGGCGAGTTCCGCGGCGGTCATTTCTCCGACAGCCTTCATAGCGGCTTGCCCCGTCGTCTTGGCCTCCTTCTGATCATCACAAGCCGCTCTCGCTCTTCCTCAGGGTAGAAAGAGAATGCCTTCTCCAACAAGGCCTTGAGTTCCTTTAGAAACGGATAGCGCGGATTGAAGCTGTATACCCGTGTACGCCCCACCTTGCGGCTGATCAAGACGCCGCCGTATTCCAATGTGTCTAATTGATTCTGGATTCCATAAAGATCAATATCAAAGAAGTTAGCTATTTCGGTCGGGTACCCTTCATTCCGCGCGATGAGAAAGATCAAGACGCGCTCTTTGTTTTCGGACCCAAGAATCGGTTCCAACATAATATTGCCCAATCTCCCGGAATAAATAACCAAAGATATTGGTTATATAACCAAAATTCTGGGTTGTATAACCAATATCTTTGGTTATTCTAGCAGTATTCCTTCTCGCGCGCAAGTCAAGAGAAAAGACACCTGGGTTAAGGTAATAGCAGATGCCCGCGCGCCTCAGCCCGCCAGCGCCCGGCGGGCGGCTTGCAGTTGGCGGCGCACCGCCTCCGGCGCGGTGCCGCCTTCAGCGCCGCGCCGCGCCAGGGCGGCCTCCACGTCGAAGACCCGGGCCACGTCCTCATCGAAAGCGGCGCTGATCTCGCGCAGCGCCGGCAGCTCCAGTTCGTGGATGCCAGCGCCGCGCGCCTCCGCCAGGCGCACCGCCCGCCCCACCAATTCGTGGGCCTGGCGGAAGGGGATGCCTTTGCCCACCAGGTAATCGGCGAGGTCGGTGGCCAGCATGGCCGGGTCCAGCGCCGCTGCCATGCGCCCGGGATGCACCTGCAGCGTGCGCAGCAGTCCGGCCAGCACGGGCAGCAGGGCACGCAAGGTGTCGTAGGCGTCGAAAAGCGGCTCCTTGTCCTCCTGCAGGTCCTTGTCGTAGGCCGAAGGCAGGCCCTTCAGAGTGGTGAGCAGGCCGCTCAGGTGGCCGACCAGCCGGCCAACCTTGCCCCGCGCCAGTTCCAGCGGGTCCGGGTTCTTCTTCTGCGGCATCAGGCTGGAGCCGGTGCTGTAGGCGTCGTCCAGTTCGACGAAGCCGAACTCGGCGCTGCTGAAGAGGATCATCTGCTCCGCCAGACGGCTCAGGTGCACGCCCAGCAGCGCGCAGGCGAAGAGGAACTGCAGGGCGAAATCGCGATCGCTGACGGCGTCGATGCTGTTGGAGGAGACCGAGTCGAAACCCAGCTCGCGTGCCAGGGCCTGGCGGTCGATGGGATATGACGTGCCGGCCAGGGCGCCGGAGCCCAGCGGGAGCACGCCGGCGGCGGTGCGAGCCTGGCGCAGGCGGCCGCGGTCGCGCAGCAGGGGCCAGAAATGGGAGAGCATCCAGTGACCCCAGGTGATCGGCTGGGCGCGCTGCAGGTGGGTGTAGCCGGGCATGGGCGCTTCCAGGTGCTCCTCGGCACGTTCCAGCAGCGCCTGGGCCAGGTCCTGCACGTCGCCCTGCAGGTCGTCGCAGGCGCGCATGACCCACAGACGGAAGTCGGTGGCCACCTGGTCGTTGCGGCTGCGGCCGGTGTGCAGCTTGCCCGCCACGGGGCCGATGAGCTCCGTCAGGCGGCGCTCAACGGCGGTATGGATATCCTCGTCGCCGGGGGCGGGTTGGAAGTCCCCGGCTTCGAACTCCTGCAGCACCTGCGCCAGCCCCTCCACCAGTGCCTGCGCCTCCGGCTGGCTCAGCACCCCGGCCTGGGCCAGGGCGCGCGCCCAGGCCTGGCTGCCCCGAATGTCCTCCCGATAGAGCCGGATATCGAAGGGCAGGCTGGCGTTCAGCCGCTGCAGCAGTTCATCGGTCTCTTTGCTCATTCGGCCGCCCCACAGCTTCATGGGAAGTCACCTTCGCCTTTCATCGCGGCGTCTCATGGGATGGCTCAAGCGCCGGGCGTGATGCGTGCAGGACACAAGACGCAGGGAGCAAGACGCAGGACACAGGTCTCAAATCTCAAGTCTCAAGTCGGGAGGGGGGCTTCTTCGGGGGCCATAGCCCCGCGCCGACCCTTTCCTGTTCTCGAATCCCTGATCCCTGATTCCCTCCTCCTACGTATGATACTCCGCATTGATCGTCACGTACTCATGCGTCAGGTCGCAGGTCCAGGCCGTGGCTGTGTCTTCGCCCAGGCCGAGGTCGAGATGGATGCAGAATTCATCGCGGGCGAAGATGGCCGCGGCGGCGAGCGGATCGTAGGCGACGGGGGCTCCGCGCACCACGATGGGCAGATCGGCCTGCGCGCCGGCTCCTATTCTCAGGGCCAGCCGGGAGGGGTCGAGCGAGACTCCGGCCCGCCCCGCGGCAGCCAGCACCCGTCCCCAGTTGGGGTCGCCGCCGGCAAAGGCGGTCTTCACCAATGGTGAGGTGGCGATGGTACGTGCGATTTGCAGGGCCTCGGCTTCACGGCGCGCCCCGCTGACGGTAATGGTGACGAACTTCGAGGCGCCCTCGCCGTCGCGTACGATGTCCTGGGCCAGGGCGGTGCAGAGCGCCAGCAGACCCTGGTCGAAGGCCGCGATCGCCTGCTCCCCTTCGACCGCCGCACCGCTGGCGCCGTCGGCCAGCAGCAGCACGGTGTCGTTGGTGCTGGTGTCGCCGTCCACGGAGATGCGGTTGAAGGAGTTCGCCACTGCCCGGGTCAGCGATGCCTGCAGCAGGGGAGCGGCGAGGCGGGCGTCGGTGGTCAGCACAGCCAGCATGGTGGCCATGTCGGGGTGGATCATGCCGGCGCCCTTGGCGACGCCCCCCAGGGTCACCGTGCCTGCCGGCAGTTCGATGCGCAGCGCGCGCGACTTGGGGCGGGTGTCGGTGGTCATGATGGCGCGCGCCGCGGCGGGGCCTCCCTGCGGGGAGAGATTCTGAGCGGCCTGTTGCACGCCGCGCGCCACCTTCTCCAGGTCGGGCAGCGGCCCGATGATGCCGGTGGAAAGCACCAGCACCTGCTCCGGGCGGCAGCCCAGGGCTTCCGCCGCCAGGCGCTGCATGGCCCGCGCTGCCTGCAGGCCGGCCGGGCCGGTGCAGGCGTTGGCAAAGCCGCTGTTGGCCACCACGCCGCGTATGCCTGCAGGGTTGCTGGCCAGGACCTCCCGGTCGAGCAGCACCGGCGCGGCCTGGACCTGGTTGCGGGTGAAGACTCCCGCCGCGCTGCATTCATCCCGGGCGACGATCAACGCCAGGTCCAGCCCGCCCGATCCTTTCAAACCGCAGGCGGCTGCGGCGGCCTCGAAGCCGGCCGGGGTGGTGACGCTGCCCGTCGCGATCCATTCCATGGGCTCGCTCCTGATGGGTCTGCTAATCCCTCTTGAACTTTGAATAATCGGGCGCGGCGTAGCGCGTGCGGCCGCCTTCGCTCACCTCCATCATGGCCTTCACCTTCATCTGCAGGCCGAAGAGGTTGATGAAGCCCTCGGCATCGGACTGGTCGTACACATCGTCGGCGCCGAAAGTGGCGAAGTCCTCGCGATAGAGGCTGTTGGGGCTGTGGCGTCCCAGCACGGTCAGCGAGCCCTTGTAGAGCTTGATGCGCACCCAGCCGGTGATGTTGCGCTGGGTCTCGCTGATGAAGGCCTGCAGGCCCTCGCGCAGGGTGGTGAACCACTTGCCGAAGTAGACCAGCTCGGCGTAGCGCAGCGCCACCTGTTCTTTGTAGTGCATGGTGTCGCGATCCAGACACAGCGATTCCAGCTCACGATGGGCGGCGTAGAGAATGGTGCCGCCGGGGGTCTCGTACACGCCGCGCGACTTCATGCCCACCAGACGGTTCTCGACCATGTCGACGCGGCCCACGCCGTGGCGCGCACCCAGTTCGTTCAGGCGCGCCACCAGTGCGGCCGGCGGCAGCGCTTCGCCGTTCACACGCACGGGCACCCCGGCCTCGAAGTCGATCTGCACCACATCCGGTTCATCGGGGGCCTGCTCGGGCGCGGTGGTCCACAGGTACATGGATTCCTCGGGCTCGGCGGCCGGGTCTTCCAGCAAGCCGCCCTCGTGCGAGAGGTGCCACAGGTTGCGGTCGCGGCTGTAGATGGAGCGTTCTGTGGCCTGCACGGGGACGTTGTGCTGCTTGGCGTAGGCCAGCGCGTCCTCGCGCGAGCGGATGTGCCACTCGCGCCAGGGGGCGATCACCTTGAGC
>JAJRUD010000212.1 GCA_024277995.1 Chloroflexota bacterium
GAACTGGAAGCCGATTCTCTGGATCTGGTCGAACTGATCATGGCTTTTGAGGAGAAGTTCGGCGGGGAGATCTCCGACGAGGATGCGCAGAAGATCACCACCGTAGGCGAAGCCGTGGCCTACATAGAGCAGCATATGAAGTAGGCTTCTCCCATCCATTCGTTCGACATCATCGCCAAGGGGCTGGCATTTGCCAGCCCCTTGCTGTTTTTCGCTCAGGACTTGGCGCGCGGTTTCTTGATCGGCTTGCGGGCTTTGCGCCGCTTCAGTTTCTCGAGCAGATCGGCCAACTCGCTTTCTTCCTCGCCCTGTGAGGCGAAGAAGTCGCGCATGAAGCTCGAACGTCTCAGGCGCAGGGCCAGGGGCGCGACGGTGCGTACGTCTGCGGGAGAGGCTTTCGTGCGGCCGTCGGCGACGGCGTAGGCGCGCGCCGCTTCGAAGAGTGTGATCTCGGCGCGCAGGGAGTCGATGCCGAGTTCCTGGATCAGGCGCAGGCCGAAGCGCTCGGCCTGCCGCGTCAACGTGACCGCGGGCAGGGCCTGGCGGGCGGCGATCAGTTCGCGCCGCGCTGCCTGCGTCGCCTCGGCGTAGTCGGCGATCACCTGGCGCGGGTTGTTACGGAAGGCCACGGAGCGGTGGTAAGCCTCCATGCGATCGGCAGGCTCGCTCAGACCGCGCAGGACGACGCGCAGGCCGAAGCGGTCCAGGATCTGGGGGCGCAGGCGGCCCTCCTCCGGGTTCATGGAGCCGATGAGCACGAAACGCGCCCGATAGGTCGCCACCAGAGGGCCGCGATGAACGGGGTAGCTTCCCTGCGCTGCCGCGTCGAGGATGGCGTCGACGATGTCGTCGGCCAGCAGGTTGACCTCGTCCACGTAGAGCAGGTTGCGATCGGCGCGGGCCAGGATGCCGCGGCTGAGGCGCAGGCGGTTGTGGACGGCGGCGCGCTCGTCCAGGCCGCCTACGACGTCCTCCAGGCGAGAATTGAGCGGCAGCTCGATCAACCGCACGCGGTCCATATAGGTCAATGCTTCGCCCTGCGCGTAGCGCTGGGCGCAATCAGGGCAGACGGCGTCGATGCCGCCGGCCTCGACGTCTTCCGGCAGGCAGCCGTACGTGCAACGGCTGCGGGGCACATCGGGCAACAGGTCCACCAGGCCGCGCACGGCGGTGGTCTTGCCGGTGCCGCGCGGACCGATGAGCAGGGCGCCGCCGACGTTGGGGTTGATCAGGGCCAGGAGCAGGGCCAGCTTCATCTCCTGCTGGCCGACGATGGCCAGGAAAGGGAAGGGCAATTGCTCGGCAATGCCCAGGTCTTCGGGAGGCGGTGCCTCCAGGAAGCGCTTGGCGCTGACGCGATCGAGCAGGTCGGTAAGCGTCTGAATGCCGCCGGTCAAGGAACAGCCTCCTGGGGATCGCCCTCGCGCTGGGCCAGGCGATAGGCCTGACGATGCGCGCCGGCCTCCATGCGCCGGATCTCCTCCTCGGTCTCGGGGACCAGGCGCGGGACGGGCCTGGGGCGGCGTTGGTCATCCAGCGCCACGTAGACCAGGTAGGCGGTGTTGGTGTGGGTCTGGCGGCCCGTGATGGGGTCCTCGGCGATGACCTGGACGCGCGTTTCCATGGAGGTGCGCCCCACGTAGGTGACCTCGGCTTTGAGAGTGACCAGGTCGCCGATGCGGATGGGCTGGTGGAAGCGCATCTGGTCGATGGCCACGGTGACGACCCGGCACTGGGCGTGGCGCATGGCGGCCAGCGCGCCGGCCTCGTCGGCCAGCTTCATGATCCAGCCGCCGTGGACGTCGCCGCGCAGGTTGGCATGTTCGGGCTGCATCAATTGGCTGAGCGTGATGCGCGAGGCCTTGACGGGCTTGGCCTCCGGGATCGCTTCCGGCTTCAATCCATGTCCTCCCGCAGCTCGCCCGCATCCGAGGTGTGGAGTCGGTCGGGCTCCTCGTCCAGTACGTCGATGACTTCAAAAGGCAATTCGGCCATCATGGGCGGCAGAGGAACGGTGGCCGGCGGCCGAATGCGGCTCGGAGGCGGCGGGGGGGTGCGGCGCGCCAGGGGGCCGTCGATGATGCGCTTGCGCAGGATGCGAGGTTCATCGGTGAGGTAGCCGACGTAGATGCCGTCCACGTCGAAGACCTGCCGGTCGGGTGTCACCCAGCCGATCCACTCGCCGATCGTGTTGTAGATATAGGGGAAGACCAGGAGCGCCGACCAGTCTCCAGGGGTGGTGTAGATGGGAATGGGCTTGACCTTCAATTTTTCCGACATGAGCCTCTTCACAGGGTATATGGATGACCTCAATTATAGCGGCAGCGGGAGGGCAGCGAAAGCTGCCCGGCAGCAAAAGGGCCTGGCCGCCGGCCCGCGTCATGCGCCATGATAACCGCCGACTTCGGGATCCTTTCGCGAGCGAGGAACTTGCGCAGGCCGCCTTGCGTGTTCACTCCACGTCGGAATAGGTCCAGAAGCGATTGACGGAGAAATTCCAGAAGAGCACGACGACGACCGCGGTGGCCAATGCCAGGTTGTGGCCGAGCAAGGTACTGTCGCGCGTGAGGGCGGTGGGGGCCAGGGCGAGCAGGGGAGCCGGCAGCCATGCCAGGGCCTGATCGGCGAGCGCGATCATCGGGCGCTCCGTGAAGAAGAGAATGGGCATGCGGATAGCCAACCCCACCAGGTTGACCAGCGCGAACTGCAGAGCCTGTTGCCCAAGGGGTTTGCTGCGTGAGTCGGGGTAAATCCAATAGCGGTGCCAGATGAAATTGCTCAGGACGGCCATGCTGAAGGAAACCATCCCCGAGAAGACGTACCATACCCTGAGCAGGGCAGTGAGCAGGTTGAAAGTGCCGAAGTCCACCACGGCGCCGATGGTGCCGACGACGGTGAACTTGGCGAACCGGGTGAACTCACGCCGCAGGCGGGCCTTGGACAGCGTCATAGGCGCGCGCGAAAGTCGGCGATGGTTTTGCTCAGGCCGGCTTCAAGATCCACCGTGGGCTGCCAGTCCAGGACCTGCTTGGCGCGGCTGATGTCCGGGCGGCGGCGCTGTGGGTCGGCCTTGTCGCGGCGGTCGGGAAGGATTTGCACGTCGGCCTGGTTGCGCGTGAGGCGGTTGATGGCAGCTGCCAGTTCGCTGATGGTCATCTCAACGGGGTTGCCCAGGTTGACGGGCTCGTGGTAATCGGAAGTGAGCAGGCGGTAGAGCCCGTCGACCAGATCGTCCACGTAGCAGAAACTGCGCGTCTGCGATCCGTCGCCGTAGATGGTCAGCGGTTCGCCGCGCAGCGCCTGGCAGATGAAGTTGGGGACGACGCGGCCGTCGTCCAAGCGCATGCGCGGCCCATAGGTGTTGAAGATGCGCGCGATGCGTGTGTCCAATCCGTGATAGCGATGATAGGCCATGGTGATGGCCTCGGCGAAGCGCTTCGCCTCGTCGTAGACGGAGCGCGGGCCGATGGGATCGACGTGACCCCAATAATCCTCACGC
This sequence comes from Chloroflexota bacterium, assembly GCA_024277995.1. Classification (GTDB taxonomy): domain Bacteria; phylum Chloroflexota; class Anaerolineae; order Anaerolineales; family E44-bin32; genus JAJRUD01. The sequence goes on from JAJRUD010000212.1 coordinate 3,500, forward strand.
TGGGGGTGGACCTGGGGATCGCCGTAGACCTCGGAGGTGCTGGCCAGCAGGAAGCGGGCGTTGTGGGCCCGCGCCACGCCGAGGGCGTTGTGGGTGCCCAATGCGCCGACCTTGAGGGTCTGGATGGGGAGCTGGGGATAGCCGAAAGGCGAGGTCGGGTTGGGGCTGGCGGGGGAGGCCAGATGCAGCACGGCGTCCAGTTCGCCCGGGATGAAGATGAAATTGGAAACGTCATGCCTGATGAAGTGGAAGTCATCGCGCCCGGCCAGGTGAGCGATGTTCTCGACGTTGCCGGTGATCAGATTGTCGACCACCACGACCTGGTGCCCTTCGGCCAGGAGCCTGTCGCAGAGGTGGGAGCCGATGAATCCGGCTCCGCCGGTTACCAGAATACGCACATGAACCTCCATCTTGTGGCGGCGCCCGCAGGCGCCACCATTCCTATCGCGATTTCCAATCCAAGGCCACGACCTGCCCGTCGGCGGTGAGCGGTTGACCGACACCGGTGGCCACGTCCACCAGCCACAGGTCTCCCCTGTACTGCAGTGCGATGCGATCGCCGGAGGGCGACCATACGACGTGCTGTGGTTCGAGCCCTGGCTCGCCGATGGCGGGGAAGAGGTGCCGGCGGTTGCTGCCATCCCAGTCGATCAGCATCAGGTCGTAGCCGCTGTCCTCGCTCTCGAGCGCGTTGCGGGCCTGGAGATATGCCAGGCCGAGCACCGGCTCAGGCGTGTCCGCGTCGCGCGTGTCGAAGGCGGAAGGCGAGGCGAACATGCCGGCGCGCTCGACGAGCGGGAGCGGCGTCCCCAGATCGAGCGGCAGGGCGGTCAGGTCGAAGACGGGCGAGGCGGCCGTGCTCTCCAGGCCCACCGGCGCGCCGTGGCCGACCAGGTAGAGAGTCTCGCCGCGCGGCCCCCAGGAGACCGTCGGCACCCAGGCCCAATCGCCGCCGGTCTGAAAGGGGACGAATTCCAGCAGCGGGATGAAATCCGGCTCGCGCAGATCGACGTATCCCACGCTGTCGGCCTGCGCGTAGGCCAGGCGCAGGCCGTCGGCGGCCCAGGTGTACGAGGTACCCCACCAGCCATATTGCCCCCCGGCGTTGGAGGGGATGAGCGTGCGCCGCCGGACGACGTGCCCGGAGGATGTGAAGGTCACCATCTGCAGATCGTTGTTGGCCTGCCACCCAGGCGGGGACGGGCTGGGTTCGACGGTGGAGTAGGCCACGGTGAAGGAGGGAAGGGTGGGCGACCAGTCGGCGAAGTGAACCACGTTCTCAACGCCCAGATCGATGGGCTGCGCGTCGGATTCGGTCGTGGAGACCACGTATAGGCGGTTGAGTACCTGCTCGTCGTCCTCCACCGCCAGGGTGAAGAGCAACCAGCGGCCGTCGGGCGAGAGCTTGAAGACGCGTCCGTCCAGGTCGGCGGCGACGATGATGGGACGACGGTTGCCGCTGTCGCCGCGCATGACCCACGCATTGCCGCCGGCGGCGTAGGCCAGAATCCCTTCCAATGGGACCGGTGCGTAGAGACTCTGAGCGCCGACCATGATGATTTCCGGTTTCGGTTGTTGGATGACGGCCGCTTTGACCGGTGTGCGCGATACCTCTTTGCCCTCCTCGATCACGACGCGATAGGTGATCTCCTGCAGGCCATTCTCGCCGGGCTGGATCAGGCGCGTCTCGCCGGCGGGCAGGGCCTCATTGCGCACGGTCTGCCGTTCGAAGGGCAGGACGTTGGTTTCGATCTCAAAACGCTCCTCGACGCGCGTGACCTGGATCTCGGTGTTCTCGGCGATCACGGTGTAGCCCGGGGGCTGGACGCGATCCAGTTCGCCCAGGGTGACGCCGGCCGCCTCCAGCGCCTGCTGCACCGTCGAACCGGCGGGTATCGAGACCGAGCGCCGCTTGCCGTCCGCTTCGAGCACCACGTTGACGGCGCCGGCCGTCGCTTCGGGGCCGGCACAGCCGGAGAGCACGCCGGCGACCAGGACCAGCGCGAGCAGGGTCATACGAGGGGGGATGGCCAGGGTCAGGCTCTTCATTGTTTGCGCCTGGGGCCGCTGGTATAATGGGCTGGCTGCCTGCTCAACGCAGTGATCCTACGATGGCCATTTGCCCATCGGCGACGGCGACGGTTTCGATGCGCAGGCCAGTGGCGAAGGGACCCAGGGAGCCGGCGAAGGCTTCTGTCAGCATGGATGAAAGGCCGGAACGCAGTGCTTCAGGCGCCGGTATGGGCCCGAAATCCGCAGATGCGATCTCAAAGCTCAAATGCCCCTCGGGTGTCACCCGGGGGGCCACGATGAGGCGAACGATAGCGTTGACCAGCCCGCGCTCTGTCCTGCCGAAGACCTGGATGCTTCCCTGGCGCAGATATACCTGCGGTTCCTGTATGATGGGGGACTCCTGTTTCGCCAGAGAGAAGGCCAGGAACGAAGTGACTTGTGTCTCGTTGAGGATGAGGATGACCTGACCGTTGGGGTCCGCCGCGGCCGAGGCCCAGAGTTCCTTGAGTTGCTCTGCGGCGTCGGGCGAAACGGGGATGGGCGGGCCGGGAGGCTCGGGTCCGCCGAGATTCACCTGGCAGGCCAGTGAAGCCAGCAAGAGGGCAAGGCTGGATAAGGCGAGCAAAGTGTAGGTATGCTTCTTTGAGTCGATCAAGAACATCCACTCCAACGATGGAATCCGACGCAGATTATAGCACGGGCGTTCATTCTGATGGCTCGGAGGGCGTCTCGGAGCCCCTCAGTCTGGCGGCGCGTCTGGAAGCGCTGCTCTTCATGGCTCCGGGTCCGACGGCAATCGCTCAACTGGCGGGGGCGCTGGAAGTCACGCCGCTGCGTGTCGAGCGTGCCCTGCAGGAGCTGGAGGCGACTTACGGCGATCGAGGGCTGAGGCTGCAGCGCAGCGCACGCGGCGTACAGCTCACCACTGCGCCGGAGGCTGCGCGAGACGTGGAACGCTTTCTGGATCTGGAGACCACCGTTCACCTCTCGCAGGCCGCGCTGGAAGTACTGGCCATCGTCGCCTACAAGCAGCCGGTGACGCGGCCGCAGGTGGACGCCATCCGCGGCGTAAACTCGGAAAGCTCCATGCGCACGCTGCTGCGCTACGGCCTGATCCAGGAGGTGGGGCGGAGCGACGGCCCCGGCAGGCCCATCCTGTACGCGACCAGCAATGAGTTCCTGCATGAGTTCGGGCTGGCTTCCGTCGAAGACTTGCCCGCTCTGGACGCGGACGCCGAGGCGGAGAAGGAAGATCATGGCTCAGCCTGAGCGCCTGCAGAAGATATTGGCGCGGGCGGGCTTCGGCTCTCGGCGCGGTTGTGAGGAGCTCATCCTCTCCGGGCGGGTCACCGTCAACGGCCGGATCGCTGAACTGGGCCAAAAGGTGGACCCTGAAAAGGATGACATCCGCGTCGATGGGGAACGGCTCCGCAGCCCCAAGCCCTTCGAGTACTACCTGCTGCATAAGCCCACGGGCGTGCTCTCATCAGACCAATCACAGGGCGGCCATCCCACCGTGGTGGATCTGGTGCCCTCGAAGGAGCGGCTGCACCCCGTCGGGCGGCTCGACCTGGACAGCCAGGGTCTGATTCTGCTCACCAACGACGGCGACCTGACACACCGTCTGACGCACCCGCGCTACGGCCACGAAAAGGAATATCGCGTGCTGCTCGAGCGGCCCCCCGATCGCAAGCAGCTCACTGCATGGCGCCGTGGGGTAATATTGGCGGACGGATATCGCACGCGGCCGGCGCGCGTGTGGGTGGAGAAGAGGGCCAAGGACTCGGCGTGGGTGCGGGTGGTGATGCGAGAAGGCCGTAAGCGACAGATTCGCGAGACGGCCAAGGCCCTGGGCCTGCGTGTGCGGCGCCTGATCCGCGTGCGGATCGGCCCCATCCGGCTTGGCGATCTCCCCGTCGGCGCATGGCGGCCCCTTACGCCGGAGGAGGTCCAGGCCCTGAGGGGCCTGACGCGCAGCGTGAAGGGTCGCAAGCATGAGGGGCGAAAGCGTGGCAAGAAGAAGAGTAGAGTGAGGACGTTCCACAAGAACAAGGCGGAGCGGCACAAATGACCGCAGCGGAAACTACATCAACCCGAAACGAGACCACCCTCGATCGATTGCTGGGCCTGCGTGTGAAGCTCAACTGGGAGGTGCTGGCCTACGCGGTGCTCATCGCGATCGCCATCTTCACGCGCTTCTACAGCCTGGACACGCGCGTCATGAGCCACGACGAGAGCCTGCACACCTACTACTCCTGGAGGCTCGAGCAGGGCTGGGGGTTCCAGCATACGCCCATGATGCATGGGCCGCTTCAGTTTCACCTGGTAGCGCTCTCCTATTTCCTCTTCGGCGATTCGGATGCCGCGGCGCGCGTGCCGGTGGCCGTGGCGGGGGTGATGGCCGTCGGACTGATAGTGCTGTTCCGGCGTTGGCTCGGGCGGACGGGCGCGCTGGTCGCCGCGACGCTCATGGTCTTCTCGCCATATATGCTCTTCTACAGCCGCTACGTTCGCAATGAAGCCTACGTTGTAGTCATCGCCCTTGCCGGCGCTTATGCCGTCTTCCGTTATATGGAGACGCGAGCGCCGCGCTGGCTCTACCTGTACGTATTCACATTAACGCTGCATTTCATCACGAAAGAGACAGCTTTTCTCTATACCGCCCAGTGGACGGCTTTCCTGGGCGCATATTTCGCCTGGCGCGTCCTGCGCAGCCCGTGGGAGCAGCCGAGAAACCGGACGCTTTTCGCTATCGGGCTGGCGGCAACTTTGCTCGGCGGACTGGTGATGGCTTTGGGGCTCTTCCGGGATACGGGCGGTGGGCCGGTGAACGCGCTGGAGACCGGCCAGCCCCTGGACCTCACCTCCGGGTTGGGCACCATGGGAGGCGTCATTTCGCCCTTCCTCGCCCTGGGCGCCATCACGGCGCTGGCGGGCGTCGTGCTGCTGGCTGTGGCCATGATCTTCGGCTACGGCAAGCGCCTGCGGAAGTCCTTCCCTTCCTTCGATATCTTGCTGGTCACCATCACGCTTCTCCTGCCGCAGCTGGCCGCGCTGCCCGCAAACATGCTGGGGTGGGATCCGATGGCCTACGATGACCCGCTCTCCACCAGCAAGACCGCCATTGTTGTTGCGGTGCTTGCCGGTTTGGCGTTGGCGATTGGCTTGGTCTGGGACAGGCGGCGCTGGCTCATATCGGCCGCCGTCTTCTACGTTCCCTTCTTCGTGTTCTATACCACGCTTTTCACCAACCCGGCCGGCGTGGCCACAGGGCTCGTCGGGTCATTGGGCTATTGGATGGCGCAGCACGGCGTGCGGCGCGGCAGCCAGCCCTGGTACTACTACCTCCTGATCCAGATACCGATCTATGAATTCTTGCCGGCCCTGGGGGCGCTGGGTGCGCTGGTGCTGGGAATGGTCAAGCGCTGGCAACGCGAGCCGGTCGTTGAGGCGGAGGTCGGCGAGCAGCCGGAGCGCCCTTTCCCCGTGTTGCCCTTCATCGGCTTCTGGGCCATCACCTCACTCTTCGCGTACTCCTTCGCCGGCGAACGCATGCCCTGGCTGACGGTGCACATCACGCTGCCTTTCATCCTGCTCTCTGGATGGTCCTTTGGCCGTTTGCTGGAGGCCGTGGACTGGCGCGCCTTCCGCGAGGGCAAGGCCTGGTTGGTCCTGACCCTGGGCGTGCTCAGCCTGCTGGGGTTGGCCCGGGCGCTGGGTTCCTTGTTGGGAGACTCGCCGCCCTTTGCGGGCAGTGAACTGGCCCAATTGCAGGCCACGACGGGCTTCCTGGTTGCGCTCTTCCTCGGGCTGGGATCGCTGGTCGCCATGGTGGCGTTGGCCAGGAGCTGGAAGGCGAGCGATCTGGCCAAGTTGACCGGCGTCGGCGCGCTGGCGATCCTCTTCCTGCTCACCGTGCGCACGGCTTTTCGGGCGGCCTACGTCAACTATGACCGGGCGACGGAGTATCTCGTCTACGCTCACTCGGCGACGGGGGTCAAGACGGTGCTCAGTCAGGTGGAGGAGCTCTCCAGGCGCATGACGGATGGCCTGGCGATCGACGTGGGTTACGACGATGACGTGTCGTGGCCCTTCACCTGGTATCTGCGCAATTTCACCAACAATCACTTCTACGGTCCCAACCCGACGCGTGAGATCCTCAATTATCCGGTTGTGATCGCCGGCGACAACAACTGGGGCAAGGTGGAGCCCATCCTGGGCAACCGCTATTATCGTTTCGAATACATTCGCATGTGGTGGCCCATGCAGGACTACTTCGGCCTGACGTGGGAGCGCATGCGCAACGCGCTCACCTCACGCGAGTATCGCGCCGCGTTGTGGAACATATGGCTCAACCGGGACTACAGTGCATACGGTGCCCTGACGGGGAATGACTTCTCGCTGGAGAACTGGCAGCCCTCAGACCGCATGCGTCTGTACATTCGCAAGGATGTCGCTGCGATGGTGTGGGACTACGCCGGGGCTTCCGGCGAAATGGGGGCGATCTCCTTCGAGGACCCGTACGCGCAGGGGATGCAGGAGTTGAACGCGGGGGTGATTCTGGGTGAGGCCGGATCGGGACCCTCACAGTTTCAGACGCCGCGCGGCCTCGCCGTGGCGCAGGACGGATCGCTTTACGTGGCTGATTCGCGCAACTTCCGCGTTCAGCATCTCAGTCCGGAAGGGGCTGCGCTGGACGTGTGGGGCAGCTTCGCCGATGTGGCGCAGGGCGAGGCGCCTGGAGGCACCTTCAATGAGCCCTGGGGGTTGGCTGTCGCGCCGGATGGCTCGGTGTACGTCGCCGATACGTGGAACCACCGCGTGCAGCGTTTCACTGCACAGGGTGAGTTCCTGCAAACCTTTGGCTATTTCGGTGCCGGAGAGGCCCCAACGGGCTTTTGGGGGCCGCGCGACATTGCGGTGGACGATCAGGGACGCGTCTTCGTGACGGATACGGGCAATAAACGCGTGGTGGTCTTCAACGCCGAAGGGAACCCGCTGACCGAGTTCGGCGGCCCGGGGGCGGGCCCGGGACAGCTCGCCGAGCCGGTGGGCCTCGCGATCGACGGTGAGGGGCGTGTCTACGTGGCCGACACGTGGAACCAGCGGGTGCAGGTCTTCGAGGAAGTGGAACCGCTGCTTTTCCAGGCTGTGCGTGAATGGCCCATCGACGGCTGGTACGGGGAGTCCCTGGAGAATAAGCCCTTCATCGCAGCCGACCGGACGGGCCATGTCTGTCTGACCGATCCGGAGGGATACCGCGTGTTGTGCTTCAACGAGGAAGGAGATTTCCTGCTGGGGTGGGGTGATTATGGCGTGGCCCCATCTCAATTCGGCATGCCCAGCGGCATCGCCTTCGATGCGCAAGGGGGCGTGTGGATAAGTGATGCCGGCAACAACCGTCTGATGCGCTTTGAACCTGAGTTCCCATGATGGTCGTGAGCGCTCAGCAGCGAAAGGGTGCATGAAGGAGGTCGAATGAAACTGCATGAGTATCAATCCAAGCAGATCTTTGCTGAATACGGCGTCCCGATCCCCAAGGGGCGCGTGGCTACGACTGCAGATGAAGCGCGTGCTATCGCCGAGGAGTTGGGGGGGCGTGTGGTGGTGAAATCGCAGGTCCTGGTAGGCGGCCGGGGAAAAGCAGGAGGGATTCGGCTGGCTGACTCGCCTGAGGAGGCCGGCTCGTTGGCGACGGAGATCCTGGGGATGCAGATCAAGGGGTTGCCGGTGCGCAAGGTGTTGGTGGATGAGGCGGCCTCTATCGCGACGGAGATCTACCTTGGTGTGACGAACGACCGCGCGGCGCGCTGTCCGGTGATGATCGCCTCCGCCGAGGGCGGGGTCGAGATCGAGGAGGTGGCCCGAACCGACCCGGAGAAGATCCATCGCGTGTGGATCGACCCCCTGCTGGGCCTGCGGGAGTACCAGGCGCGGTATCTGGCCTCATCCATCGAGCTGGCGCGTGAGCACTGGCGCACCTTCATCCAGATCGCGAGCGGCCTGTACCAGGCCTATGTGAGTAGCGACGCCACCCTGGCAGAGATCAACCCGCTGGTCGTCACGGAGGATGATCGCCTGCTGGCGCTGGATGGCAAGATGGTCCTGGATGACAATGGGCTCTTCCGGCATCCAGACCTGGCCGAGATGCGGGATCTGGACGAGGAGGAGCCGGCTGAGGGTGAAGCGCGCAAGTACGGCCTTTCATACGTCAGGTTGGATGGGAACATCGGCTGCATGGTGAATGGCGCCGGACTGGCCATGGCCACCATGGACGTGATCAAATTCTTCGGCGGCGCGCCGGCCAATTTCCTGGACATTGGCGGCGGGGCAACGGCCGAGAAGGTGGCGGTGGCACTGGAGATCATCCTGAAAGACGCCCACGTTGAGGCGGTGCTCTTCAACATCTTCGGCGGAATCACCCGCTGTGACGAGGTGGCGCGCGGTATCTTGGCAGCCCTCGAGCAGGTGGACACCAATGTCCCGATGGTGGTGCGTCTGGTGGGCACCAACGAGGAGGCGGGCCGCCGACTGCTGGCGAAGGCCGAGATGATCACTGCGACTTCACTGGCCGACGCGGCGAAGAAGACTATCGCTGCGATCAAGGAGGCATAGGCGCGATGAGCATCCTGATCGATAAGAACACGCGCGTGCTGGTGCAGGGGATAACGGGACGTGAGGGGCTCTTCCACGCCTCGCAGATGGCCGCCTACGGCACGCAGGTGGTGGCCGGAGTGACGCCCGGTAAGGGCGGCGAGTGGGTGCTGGACGGCAAGGTGCCCGTCTTCGACACCGTCCAGCGCGCCGTAGACACGACCGGGGCTGATTGCAGCGTGATCTTCGTGCCGGCTCGTTTCGCCGCCGACGCGATCCTGGAGGCGGCCGACGCCGGTGTGCAGCTCATCGTGTGCATCACAGAGGGCGTCCCGGTGCAGGATATGATGAAGGTCCGCCGTTATCTGGACCAGAAGGGCACGCGCCTGGTGGGCCCGAACTGTCCCGGAATTCTGACGCCGGGCGGGGCCAAAGTGGGAATCATCCCGGGTCACATCGCCATCCCCGGCAACGTGGGCGTAGTCTCGCGCTCCGGCACGCTCACCTACGAGGTGCTCTACGCTCTGAAGGCAAAAGGCATGGGGGCCTCCACCTGCGTGGGCATCGGAGGCGACCCCATCAACGGCACATCTTTCATTGACGTGCTCTCCATGTTCGAGGCTGATCCGCAGACGGAGAAGATCGTGATCATCGGCGAGATCGGCGGAAGCGACGAGGAGCGCGCCGCGGAATACATCAGCGATCACATGACGAAGCCCGTGGTGGGTTTCATCGCAGGGCAGACCGCACCGCCGGGAAAGCGCATGGGGCATGCGGGCGCCATCGTGGAAGGCGGAACCGGCCTGGCGGCGGACAAGATAAAGGCGCTGCGTTCCGTGGGCGTGAAGGTCGCCGATCACCCGGAGCAGGTGCCCGATCTGCTGGCGTGAGGCGCGCCACGTCCAAGAGGGACGAGCGGTCACATTCAATGAGAGGAGCGACCGTTATGGACCAAGGCTCCAGCATTACCAGCCTGGATGAACTCGAGAGGCAGGTAGCGAAAAGCCCTGGCGACTTGCAGTTGTTGCGTCGGCTTGCCTGGGGCTACTACACAGCCGGGCGCCTGGATGACGCGAGACGAACGCTGGAAGGCGCGCTGAAGCGCTTTGCAAGCGACGAGGAGCTGCAGTACACGCTCGGGCTGACGCTAAAGCGGATGGGTGAGCTGGAGGAGGCCAAGAAGATCTGCCAGGGCTTGCTGGATGCGATCGCGCATGATGCGAGCACGCGCAGCCGCATGCTGCGTACGCTCGCCGAATCGCAGATCATGCTCATTGAGCGCCAGGGAGTATCCAGTTAGGCGGAAGAGAGGCATATGATCGGCAAAGAGGAGAGGCTGAAAGCCGCCATCGCCGGCGAGATGGCGGACCGGCCGGCCGTGGCCCTGTGGCGCCACTTTCCGGTCGACGATCAGGAGCCAGAGTTGTTGGCGCAGGCCATCGCTGCGTTCCAGGCGTCGTACGATTTCGATTTCGTCAAGGTGACGCCGGCTTCGTCCTTCTGCATCCTGGATTGGGGTGTCGAGGACGTGTGGGAGGGGGCCGCCGAGGGAACGCGGCGCTATGTCAGGCGCGTCGTACACGAAGTCGATGATTGGCGTTCACTGCGCGTGTTGCAGCCGGAGAGCGGTGCGCTGGGCGCGCAGCTGCGCTGCCTGCGGATACTGGCCGAGCGGCTCGATCGCGGCACTCCTTTCATCCAGACGATCTTCAGCCCTCTGGCGCAGGCCAAGAACCTTGCGGGGGGAAAGCGCCTGTTCGAGCACCTTCATCGCGATCCGGATGCGGTCTTGCAGGGACTGGAGACCATCACGCAATCCACCGTGGCTTTCATCCGGGCGGCCGTTGATACAGGTGTGGCGGGCATCTTCTACGCCGTGCAGCACGCCAGCTACCAATACTTCGATCGGGAGAGCTACCGCCGTTTCGGCGAGGTCTTCGATCGGCGCGTACTGGAGGCTGCAAGCGATCTATGGCTGAACGTGCTGCACCTGCATGGCGAGGCGCCGATCTTTGATCTGGCAGGCGAATATCCCGTGCAGATTGTGAACTGGCATGACCGGCATTGCGAGCCGGATCTGTCGACGGGGAAGAATGTGTCCGGGATTGCGGTCTGCGGCGGCCTGCGCAGGGAGGAGACCATGGTGCTGGGCGACCCCGGCGCCGTTCGCCGCGAGGCGCAAGATGCGCTGCGCTCCGTCGACGGAAGGGGAATGGTCCTGGGGGCTGGCTGCGTGATACCCATTCTGGCGCCGCGCGCGAACCTGATGGCAGCCAGGGAAGCCGTGGAGGAGTTCGCATAGCCGCCGCGCAGGCCATCCTGGCTAATGGGGCCTGGCGAGCGCCTGCCGGGCGACCTGGACGGGGCGTAGGGTGAGGCGGATGCCCGGTTTGAGAGTGATCGCAGGGCGCGCAAGGGGCCGGCGGCTGCGGATGGTCCCTGGTGAAGGGGTGCGGCCGATCGGCGACAGGGTGAAGGAATCGCTCTTCAATATCCTGGGCGCGGATGTGAAAGAATCCCTATTCCTGGACCTATTCGCTGGGACGGGGAGCGTGGGGATCGAGGCCTTGAGCCGCGGCGCGGCCCTGGTGACCTTTCTGGATACCAACGCCAGAGCGATCGAAACGATAAGGGCCAACCTGGCAGCCACGGGTCTGGAAGCGGGTGCGAGAGTCTACCGCATGGACGCCTTTCGCTACCTGAAATCGGAGCCCGATGTGCGATACGACTATGTCTACATCGCGCCGCCTCAATACAAGGGCCTTTGGAAGCGGGCTCTCAAGGCGCTGGACGCAAATCCCCGCCTGCTGAACCCGGATGCGTGGGTGATCGTGCAAATTGATCCAAAAGAGCAGGAAGCCATCGAGCTGGAACACTTGAAGCAGATAGACCAGCGCAGCTACGGCAAGACCCTGCTGATTTTCTACGAGCATCCAGGGGGAGGGATGGATTCAGTCGCGAGCGGGGAATAGCCTTTCGCCGCCGAGCATTTCCCGCAGCAATGTGTAGATGGCGTACAGCTCAAGTGCGAAGGGGGGAAAGCCCAACAATCCCAACACGGGCATCTTGCCATAATGCCAGCCGAAAATGCGCAAGGGCTCAGGGATGGTATAGACCCAGTAAGCGCCGCGTGCGATGAAGGCTTGGTAGTTCCACGCCTCCCACAGGAAGCCGCAGAAGAGACCCGCAAGGAGCAGGGACGAGAGGGGAAGTATTCGGCCGCGGCGCAGTTGGGCGCGGAAGGAGGGCGCGCCCAGACGCTCGTTGACGGGGTCGATCAACAGGATGAAGCCGATCCAGACCGACCCGAAGAGGTAGCGAGCGACGGGGGCGGGGGCCAGAGGCGGGATGGTGACCATCGCCAGGCCGAGCATGAACCACAGCCAGGCAGGTCCAACCGGGATACGGCCGCGGTCTCGAAGGGACGACAGCCTGCCTGAGGCTGATATGAGCGCGGATATGAGATCGGCGCTTTCGAAAACGCCCGGCATGATAGTGGCGAAGGACCAGAAGTAGCCGACGTCCCGCACGAAGGGATCGGTAGGAACGCCGACGTAGTACCAGTTCTGGAGACGGAAGTTATAGACCTCGAACAGCAGCCAGACGCCGACGGAGAGGATAGCGAGCAGGGCGAATTCGCGGCGGCGCCGCGTCAGCCATGATGAGCCGGTGAGCCGGAAGACCACGCCATCCGCCAGCAGGATGTATCCCGTCCACATGTTGGGAGTGAACCAGACAGCGACGAAGCGGTTGCCCGCCAGCAGGAGCGTCTCGCCGCCGAGCAGCACCAGCAGGCCGATCCAGAAGTGTATTGGCAGGCGCGATCTATCAGGCATCGAACGAGTCACCCCTATACGTCGTCGAAGGCGATCTTCAGATGTCCATCAGCGCCGTAACGGAAGAGCGCCGTGAAGGGGACGCCGCCCTCGTAGGCTGTCAGCGCGCGGGGAAGCAGCTCGGGAAGGTCTTCCATGAGGGGTTCCTTGGCCAGGCGATGATAGGGCACCCACTGCGGCAGACCTTCCTGCGTGGGGTGAAGGTCGCCTTGCGCGGCCTTTCCTACGAAGACGTACAGTCCTATGCCGGGGATTGAGCCGGTGTCGATCACCACGACGCCAACCAGACGCAGCTCACGGGCCGTGAGGCCGGTCTCCTCCCGTATCTCCCGCATGGCGCCCGAGTAAGGCGATTCGCCGCGCTCGAGGTGGCCGCCGACGCCGTTCAGCAACCCGGCCCACGCGCCGCGGCCGGGGGCGTTCTTGATCAGCAGGACCTCGCCGGGCCGGGTGAGGAAGATGAGCGTGCGCGGGATGATGGTATAGCGCCCGCGTTGGATGCGTTGGCCGTCCAGGGACATCGCTCAATCCGCCAGGTCGCTGACGTCCTCCTGCGCAACGGAATCGCCCAGGTAGCTCATGAGCGGTTCGTGGATGACAGCCGGGCTCACGAAGCGCTCCACCTCGGATGATGTGCCGCCGACGTTAAGGTAGCCGAAGAGGCGGCGGAATTGATCCTCCCATATCTGCTCGACCCGCTCGCGCACCGGCTGCGGCAGATCCCAGATGCGCTTCTTGAAGGCTCCCAGTGCCCGCTTGCGGGTCTTGTAGTAGAACTGCTCGTCGGTTTGAGCGGGCTTGCGTTCGTCGGCGTGATGGGCGTCCAGGTAGGCGTGGATCTCCTTCAGCAGGTCCTGCGGCAGGCAATCGTAAAGGATGTTCTGGAAGTTGGTGGCCAGATGCACCTCGCAGGTGCCCGCTTCGGTGAAGCGCGGAAAGGCCTCTTCCGGGAGGGTCGACGCGCCGTGCTGCACGGCGCCGGCCAGCCCGTAGTCTTGCTTCGCGATGCGCGAGAGGAGAGCCAGGGTATCGAAGTCGACCTTCACCCGGGCGATGGACCCATCGGGGAGCACCACGCCGCCGTGCGAGGTGCCGGTCTGGATGCTGATCTTGGACAGCCCCGGGGAATCGGGGGCGACTGCGGCGAGGGTGGCGTTGAAGCCCTCCATGAAGGCGCGCAATTCGGGTTCTGTGCTGTTGTGGCCGCCCACCTCGCCGATCTCGCCGCCCACGGATATGGTGACGCCGGGGGGCTCGATGGAGCGGATGAAATCGGTGAACTGAGCGCAGAGGGTGTAGTTGCGCTCTTGTTGATCGGGAATGGATTGCCTGGAAAGGTCCACCAGGGTGGAGGTGTCGATGTCGATGTTGAAGAAGCCGGCTGCGACGGCTTCGCGCGTGAGGCTGCGGATGGTCTCCACCTCGGCCTGGGGATCCTGCGCGTAGCGCTTGGCGCTGATCTGGAAGTGATCGCCCTGGATGAAGACCGGTCCCTGGTAGCCTTCTGCCACCGCGGCGGCCAGCATGCAGGCGGCGTACTCGGCGGGGCGCTGGGCGGTGTAGCCGATCTCGGAGCGGGCGATCTCGAAGATGAATGCCTTGGCATCGCATTCCTTCGCCACGCGGAAGACGGCACGTGCGGCATGGAAGGGAAGCGCGCGCAAGTTCATGGCGGGGACGGTGAAATCATCGCGCGTTTCGCCGCGCCCGCGTGCCAGATAATAGTCGTGGATGGAGGCCGGGATGGCGCCCAGGCTGATGGCTATCTCGCGGATGAGCCAGCGTGCCGCGCGCCGGTCCGGGTCCGGGCCGAGGGCGGCAAGGCGAGCCAGCCCCTCCATGGCGTGGCGCGCCGCATCGGGCTTGTGTACCCGCAAACTGGGGCCGGCTTCGATGGATACTGCATCGGAGAGAGGTTGCACCACACGTTTGACGATCTCAAGACCGCTCATAGATATCTCCTTGGGCTGTCCTGCCAAGCGTGAAACAGGTCGCCCCATTATACCTGTTTGCGGGGAGCGTCGAATGTCAGCCGGCGGTCAGCCGATCGATTGCCAGCCTCCCGCGGTGAGGCTATAATGACCAGCGAGGGGGGCAATAGACAAAGTGAGAGGAGCATGGCATGAGTGAAAACCCAGATCCCCTGGGGAAAGTCACCGAGAGCAAGGATCTACTGGGCAAGATACGCGGCTTCTTGTCCGGGTTCGTCGGCTATGTCGACCGGGATCAGCGCCGAGAGGCCGACAAGTTATTGCGCGAGACGATCGCCCAACGCTATGAGGAGCAGTGGGGGCGCATATCGGGACTGCAAAGGCGGCTGATATCCGAGGGCCTATTGGAGTATGTGGACGACATGGAGGCAGCGGCCATCAAACTGCGGGCCTTTATCGATCGTATCAAGGGTGCCTCATATGGCTATGCCGGTTTCTTCGACCACGTGCGCATCGGCAGCGAAGAGCTGCAAAAGATCTACGAATTCGACGCTGCCTTGCTGGACTCTGTGACGCGCGTTGGCAGCGCCGTGGATAACGTGGAGGCCTCGATCGGGACCGACGGTCTGCCGGCCGCCATTCGCAATCTGGTAAATCTGAGCCAAGAGGTCATCGACATCTACAATCGGCGGGACGAGACGCTGATGTCGGTCTAGACCGGGAGGAGACTGAAACATGGCTCGCGTGTTTGACGTTATCGAATATCCGAATGAGATGCGCGATGAGATCGTGCATCGTTTTCCGGAAAGCGGGGCCGGAGATTTCCGCATAGGCTCGCAGGTGATCGTGCGCGAGGCGCAATCGGCTGTCTTCTTCCGTGACGGCAAGGCGCTGGACACGTTCGGCCCCGGGCGGCACACCATCACCACGGCCAACGTGCCGCTGCTCATCGACTACATCGGCAAGGCTTTCAACGATCGCTCGCCCTTCACGGCTGAAGTCTACTTCGTCTCCAGACGTGAGTTCGCCAATGAGAAGTGGGGCACGCCGCAGCCCATCATC
Source organism: Chloroflexota bacterium (assembly GCA_024277995.1). Taxonomy (GTDB): domain Bacteria; phylum Chloroflexota; class Anaerolineae; order Anaerolineales; family E44-bin32; genus JAJRUD01. The sequence goes on from JAJRUD010000212.1 coordinate 18,936, forward strand.
GTGCGCAACCCTGGCATGGGACTGGGGGTGGCCCTGATGCAGGGCTACGGCAGCTATAGCTTCCAGGTATCAGATCCGCAGCAGTTCGTGACCCAGGTGGTCGGGGCGACCGGTACATTCACGACGCGCGACATCAAGGCACGCCTGCGCTCGATGCTGCTGTCCAAGCTGCAGGATCTGCTGGGCGAGACCGCGGCGGGCAAATCGGTGCCCGAGTTGATCGGGTTGGTGGAAGAGCTGGGCGCCGGCGTGCGCGCCAAGGCGCAGGACGATTTCAAGGCGCTCGGCCTGACGTTGAAATCCTTCTACATCGAGAGCCTGAAGCCCTCGGACAAGTCCGCCGAGGAACTGCGCGCCATGGGCATGCTGGACATCGCCACGTATACTCAGCTCCAGGCCGCAGATGCGATGCGCGATGCAGCGCAGAACCCATCCGGCGGGGCCGGCCTGACGGCTGGGATCGGCGCCGGCATGGGGATCGGGAACGTGCTGGGCGACGCCTTGAAGCAGGGTGCAGCCGGTGGAGCGGCTGCCTCCTCCGGAGCGCCTGCAGCCGGCGGCAGCACACCCCCGCCTGTGATGACCCCGTCGGAGGCCGCCAGCTATCTGAGGGTGGCGGAAGAGGACGTGATCGCCGCCATCGAGGCCGGCCAGATCAAGGCCAAGAAGATCGGAAAGGCTTACCGCATAAGCCGTGAGGCGCTGGACGAGTTCCTGAGCAGCTGAGCACCCGGGTCGGCTTCGGGCGCGGCCTGCTTCGCAATCATACGGGGACATCCGGATTCCGGATGTCCCCGTATGATGTTTGCCAGTCGGGCCGGATCAGGATTCGAGGCCAAGTTTCTGTCGGGCCCATGCATCGAGCGCTGCCAAGTCCGGTCCTTTGCCCTTGGGTTGCTGCCGCAGCCAACCTTTGAGTTTCTTGACGTGCACAGCCGGGACGGCCGATCCCGATACGGAGATGCGCGCCTCTGGATGGACGAAGACCAGGACCGGCTGAACCTGCACCGCGTCGTCTTCTGGCAGGGCGCGTTGAATGGCGTTCTGGAGGTGTTTGGCCTGTTTCATGGCTTCCGGCTCCGGATCCCCAAGGGCGCGCCGGCCGCCGCGCTTGAAAAGCCCCTTCTTCTCGCGAATCTGCCACCACTTGCCATCACGGTACTCGATCTTTCCCTCATCGAGGCGCGGCACCAGCACGTAGGCGGCGCTGGGCGTGATGAGTGCGTGATCGACGCCCAGCAGGTAATGGAATATGGCGTGGCGCCGGTCCAGGCCCTTCAGCGCCTGGGTGAGCACCTCATCGACGCGCGGGTGGCGCGCCCAGCGATTGACGAAGGCCACGCCGCCCTGCGAGGCGATGATGCCCACGAAGGCCGTCAACAGGACAAGGTTTACTTCCTGCGGCCGGACGAAGGACAGCACCAGGCCGGCCCCCATGATGGCCATGCCGAACCCGACGAGGAATCTGCCGATACGGGAATAGCGTGTGACGAGGCGCTGGTTGAGATAAAGCTGCATTAGATCTCCGGTTTCTTGAGGATGACGCAGGCGTTCTGGCCGCCAAGGCCGAAGGAGTTGGAGAGGCTGACGCGCACCTGCACCTGGCGGGCAAGATTCGGGACGTAGTCCAGGTCGCAGGTCTCGTCGGCGAATTCGTAGTTGATAGTGGGATGGATCCAGCCATGATGAATGGTGAGCGCACACACCCCGACCTCGATGGCACCGGAGGCACCCATGGCGTGGCCGAGCATCGACTTGGTGGAGGAGATGGGGATGGCATAGGCGCGATCGCCGAACAGCTTCTTGATCGCCAGGGTTTCGACGGCGTCGTTGGTCGGCGTGGAGGTCCCATGGGCGTTGATGTAGTCCACAGCATCGCGATCTAGCTGCGCATCTTGCAGCGCCCAGGCCATGGTGCGGACGGCGCCCGTGGCGTCCGGGTCGGGAGCGGCGATGTGGAATCCATCACATGAGCTGGCGTAGCCCGCCACTTCGGCGTAGATGCGGGCGCCGCGCGCCACGGCGCGGTCCATGCGCTCCAGGACCACACAGGCCGCCCCCTCAGAAAAGACGAAGCCCTCGCGCTTGGCATCGAAAGGACGCGAGGCGCGCTCGGGTTGCTTATTGAAGCTGGTGGGCAGGGCGCGCATGGCGGAGAAGCCGGCCAGGGTGTAGTCCTGAATCAAGGCTTCGACACCTCCGGCCAGCATGAGCTCGGCGCGTCCGTGGCGAATGGCGTGAGCCGCTTCGCCGACCGCCTGTGTGCCGGTGGCGCAGGCCGTGCAGAAGGTGGTGTTGGGGCCGAGGGCGCCCGACATCTGGGCAATGTGAAAGGCGGGCATGTTGGGCAGCGAAGAAGGCAGGGAAAAAGGATTGACGCGGCTCAGGCCCTGGCCACGCAAGACTTGAATGGCCTGTTCGGCTTTATCGAAGCCGCCGATGGCGGTGCCGAAGTAGACACCGGCGGCGGCCGGCCGGCCGAGCGGAGCGGTCAAGGATGCATCGGCCAGGGCCAAGCTGGCGGCGGCGACGGCCATCTGCGTTGCGCGCGACATGCGTCTGGCCTCTTTGCGGGAGATGTACTGCCGGGGGTCGAAGTCGGGAACCTCGCCGGCGATCTGGCAGGGCAGGTGGCTCGCATCGAACAGTGTGATGCGGCGCACGCCGGAGACCCCTTTGAGCAAAGACCGCCAGAAGAGATCCAGGTCAGCACCGAGCGGCGTGACTAGGCCGATGCCGGTGATGGCGACGCGGTGCCGCTTGGCTTCGCCCGTCATACGTCGGCCTCCGGCGGCGACGCGGCCAGGCGCTGCTGGATGGCCGATCGCACGGCTTCGAGCAGGCCGCTCTCAGCGGATTGTCTGGCAACTCCGATGGCGTTGACCAGCGCACGGGTGTCCGAGCGGCCGTGGCCAATGAAGACCAGACCGTTCACGCCAAGCAGCGGCGCCGCGCCGTACTCGGCGGGGTCGAGCAATCGGCCCACGGCGCGGAAGGCGGGCTTGGCCAGCAGACCTCCCAGAGAGGTGATCAAGCCAGCGCGAATGTGTTCCCTGATCAGGGAAACCAGGAACCCTGCGACCGCTTCGCTGGTCTTCAGGAAGATATTGCCCGTGAAGCCATCGCACACCACAACATCGGCGGAGCCAGCGAAGATCTCTTTCGGTTCAACATTGCCCATGAAGTTCAGGTTGGAGGCCTGGACCAAGGGATAGGTTTCCTTCACCAGGTCGTTGCCCTTGCCGGCCTCCTCGCCGTTGGAAAGCAGGCCAACGCGCGGCCGGGAGAGCCCCAGTACGCTTTCGGCGTAGGCAGAGCCCATATGTGCGAACTGGAGCAGATAATCCGGTCTGCAGTCGGCGTTGGCGCCGATGTCGAGGACGACGGCTTTGCCGTCCTGAACGGGAAAGACCGCTGAGAGAGCGGGGCGCTTGACGCCGCGTATGCGGCCCAGGCGGAAGAGGGCGTAGGCCAACGCGCCGCCGGTGTTGCCGGCGGTGACAAAGGCGTCGGCCTCACCGTCCTTGAGTAGCTGCATGCCAATAGCCATGGAGCTATCTGGTTTGTTGCGGGCGGCTTTGGCAGGTTTGTCGGTCATTTCGAGGACTTGGGGGGCATGGACGACGCGCACTTCGTCGCGGCGCGCGCCGAGCGCCTTCAGCCGAGGGCGAAGCATGTGTTCAGGGCCCGTCAGCAGAACCTGGTCTCCCCACTTGCGATAGGCTTCGATGGCCGCGCTGACCTCGGGATCGGGGTGATTATCGCTGCCCATGCCGTCCAGAACGATGCGCATTCCACGATCTCCCTGCGGTGGGTTCTGTGGGGCCTGTTCCGTCGATGGGGCGGAACCCATGAGAGGCGGAAGCGGCCACCAGGTTACCGGATGCTTGGTCTATACCCATGGCCGTCCCCATATCGGGCGACGGGAGGGCTTGGGTTGACAAGGGGCACCCCTGGGCTATAATACCCCAGGTTGAAGGTTTCTGCGCGCTGGTGCTGGAACTGGCAGACAGGCATGGTTGAGGGCCATGTGCCGAAAGGCGTGCGGGTTCAACTCCCGCCCAGCGCA
>JAJRUD010000213.1 GCA_024277995.1 Chloroflexota bacterium
CTCGGCCATTTGCAGGCGAAGCGGGATGGACAGGGGATCGAGGACGAGTGTGGGGAGGCGGAGAGTCGTGGTTCTATTCAGTGATCTATTCTCCATTATTCTGGTGGCGGCTCTGACCTCGCTGCTCCTCGCGATCCCGGCCGCGGCGGTGGCAAAGCGTCTGGGCCTGATCGACGTGCCTGGATCGGCGGCGCACAAACGGCACCATTCCCCCACCGTGATGGGGGGAGGAATAGCCCTGGTCGGCGCCATGACGATTGCCCTGGCGATATTCAGCAGCAAGGTCTTGCAGGGCCCCGTTGGGCCCATCATTCTTGGTGCGCTCCTGCTCGTCGGGTGGGGACTGTGGGACGATCGATTCGGGATCTCCCCCTCCTGGAAACTGGCGGGTCAGTTCCTCGCGGCGGGCATCGTCGTGGCCCTGGGCGTTCACGTGCGCTTGAGTCTGTTGCCGTGGGTGAACTGGGCCCTGACCTTCATCTGGCTGGTGGGGTTGACGAACGCCTTCAACTTTGTGGACAGCATGGACGGCCTGGCGCTGGGGATCGGGGCGATCGCGGCGGCCTTCTTCCTGCTGGTGACCATGGACTCGCATCAGTCATCGCTGGCATGGCTCTCGGCATCGCTGCTCGGCGCCACCATCGGGCTCTACTATCACAATGCCGCGCCCGCGCGGCTCTTCCTGGGGGACTCGGGATCGCAATCGTTGGGGTTCCTGCTCGCAGGGATCGCATTGGCCTACAACCCGGTGGGCTTGCCTCAGGGCGTCTCCTGGTTTACCCCTATTCTCGTGTTGGGGGTGCCGATCTTTGATATGGCCCTCGTGGTCTATTCCAGGGTGCGCTCAGGACGGCCCATCTATCAGGCGGCCACGGATCATACCTATCACCGCCTGGTCGCTCTCGGGTTGGACCCCACGCGCTCCGTGCTTTCGATGCAGATGGCAGCGATCCTGCTGGGCCTGATCGCATTCATCACCTTGCGCACTTCAGTGCTCGTCGCGAACGCCGTCTTTTCCGGTGTCGTGCTTCTGGGGGTCATTGCCGTTCTCATGCTGGCGCATGAACGCCGTGATGGGCAGCAACGGTGAGGTGCTTTCTGTGCGTGCTTGCAGCCCAACACCTGAAGGAATCGGCATGAGAGGGTGCCCAAAGGCAGAGCATGGGGCTCGCATGCCAGGGCTGCGGGGATGAGCGCCATGGATCGTGAGACTGGTGCCGGACAACGAGCAGGCAAGCGGATGGCGTCGTCGCGCAAGAAGATGGTCCTGATCCTGCTCCTGGTGCTGGCCCTGCGCCTCCCCGCAGTACTCGCGGCCTCCCGCTATCCTGAGCGCACCCTCTGGCCGGATTCTGCAGGCTATCTTTCCCTCACCCATGGTCTGCTTGAAGGTGAGGGCTATCATGATGCGCAGAATACCGCCTGGGACCTCGTGCGTACACCGGGATACCCGGTCTTCCTGGCATCCATTTTCCTGGCCTTCGGTGAGAGCATGGCGTGGGTTGTGGCGGTGCAGCTGCTGTTGTCGGTGGGCGTGGGGCTGATGCTGCTGGCGTTGGGGAGACGGATTGGGTCTGAGGGCGCGGGTTTCGTATCCGGTATCCTGTACGCGGTCTCGCTGAACCCGGTGCTCTGGGCGCTCGCTATCCTCTCCGACACGCTTTTCGTCTTTCTGGTCATGCTGGCCTTTCTCGTGTTCCTTCAAGGGGTTGAGAGCCGGTCGTTCTGGCGATTGGGCCTTGGCGGGCTGCTTCTCGGCCTGGCGACGCTGACTCGCCCCATCGGCTTGCTCATGATCCCACTGTGGGGGGTGTGGGCTGTGGCGTGTCGGCCGTGCTGGGGGCTTGAAGGGAGGCGAGGACGGTTGTGGGCCGCTGCCGCGATCTTCGTGGCAGGAAGCCTGGTGGCGGTGTTGCCCTGGGCTTACCGCAATCAACGCGTCAGAGGGGTGTTCAATGTATCGAGTATCGCCGTGTGGAATCTGGGCCGCTATCAGGCTCCGGAGGCGCTTGCGCGGGCGGAGGGATTGACCCTCGAGGAAGCACGGCAGCGCATTCCGATTTCCAGGATCCCGCAAGAAGGTGATGTGAGGCGCTTCCTGGGGGTGATCCTGGCCTACCCACGAGCGTATCTGGAAGCGCATCTCGAAGGCACGCGCCGCATCCTCTCGGAGGTGGGCCAGCCCAACTTGGCCCAGTTGTTGGGCGTCTCGTACACGGGGAGTGGGGTCTTCGAGGCGCTGAAACAAGGAGATGTGTCGGCGGCGCTCACCCGCTTTGCCAGCGTGATGCAGGGGTCGAGGCGGGGGTGGATGTTCGTCGCTGTGGTGTGGTCGCTGGTGGTGCAGGCGCTTACGTATGGGCTTGCCCTGCTCGGCGCGGCCTTGCTCCTTCGCAAGAGCGGACCGCGGCGGTGGTTGGCATTGCTGGTAATGCTGACGGTGGCAGCCTTCCTCCTCACTCCGGGCCCTGTGGGGAACGGCCGATTTCGCCTTCCGGCTGAGCCCTTCATGGACCTGTTGGCAGGCGTTGGGGGGCTGCGGTTGTTCACGGCCTCGAAGCGGGGCATCAGAGCCTTGGGAATCAGCTCGGCCGCGCGGCTTCAGGGGTCCCGCTGAGCAGACGGTCGGTGCCTGATGAGGAGAAGCTTGATGGGCGATGGCGCCGATTGGGCGCTCGCCGTGCTGCCGGTGTGTTGATGTGTTTGAAGCGGATATCGTGAAGAGCTGCGCTATTCCCCTCTCGTCCGCGATCGTGATAACCTTAGGCACTGACTGACGTGAACCCAGGATGGATGGCCATTCTCCATGGAACCGAATCGCGGCTTACCCCCTTCAGAAGTGATCCTGCGAAACGCGTTGGCCTTTATGCTCGAGCAATGGTTGGCCCTCATCGGCATTTTCCTGGCCGGTGCGCTCCTGGGCTACCTCGTCGCCATGGTGCTGCCGCGTCCCTACCAGGCGATCGCCGAAGTCGTAGTGGACCATAACGTTCGTCGGGTGCTCCCCACGGGATCCGCAAGTCAGGTGGCTGCCTACTTGAATCGGGAGACCATGCGCCTGGAGGCGATTGCCTATTCCGACGAGGTATGGCAGCAGGTGGTGCGGGGGATGATGGGGGTCGGTGCAGCGGATGCGATGGAAGTCGAAACCTTGATCCAGTACGCCTCTCTGCCCCACCCGCAGGATGGCGTCTGGAGCTTTCGAGTGGTGATGCGCGACCCTGAAGCGGCGGCGACATTGGCCAATCTCTGGGCAGAGGCCTTCGTCAGCAAGGTTCAGCGCGAGGTCGGCTTCGCCAGGAAGCGCCTGGCGTTGAATCAGTTCCGGCAGGCGGAGCTGGCCTTCAGCCTTCGCATAGGAGCGCGTTGCGACTGGATATCCTCCGCGCTCCCCGCCGTCGAGGCGCTCAAAGAGGAGCTTCGGGAGCAGGATCCGGAGAGCCCGGTCGATCCGGGCCTCGCTGAAAGGGCGCGCGAGATCTTTGACAACGCTGGGCCCTTGAGCCTGGGGCTGATTGCTCCCGAGGCTGTCGCATCCAATCGCGTATGGGAAGGCTTCCTGCAGACCTTCACCGAACGGCTGGAGAAGGAGGATGGGCGATGCGACACCTTGCTGCAGCGTATTGAGGAGACCTCGGCACAGCACCTCGAGGCTCTTGATGATCTCGGGGATCGTGGCTCCGGCGTCGCGCCTGAGCTCGAGGTCGCTTTGGTGCGTCGGGCGCGTGTTCCCTTGGACCGCCTGCTTGATCCTGTCCCCTACATGTTTCTGGGAGGGTTCCTTGGGACTGGTCTGTGGCTGCTGATGAGGCGCATGGGGAGGGGAGGCGACTAGGGTGGGATTCTCCTCTGGCGTGGATGCTTCTCCTGGCACCGGTGGTCTCGAGAGAATCCGCCGCGTGCTCTGGATTCTGTTGCTCATTTCGTTGCCCATAACGAGCTTTCCCCACCTGGCGCCCATTGACATTTTTGGCGAAACCGTCGTTCGGCCGCTGGCTGCCTATCCTCTGCTCTTGCTTCTCTTGCTCGATCTCGTGCCGCTTCTCTTGCGAGGGGGGCCAATACCGAGGATCGCTTTGCCGCTGGTGGCCTTTATCGGCGTGGCGCTCGGAATCAGTCTGCTGAACCTCGCTTATCCAGTGCCGCCTCTGCGAGGTCAGACTCCGCCGTTGCGCTCGCTGCGGGCCTTCGCCACGCTTCTCCTGGGTGTAGGCTTCTTTTTCGTGACGGTGAACAGGAACCGGCGGAGGGCGGATCTGGCGAGGTCCTTTCGCGCTTTGTATCTTGCCTTTGCGATCGCCTTCGCATGGGCGCTGGCGCAGGCAGGGACGATCTTTTTCGGGTGGCCTGAGTATTCCCGGATGAATGAGATCCAGCGCATGTTCTCCATACGCGACATGCACACGGTCAGGGTGACCGGTTTCGCATATGAGCCCTCGTGGTTCGCCCATCAGTTGGCCGTGCTCATGCTGCCCCTCTTGCTGGCGGGGCTGCTGAGCGGGTACAAAGTCTTCGGCAGAGGCCGCTGGGCAAGAATCGGCGAGGGCCTGTTGTTCGTCGCTGGCGTGGCCGTGCTGGGGCTGACATATTCGAGGGGCGGCGCGTTGTCCTTCGTCCTTGCCGCTGGTCTTATCAGCCTCGGCTGGCTGATTGCCCGCAGGAAAGATGTCCTGCGGTGGTTCTCGGGGCAAGGGGGAGACGCCCGCGCTTTCGGACCCCGATATGCGGTTGTGACGGCGAGAGTTATCGCGCTGGGGGCCGTTCTCATCGCGGCGGGAGTGTCCCTGGGCTGGATCCTTTCGCGTTACGATTATTTCACCCTCCTGTGGACGCGTATCGATAGGATTGACAATCTCACTGGCTACATCGCCTCGGTCGGAGCCGGCCCTCGCCTTGCCCTCGCCCAAGCGGGATGGGAGGTGTTCAAAGAGCGCCCTTGGATAGGCGTGGGACTCGGTCAGAGCGGCTTCTACATGCTGGACAGGATCCCGAATTGGGCGATGGATCGCAGCCCAGAAATCGCCCGCATGCTTTCGCCAACATCGCTCACTTTCCCCAACCCGAAGAACCTGTGGGTCCGTCTTCTGGCGGAAACCGGTCTGGTGGGGACGATTTTCTTCATCGTCTTCCTCCTCATGATCCTCCTGGCTGCTCTCTACCTTGCAGCGAAGCGCGACACTTTGGCGCGGTTTGTCGGTTTGGCGGGTGCCATCGGGGGGATGGCTGCGATCTTCGAAGGGTTCAGCCTGGACTCTTTCGCTCTTCCCACGATGTGGATCACTCTCGGAATCGTGACAACCTCTCTGATTGCCATACAGGTCCCAGAGCAGGAAGGGGAAGGCTGAACTTGCGCCGTATGAAGCGTGCTTCTCTGGTCGTGCCCTGCTACAACGAGAGAGCGACGATAGGTCTCTTGTTGGAGGCGATCCTGCATCAAGAATTCCCCCTGGACGATCTCGAGGTCATCATCGTCGACGGCATGTCCACGGACGGTACGCGGGAGGCGGTGGCCGCGTTCGCAGAGGCGCATCCGGAGTTGAGCGTAAGCGTGGTGGACAACCCCGAGCGGGTCATCCCGGCCGCGCTCAACCGGGCCATCGAGGCTGCCCGAGGCGAGGTCATCATCCGGCTGGACGCCCATTCGATCCCTGCCGCGGACTATGTCGAACGCTGCTTGTCGACCCTGCAGGAGACGGGCGCGGCCAACGTGGGTGGGCTGTGGGAAATCAGGCCGGGCAGCTCGACGTGGATCGCGCGCGCCATCGCCTCCGCCGCTGCTCACCCGCTGGGGGCGGGCGATGCACGTTATCGCATTCACGGCGAAGCCGGGGAGGTGGATACGGTTCCCTTCGGCGCCTTCCGCCGCGAGTGGATCGAGCGCGTCGGTCCTTTCGACGAGAGGCTGCTCACCAACGAGGACTATGAGTTCAACGTGCGCCTGCGCCAGGCGGGGGGGAAGATCTGGTTCGACCCCCGCATTCGATCTATCTACTTCGCGCGCGGCACGTTGTCGGACTTGGCCCGCCAGTACGCGCGATATGGATACTGGAAGGCGCGCATGCTGCGCCGCTATCCGCACACCTTGCGCTGGCGTCAGGCGCTTCCGCCGCTATTCGTGCTCACTACGCTGACCCTCGGCCTGGCCGGAACCTTTGTTCCATGGGCCCGCCTGCTGCTCGCGGTACAATGGGGGGCTTACTCGCTGGTGACCCTTTCCGCCGGCCTGCTGCTGGCCGTACGCAGAAGGGACCCCGCTCTGGTGTTGGGATTCCCGCTGGCGGTCTGGATCATGCACCTGACCTGGGGTGGGGCTTTCTTGTGGGGGTTGGTGTCTCTAACCGCAAAGGCCGCTGAGAGCGCAGAGTGACCGAGAGGAAAGAGCTTGACCGACTCACGCGGGACATCATTGGCGGCCATTGAAGTCCATCGCGCGCTAGGCCCCGGCCTGCTCGAATCCGCCTACGAGGCGTACCTTGCATTTGAATTAATCGGGCAGGGCTTGAAAGTCGAGCGACAAAAACCACTCCCTGTGGTATATCGGGATATCAAGCTGGATTGTGGATATCGTCTCGACCTCCTTGCCGAGAATGCCGCTATCGTGGAGATCAAGGCTGTCGATCGCCTGCAACCGATCCACCAGGCCCAATTGCTCTCATATCTGCGTCTTTCGGGACATCATGTGGGCCTGCTGATCAATTTCAATGTTCCTATGCTCAAGCAAGGGACTAAGCGAGTGGTGAATCGCTTGCCCGAGTCTTCGCGTACTCTGCGAGCTCGGCGGTAAGCAGCCGTATTTCATCATCCAGAGGGCGGTTTTATGCCTGTTGAGCACAAGAGCCGGCCGTGGCGCCTGCGGGAGGGGGAGCGTCGGGGTCTGCTGATCCTGGGGGACCTGGCCGCCGCGGCGCTGGCTACCTTCATTGCCTTGCGGCTCTGGGCCGAGCTGGACTACCTGGGATTCAGCGCGGAGTTCATCCGCGCCCGGGCCTGGTGGTTCGTGCTCCTGCCGCTGGCCTGGATCCTGCTCATGGTGAACCTGTATGACGTGCGCCGCGCCTCTTCGTGGCGCGAGACCGTCAAGGGGGTCTTCTTCGCAGCGGCAGGTGGGGTCGTCCCGTACCTGATCCTGTATTTCACCTCGTCTCCGGGATCTCTTCCGCGCCGCGCCGTGCTGTACTTCCTCGCCATGGTGGTGGCCCTGACGCTGCTCTGGCGGGCGATCTACATCCGGGTTTTCACCGCGCCCACCTTCATGCGCCGAGTTCTCATCGTGGGCGCGGGCGAGAGCGGACAGCGGCTCTTGAAGCTGATCCAGGACATGTGGCCACCGCCGTTCTTCGTGGTGGGACTGGTGGATGACGACCCGGGAAAACAAGGTCAGGAGATCGAAGGCAGCCGGGTCCTGGGTGACAGCGCGCAGTTGCTGGAGCTGATCGAGCGGGAGGCTGTCTCAGACGTCATCGTCGCCATCCTCGGGCCGATGCGCGGCGAGATGTTTCAGGCCTTGCTCGACGCTCACGAGCGCGGCGTGGAGATCACACGCATGCCGGTTGCATACGAAGAGCTGCTGAACCGGGTCCCCATCCACTACCTGGAGTCGGACTGGTTGCTGCGCTCCTTCGTCCACGAGGTACGGGTCAGCAGCTCTTACTTGCTCATCAAGCGCCTGATGGACATCGCAGGCGCGCTGATCGGCATGCTCGTCTTTGCCCTCGTGCTTCCCTGGGTCTCCGTAGCGATCCTCATGGAGACCGGCCGGCCCGTCTTCTACAGACAGATCCGCCTTGGCCGAGGGGCGCGTCCCTATAGCCTGTTGAAGTTCCGCACTATGCGTCAGGACGCCGAAGCTGATGGCAAAGCCCATTGGGCGATGGAGGAGGATCCGCGCCGGACGCAGGTGGGCCATGTCCTGCGCAAACTGTATCTGGACGAGGTGCCTCAATTCTGGAACGTACTGAAAGGGGATATGAGCCTGGTCGGGCCTCGCCCCGAGCGGCCGGAGCTGGTGGCGGAGCTGGAAAAGCGCATCCCCTTCTACCGCGCCCGCCTGCTGGTCAAGCCGGGCATAACGGGTTGGGCGCAGGTCAATTATGGCAAGGGCGCTTCGATAGAGGGCTCGGCGGAGAAACTGGAATATGACCTGTATTACATCAAGCATCGCGGGCTGTTGTTGGACCTGTGGATACTCTTGCGGACCGTGGGCACCATCTTCGGCCTGAGAGGGGTGTGACGTGGCCGTAGCGTTGGTGACGGGCGGCGCCGGGTTCATCGGCTCGCATCTGGTGCGCGGCCTGCTGAGGCGCGGCCATGAGGTGCGCGTGCTCGACGATCTCTCCAGCGGCGCCCGCTCCAACCTGCAGGGCCTGCAGGTGGAATTGATCGTGGGTGACGTGCGTGACCAGGCCGTCGTCCAGCGCGCTGTGCAGGGCGCAGATTGGGTCTTCCATCTGGCTGCCCTGGTTTCCGTGCCCGGTTCCATGGATGATCCGGTCGGGTGCTATGAGATCAACCTGACGGGCTCGCTCAACGTGCTGTGGGCGGCCCATCAGGCGGGAGTTCGGCGAGTCGTGCTGGCATCCTCCGCTGCCGTCTACGGCGAAGCGCAGGGCCCGGTGAAGGAGGATGCGCCCAAGGCGCCGCTCTCGCCTTACGCTGCCTCGAAACTGGCCATGGAGGCCGCCGGACGCCTCTTCACGACCGCCTATGATCTGCCCACCGTCGCGCTGCGCTTTTTCAACGTCTATGGACCGCTTCAGCCCCCGGACTCGCCCTACGCCGCCGCGATCCCTATCTTCACCCAGGCCCTGCTCGAAGGCAGGACGCCCGTCATCTTCGGCGATGGGCTTCAGACACGTGACTTCGTATACGTGGAGGATGTGGTCCAGGCCAACCTGCTGGCAGCGGAACGCGAGGCGGCGGTAGGGCGGGTCTTCAACATCGGCGGTGGGTCCTCGGTCTCCATCCTGGGGTTGATCGAAGTCATGCGGGAGCTGATCCCCGGATCCCCCGCGCCCGTTCATGGCCCGCCCCGGCCGGGGGACATTCGCTCTTCCCAGGCAGACATCAGCGGCGCGCGCGAGGCGTTGGGATATCGTCCGGAAACCGCATTGGAAGCAGGCCTGCAAAAGACAGTAGAATGGTTTCGGGAGCGATACTTGCATCGAGAGGGGGTGACCACGAAGGCACGAAGGTACAAAGGAGACGCAAAAGGATGATGCAGCGCCAGCGCCAACGATCGGAGAGGGGAGCCGCCTCCTTTGGGCGCTCGGCGCCTTTGTGTCCTGGTGGTGGGCGAGGATGAACCGTCTCGGGAAAGCGCCGCTTCAGATCAGGAACCGGCTCCTGCTCCTGGCCGATCTGGTCCTCATCGTCACCTCGGTCCTGGCCAGCTTCGCCCTTCGGCTGGA
>JAJRUD010000214.1 GCA_024277995.1 Chloroflexota bacterium
CCATAGCGGGCGTACTGGCGCGCCAGGGCCGACAACGTGCTGCGGGCGAAGCACACGGATCGAATGCGCGGGCCGAACCAGATCTCTCCCCCCGCCTGGCGCAGGCGCACGTTGAACTCATAATCCTCATTCGTGAGCAGCGTCTCGTCGAAAGGACCGACGCGCGCGAACCATTCGCGGCGGAAAGCGCCGAAGGGAACCGTCTCCACCTCCCCCGCCTCACCGTGGATGCGATAGCGGGCGTCGCCCGCTCCCAGCGGGTGAGCAGCGGCGGCGGCGATAGCGCGGGCAATCCAGGTGTCGCGGCCAGGACGGATCTCCCACAGGCCGCCTACGTTGGCGGCGCCGGTTTCCTCCAAGGTCGACAAGCAGCGTTCAACGTAGTCTGCGGCTGGAATCGAATGAGCATCCAGCCGGATGATCACCTCGCCCCGGGCAACCTCAATGGCCCGGTTGAGGGCAGCGGGGATGACGCGCTGGGGGTTATCCACCATACGCACGCTCAACTCCGGGTGCGCCTCGGTGAACGCGGCCACGGCCTCCCGCGTGCCATCCGTGGACATGCCGTCGACAATGATGACTTCGAGATCTTCCAAGGGGTACCGTTGACGAAGGATAGCCTCCAACAAGAGACCTATCGTGTCTCTCTCGTTGTAGCAAGGCACGACCAGGGAAGCACACTTCATGCGACGCAAGCTCAGCCTTCCTCGTCCTTCCCTGGAATCTGTGTGGCCATGAGAGAGGCCGTCGCGATGCCCAGAGTAATCCACATCGTCGGAAGGGCGAAAGAGTCCAGGCTGAACCCTTCGAGGATCGCAGCCACGCTCCCCATCGCGCCCGCAAGACCGGCAAACCGCGCCAACGTGTCGCGCTTCGCTGCCAGGTACAGAGCAGCCAGGAGGACCATAAGGACGAACATGACGAAAAAGACCGTCCCCACCAGACCAGTCTCAGCCAGAAGACGGACCCACAGGTTCTTCGGATTGGGGAAGGTGAGCGATATTGGCGCAAGCATGCGCGCGATTTCAGGGCTGCGATCCATCGCCCAATTCGGGATACTGTCCAGGAGGTAGAAACCGCTCTGACCGAGCCCTACACCCAGCCAAGGGTGCTCAACGAATACCTGCCATCCAGCTTGAGCGAGGGCAAGCCGAGGGCCAGCTCCGATAGAGGCGATGTAGAGTGTGAGATTGTCAATCCTACCGATGCGCGTCCACAAGAGAGTGAAATAGTCGTAGCGCGTAAAGATCCAGCCCAGTGACACTGCCGCCGCGGCGAGAACGATGCCCAGCGCAACAACCTTCACCACCACAACTGCAAACCGGAGGCCCGATGCACGTGATTCTCTGCCTTGTCCCGAGAACCATCGCAGGACATCTTGCCTGCGGGCAATCAGCCAGCCGAGGCTGACAAGACTGGCGGAGAGCACGAAGGAAAACGCGCCACCTCTCGAATACGTCAACCCCAGCACGGCCACGCCAGCGATGAACAACAGAGCCTCGCCGAGTTTTCCCCAGCGGCCTCGCCCGAAGACCTTGTAGCCGCTCAGGAGCCCCGCCAGCAAAAGGGGCATCACGAGTACGGCCAGTTGATCAGCGAACCATGAGGGCTCATAAGCGAATCCGGTAACCCTGAACGTGTGCATGTCGCGAATGGAGATCATACGCTGGATCTCGTTCATCCGGGAATACTCGGGCCAGCCAAAAAAGATCGTCCCTGCCTGCGCCAGCGCCCAGGCGAAGGCAATCGCGAAGGCAAGATACAAAGCACGAAAAGTGGTCACCAGATCTGCCCGCCGCCGGTTCCTGTTCACTGTCACGAGAAAGAAGCCAGCCCCCAGGAGAAGTGTCCCAAAGGCCCGCAACGAGCGCATAGATGGGGTCTGGCCTCGCAGAGGCGGTACTGGGTAGGCGAGGCTCAGCAAGGTGAGCCCCAGCGCCACGCCGATGAAAGCCATGAGCGGCAAAGCGATCCTCGGTAGTGGCCCCCCCCGCAGGAGAACTGGCAGGAGATCAAGCAAGAGGAGCAAGAGCAAAGGGTAGGCAGCCAACGGCCGAACGACAGTTTCGCCAAAGATGTCAATAGGCGCCAGGTGGGGAAAGCTCGTTATGGGCAACGAAATGAGCAACAGAACCCAAAGCACGCGCCGCATCTTCTCGAGGCCACTGGCATCAGGAGGAGCGCTCACGACAGAGGATAGTCCCACCCTAGACGCCTCCCCTCCCCGTGCGCCTCACCAGCAGCCACAGGCCGGTCCCAAGCAACCCACCCAGGATCATGTAGAGGACTGGGTTCAAAAGGGGATCCGAGGGAACACGGGCACGACGTACTAAAGCGACCTCGAGTTCAGGCGCAACGCCGGCGCCCTTATCCCCAAGATCATCAAGAACCTCTAGGCGCTGCGCCGAGGTCTCCTCAATGCTCTGAAGCACGGTATCGCAGCGTTGTTGCTCCTTCTCAAGCCGTTCAGCGAAGGCCTGCAGGAAGCTCTCCCACGCGCGATTGGGTGCGACGGTCTCGGGGGCAATCATCCCCAGGCTCAAGGGCCCGGCAGCATCCAGGACCTCGCTCGCCTTCTCGGCAACGTTCAGATCGACCGGGCTCTCCGGATCCTGCCCCTGAAGCTCCTCCTCGAGCGCCTCGACGGCGGGGAGCGTGGAGGTTATCCAGTCACAACGCGCTCCCATGCGAAGGATGAAGGCCAGCTCCGCCTGCTGGAGCTGACGCAACGCCAGGCGCCTCCTCGCGAAGCCAACCTCCCGCTGAACCATGCCGACGAAGGCTTCTGCCCACAGGTTGGCCAAGGCCGCCGCCGCTTCGGGGTCGTGCATGACCACCCGGAAGTTCCAGACACCATCCTGAGGGTGAGGCAGAGAGACGTACTGGATCAGGCTTCCGACTTCCATCGCATCGCCTGCGCCCACGTCGACCATTTCCCGGGCCACCTGTTGCCACACATCGTCGGAATAGGCAATCGCCTCCAGGCGCTCGGTCTCCTGATTCAGGTAGGCCGCCACCTCGTTTGCCGATCCCCTAGGGAGCACCCGACGAACGTTATGGTCCACAACGACTTCGGCGATCGCCTGGTAAGGACGGGGTAGCATCACGGCGACGAAATAGCCCAAGAGCGCACCGGCCAGGAAAACCCCAATGAGGGCAGGCCATTGCTTGAGCATAAAAGCCAGGGCGTTTCGCAAAATGACTTCAGAGGGGGGCAAGCCGCGTTTCACTTCCATAAAGAATGGCAATCCATCCTAGGGTCATGTCCGTCAGCACCTAAGGTTATCACGATCACGGACAAGAGGGGAATGGCGGGGCTCTTCACGGCGTGGCATCCTCCTCAGGCATATCAGCACCTTCGCGGTGCGGCGAACACCCAACCAGAGCCCTCACCCCTTTCCTCATCAGACGCAAGCCGCCAGGCTACTGTGACGCCTGAGGCCGCGCGGCAGACTTGACTCCCGGCGCTCTGATGACCCGCTTCGAGAACACCAGCAGCCAGAGTCCCCCCACACCTGCCAGCAGGTCCAGGAAAGGCTCAGCCGGGAGGCTAAAGCGGCTGTTCCCGACCGGGCCTGGCGTGAGGATGAAGACTGCCGCCGTCAGGATCACCAGCAACGCCAGCCACCGCTGCGATCCGCTCTCGCGCAAGAGCATGGCCGCGCCGAGCAGGGCAAGCCCATACGTGAGCGCCTGCACCACCAGCGACCACACAACACCGACGAACATCCACCCTCGCCTCGACCCCCGCATCACGCTGGCAAAGCGAGTGAGCGCCGCCGAAACATCTCCCCGTTTCAGCGCCTCGAAGACCCCACTCCCCCTGTACGAGACGCCCAACAACTGGGCCAAGTTGGGCTGGCCCGCCTCCGAGAGGATGCGGCGCGTGCCTTCGAGATGCGCTTCCATATAGGCCTGCGGGTGCGCCAGGATCACCCCCAGGAAGCGCCTCACGTCTCCCTTTTGCGGGATCCTTGAAACCGGAACGCGCTGCCGCGCCTCCTCAAGGGTCAACCCTTCTGCCCGCGCAAGCGCCTCCGGAGCTTGATATCGGCCCAGATTCCACACGGCGATGCTCGATACCGTGAACACCCCTCTCACTCGTTGATTGCGAAAGGCCCAGGGCAACACCACCAGCAGGCTTCCAACCATGAAAATCGCGGCAGCAGCCCAGAGTTGTCTCCACCTCACCTCTCGCCCCCAGCACGGTCGACACGCCAGAACCCACGCTCCCCACAGCGGGATCAAGACCAGGCCGATAGGTCGGGCCAGCGCCGCCAGGCCGAGGAGCAACCCTCCAAGGCCCAACCGCCAGAACGACCGGTGCTCGATGCCGAGCAGGAGCACCAGAAACGCCAGCGTTACCAGGAAGACGAAGAGCGTGTCGGAGAGGACAGCAAGCGCCCAGAGCACCGGGTTCAGCGAGACCGCGTACAGGATACCGGATACGAAACCCGCGCCCTCAGAGCCAACCCGTCTCCCCAACGCCAGCAGGAGCAGACCCACACCCATCGACAGCAGCAATTGCACAGCCACAACCCACGCCATGCTCTCACCGAAGACCAGGAAAATGGATGCCAGGAAGACCGGGTATCCCGGTGTGCGTACGAGGTCCCAGGCAGTATCCTGCGCATCGCGGTAGCCCTCTCCTTCAACCAGGCTATGGGCGAGGGAGAGATAGCCTGCAGAATCCGGCCAGAGGGTGCGCTCAGGATAGCGGGAGGCCGCGAGAGCCGCCGGGAGGCGCAGAGCCAGCACCAGGAGCAGG
>JAJRUD010000215.1 GCA_024277995.1 Chloroflexota bacterium
CGTGGCCGTGCTCACCTCGGCCAAGTGCACCAACGAGGAAAACTACCTGCTGCAGAAATTCACCCGGGCGGTCATCGGCACCAACAACGTCGATCACTGCGCCCGTCTTTGACACTCCAGCAGCGTGGCCGGTCTGGCCACTACACTGGGATCGGGCGCGATGACCAACAGCATCGCCGACATCGTCGAGGGCGAGGTGCTGCTCGTCATCGGCAGCAACACTACCGAGGCCCATCCGGTCCTGGCCCTGCAGATGAAGAGGGCCGTGCGCCGCCATGGGGCGCGGCTGATCCTGGCCGACCCGCGGCGCATCGAGCTGGCTGAATTCGCGCACCTGCACCTGCGCCAGCGGCCGGGCAGCGACGTGGCCCTCCTCAACGCCATGGCGCACGTCATCCTGGCCGAGGGGCTGGAGGACCGCACCTTCATCGCTGAGCGCACGGAGGGCTTCGAGGCCTTCGAAGACGCCGTGCGTGACTGGACGCCCGAACGCGCCGCTGCCATTTGCCAGGTACCCGCCGAGGAGATCGTGGCCGCGGCCCGCCTCTACGGCTCGGCCAAGGCGGCGGCCATCTTCTGGGCCATGGGCATCACCCAGCACACTACGGGGACCGACAACGTCAGGGCGCTGGCCAACCTGGCCCTGCTCACGGGCAACGTGGGCCGACCGGGAACCGGACTCAATCCCCTGCGGGGCCAGAACAACGTCCAGGGCGCCTGCGATATGGGCGGCCTGCCCAATGTCTTCCCCGGCTACCAGAAGGTGGCCGACGAGGCGGCGCGCCGCAAATTCGCCCAGGGCTGGGACGTACCCTATGAGCGCCTGAGCCCCACGCCCGGCCTGACGGTGACCGAGATGATGGATGGCGTCTTCGACGGGACGGTGCGCGCCATCTTCATCATGGGCGAAAACCCCATGCTCTCGGACCCCAACCCGAACCATGTGGAACAGGCCCTGCGGCGTGTTGAGTTCCTTGCCGTGCAGGACATCTTCATGAACGAAACGGGGCGCATGGCGGACGTGGTGCTGCCCGGCGCGAGTTTCGCCGAGAAGTCCGGCACCTTCACCAACACCGAACGCCGCGTGCAGTTGATCCGCCCGGCGCTGGAACCTCCCGGCCGGGCGCGCCCCGACTGGGAGATCCTCACCGATCTTGCCCGGCGCATGGGGGCCGACTGGGCCTACGATGACGCGGCGCAGATCTTCGAGGAGATGGCCGCCCTGACGCCCCAGTACGCGGGCATGTCCCACGCCAGGATCGAGCGCGAGGGCGGCCTGCAGTGGCCCTGCCCCACCCCCGACCACCCCGGCACCCCCGTCCTGCACGTGGGGAAGTTCGCCCGCGGCAAGGGGCTCTTCAGCGTGGTGGACTACAAGCCGCCCGCCGAGGAGCCCGACGAGGCCTATCCCTTCATCCTGTCCACCGGCCGGGTGCTCTTCCACTGGCACGGCGGCACGCTCTCGCGCCGCTCGCCGGGGCTGGAAAGCCTGGCCCCGATGGCCGAGGTGGAGATCCACCCGCAGGACGCCGCCGAGCTGGAATTGCGAGATGGCGATCGCGCGCGCGTGACCTCACGGCGGGGGCAGGTGGTTGCGACGGTACGTGTCACACTCCGCTCGCCGCCGGGCACGGTCTTCATGACCTTCCACTACGCCGAGGCCGCCGCCAACTTGCTCACCTCCGAGCACATCGACCCGGTGGCCAAGATCCCCGAATACAAGGTCTCGGCGGTGCGGGTGGAGCCCGTGGCGGAGGGCGTGCCGGCCTGAGTGGAGCCTTTTCCCCCAGAGCGAAGAGAATCGCGGCACCCCCGGAGCAGATTAAGGCTCCGGGGGCGCTTTTTCACCCGTGAACGGATCTTCGCGCAAGGCGAAGGCTTTAGCTCGCGTGTTGGAGATGTGGAGACGTTGCATGCAGCCTCTCTACAGGGTTTCCAGGCCTGACATGGAAAGACGAACACCATCCCGGAAGCTGCAAGCTTCCGGGATGGTGTTCGAAAAGACCTTCTAGATGGCTTCCAGTTGTCCCGTGGACAGGCTCCACTTCATGCGCCGGGTCGGGCCCGGGCCGCTGCCGCCTGCCCCCCCCTTGTGGGAGGCCATGCCCCGCCCTGGAGACTCTCCGGCGACTTCCTCGGCCCCTTCACGGTTGTGCGTGGCGAGACGGGTGTGTGGTGATCCTGATGCTTTTCGACTGGTTCAGGGGCCCGCTCCCTTACGTCCCAGGAGCAATGAAGGGCTACAGCTCGAGTCCCCAGCCCTGCAGGGTGGCCACCTGCTCGTGCGCCGTCAGGTCCAATTGGAGGGGCGTGACGGACACGTAGCCCTCGGCCAGGGCCCAGAAATCGGTGCCCGGATCGGGTACGCCTGTGGGCGCCTCGCCGCCGATCCAGTAGTAAGGCCGGCCGCGCGGGTCCTCGCGGTGCACCAGGGCGTCGCGGTAGACGCGCAGTCCCTGGCGGGTGATCGCCACGCCACGCAGTTCCTGGCGCGGCCGGCAGGGGATGTTCACGTTGAGCACCAGACCCCGGGGTGGGTCTTGGGCCATGACCTGCCGCACGAGTCCGGCTGCCAATTCAGCCGCGGCCTCGTATTCCAGCTCGGCGCCGTGGTTCTCGGCGCCGTCCAGGGAGAAGGCGAGGCCAGGGATGCCGGAGATGGCCGCCTCCATGGCGGCGGTGACCGTGCCGCTGTAGGTGACGTCATGGCCCAGATTGGCGTATGGGTTGATGCCCGATACCACCACGTCGATGGTCTCCTCGACCAAGCCCAGCACGGCCAGGGCGACGCAGTCTGAGGGTGCGCCATCTGTGGTCAGGGCCGGTGTGCCGTCGGCCAGGCGCCTGTGCCAGACACGCAGCGGCCGGTGCAGGGTCTTGACGTGACCGGAGGCTGACCAGTTGTGATCCGGTGCCAGCACGGTCAGCTTCCCTACGGGCTTGAGGGCCTGGGCCAGCGCAAGCAGCCCGGGCGCTTCGATGCCGTCGTCGTTGGTGAGCAGGATGTGCACGATGCTCTCTCCCTTGGTATGGCGGGGTCGGCGTGCAGCGTGTCCCTGCAGTCGGCATCCGGCAGTCAGGCCTCGTTGGCGCAGGAGCCGCGGGCCGAGCCCACGGGCGCATTATACCGCCCTGCCACAGCGTGCCACGGGCGACGGCGAGGGATGGCGGGGAGCGATGGGCCTTCGGGTGATGCGGCAGCCTGAAGGGTGGCACACGCACGACGACAGGGGAGAAAACGCCCGGGAGAAGAGGGGTGAGACCCTGGTGGTGATCCTGCGGGGGTAAGCGGGTTGTAAGGGAAACTGGGATTGCGCCCAGTGCGAGAGTGGCGGATAATGGTAGCAATCGAGCTTTTGCGCCCCTCTTATTTCTCAGGAGGATTCTATGGAAATCGCACCCGCATCGCGGCGCCGTGCACTGTGGCTGCCGCTGATCGCCCTGCCGCTGGCTGCCATGGCCTGCGCGGTTTTTGCTGGCGGGGAGACGGTCACCAAACCGCCGCCACCTGCGCCCACCCAGGAAGCCGCGCCCACTCAGGAAGCCGTGCCCACGCAGGAAGCCGTGCCTACCCAGCCTTCACAACAGATGGCAACCCCGGCCGGCGGGCTGGAATTGGCCGCTGAGGAATACGTGCACTACAGTGGCTCCTTCTCCCTCACTCCCCCGCTGGGATGGTCCCTGGACGAGGGGGATGCCTGGGCTTCGTGGACCTCGCCGCAGGCGGATGGGTTGGTTCAGGTGTACATCAACACCACCGGCTACCCGCTCGACGCTGAGGCCGTGGACCAGGCCATCACAGCCAATGAGCAGAATTTCTTTGGCACCTACAATGGCTATCAGGTTCTGAACCGCAGCGTGGATGACTTCGGCGCCACAGTCGTCGATCAAGAGCTGATTTCCGAAGGATTCACTTATCGCGTGCGTTCGGTCTACTACGCCATTGAGGACGTGATCTACGAAGTGGATTTCTGGGCCGAGACAGGCGTGGCCGATGCCTACATGCCCGCCTTCAAGCAGATATGGGACGGCATGCTGGTGGACGCGCAGGCGGCCTCCGAGGCCATCGAGCCCTATACGGTCTTTACGTACACATTCACCGATGACGACGGATTGTTCTCCTTCGAGGTGCCCTATTACTGGCTGTGGACACGGACAACCGGTGACTATTCGGTGATCGACACTTTCGATGCGCCGGACAATCTGGCTTACGTCGACAGCATTAAATACGACGACGGCCAACAGGTTTCCAAGTCGGACGCGGGGGCTATCGCGCTTGGTCTGCTGCGGGACTTTTATGCCGACGACCTGAAAGTGACGGACGACAAAGTGCAGCCGGACGGCAGCGAACGCCTGATCTGGTTCTCGAAGAGTGGAGGATACTCCGGCATCACCTTCTTCGAGACGCGC
>JAJRUD010000216.1 GCA_024277995.1 Chloroflexota bacterium
GAGTGACAGGCCCCGATCCCTGATCCCCCCTCCCTGATCCCAGGGTATGGGCGGGGAACAGGGATCGGGGATCAGTGAGCAGTGATTAGTGATTGGTGAACAGTGATCAGGATCTGGCATCGGTAGGAGGTCGTGCATGCCGAAAACCATCGCTCTGGCCGGCAAGGGAGGCACCGGCAAAACCACCATCGCCGCGCTGATCATCCGCTCACTGCTCAAGCGCGGCGCGGGGCCGCTCCTGGCCATCGACGCCGATCCCTCCACCAACCTGCACCTGGCCCTGGGCCTGGCTGAGCCGCTCACCGTGGGCGAGATCCGCGAGCAGATGCTGGCGGAGGCCCAACAGGGCCAACTGGGTGTCTCCATCAGCCGCCATGACTACCTGACGCATGAGGTGCGCCTGGCGCTGGAGGAGGGCGAGCGCGTCGACCTGCTGGCCATGGGCCGGCCGGAGGGCCAGGGCTGTTACTGCCCGGTGAATCACCTGCTGCGCCAGATCATCGACGACCTGGCCCGCACCTACGCCTACGTGGTGGTGGACAACGAAGCCGGCATGGAGCACATCAGCCGCCGCACCACGCGCGACGTGGACCTGCTGCTCATCGTCACCGACCCCACACTGCGCGGCCTGCGCGCCGCTGAGGGCATCGCCGCGCTGGCCTCGGAGATCGAGGTGCAGGTGAAGCGGATGATGCTCATCGTCGACCGCGTGCAGGGCGAACTGCCCACCCCGCTGCAGCAGGCCATCGACGGCCTGGGGCTGGAACCGGCGACGCTGGTGCCGGCCGACGCGGAGGTCAACCGCCTGGACGCGCTCGGGGAGCCGCTCATCTCACTCGACGGCGCCTCGCCCGCCTCACAGGCCGTCGAGGCCATGCTCGATCGGGTGTTGCCCACCCTCTGACCGGAACGAGCCCCACAGGAGGGGATTCTATGTACAAGATCGGCGAGAACATCCACATCCTTTCCCCCAGCGTGAAGGAGGCCCTGAAGGCACGCGACGGCACCTTCTTCGTCGACCTGGCGCGGCGCCAGCAGGCCGCCGGCGCCGACGCGCTGGACCTGAACGTGGGACCGCGCAAGAAGGACGGTCCCGAGGTCATCGCCTGGTTGGTGGACTGCATGCAGGAAGCCGTGCCGGGCATGACCCTTTCCTTCGATACCACCAACCTGGCGGCCATCGAGGTGGGCCTGCAGCGGATGGGCAGCAACGCCATCGTCAACTCCACCTCGGCCGAGGAGGAGCGCCTGGAGAACGTTCCGCCGCTGGCGGGCAAGTACGGCGCCAAGCTCATCGCCCTGTGCATGGAGAAGAGCGGCATCCCGGTCAGCGCCGACGCGCGTGTGGCTATCGCCATGGAGAAACTCATCCCGCGCGCCCAGGAAGTGGGCATCCCCATGGAGAACCTGCTGGTGGACCCGCTGATCCTGACCGTCTCCGGCTGCCAGGAGTACGTCCCGGAAGCCATCGAGACGGTGCGCATGCTGAAGATGGTGGCCGATCCGCCTCCCATGACCGTGGTCGGCCTGTCCAACGTCTCCAACCAGGTCCCGGCCGAATTGCGCCCGCTGATCAACCGCGTCTACATAGTGATGCTCATGGGCGCCGGGTTGGACGCGGCCATCCTGGACCCGCTGGACGAAGAGTTGATGCGCGTCATCGCCATGGTGGAGAACCGGGCGCCGGAGAAGCCGGTGGACGAGCTGTACCTCAAGATCCACGACGCGGTGGCGGCCATGGAGGAGCCCACACCCGACCAGGTGGATCTGTCCGACCCTGAACAGAGCGCCATCTGGAAGACCGTCCAGGTGCTGCTCAACAAAGTGATCTACACCGATTCGTTCCTGCGGCTGTGATGGGAGCGGAGGTTAACAGCAATCAGGTATCAGCGATCAGCCCTCAGCTCCTGCGGAGCGTTCCACGGCGCGATCGTGGACGCGGTCAGGCGGCCGAGACCCCAATCAGAGTCGCCGCGTGCCTCAGGCTGTTGGGCCAATGGCTGATCACTGACCGCTGGCTACCGAAGGCTGACAGCTGACAGCGGAACACCGAACGCTCCCACCCGAGGAGGGATCTGACATGGCCGAGAAACCGTCGCCCCCTGATGTAGAAGCCCTGCTCGCCAAGGCCAAGAAACCCGCCGCCGACGCCATGCGTCTGCACCCCTATTACCGGGGCAAGGTGGAGGTGGCCCTCAAGGCTCGCGTACGGGACTTCGGCGATTTCGCCATCTGGTACACGCCCGGCGTGGCCGCGCCTTGTCGGGCCATCGCCAAAGACCCCGATCTGGTCTATGAGTACACCCATAAATGGAACACGGTGGCCGTCATCTCCGACGGCACGCGTGTGCTGGGCCTGGGCGACATCGGCCCCAAGGCAGGCCTGCCCGTGATGGAGGGCAAGGCCTTGCTCTTTAAATATCTGGGCGGCGTGGACGCCTGGCCCATCATGCTCGACACCAAGGACCCCGACAAGATCATCGAGACCGCGCTCCTGCTGCAGCCCGGCTTCGGCGGGGTCAATTTGGAGGACATCTCGCAGCCCAAGTGCTTCCGCGTGTTGGACACCCTGCGCGCCCGGGCTGAGATCCCTGTATGGCACGACGACCAGCAGGGGACGGCTACCGTCACCCTGGCCGGGTTGCTCAACGCGCTGAAGATCGTGGGCAAGAAACTGGAGCAGGTGCAGATCGCCTTTATCGGCACCGGGGCCTCCAACGTGGCCTGCGCCCGCCTGATCTACGCCGCGGGCGCCAACCCGGCCCTGTGCCGCATGGTGGACAGCAAGGGCATCCTGCACAAGAAGCGCAAGGACCTGGAACTGCGCAAAGCCGAATACGTGGACAAATGGCGCTTCTGCCAGATCACCAACGCCGAGGGCCGACAGGGCAGCATCAAGGAGGCCATGCAGGGTGCCGACGTGGTCATCGCCCTCTCCCGGCCAGGCCCGGGCACCATCCAGCCCGAGTGGATCAAGGGCATGGCCAAGGATCCCATCATCTTCGCCTGCGCCAACCCCGTGCCGGAGATCTGGCCCTGGGAGGCCAAGCAGGCCGGCGCGGCCATCATGGCCACCGGGCGCTCGGACTTCCCCAACCAGGTCAACAACTCGCTCGGCTTCCCCGGCATCTTCCGCGGCACCCTGGACGTGCGCGCCACAACCATCACCGACTCCATGTGTATGGCCGCCGCCCAGGCACTGGCCGAGATGGCCCAGGAACAGGGCCTGAGCGAGGAGCACATCCTGCCCACGATGGACGACTGGCAGGTCTTCCCGCGCGAGGCGGCGGCCGTGGCCGCCAAGGCCGTCGAGGAGGGCATCGCCCGCAAACCCCTCACCTATGAAGAGGAATTCGAGAACGCCTCGGCCATAATCCGTCGCTCGCGCGACCTCACCCGCGTCATGATGGCCGAGGGCTTCATCACCGACCCCGACGCGTAGCCCACAGCGCCGGGCAAGGAGGGTGCCGAGATGCACGACCTGATCATCGTCGGTGGCGGGCCGGCCGGCCTCACGGCCACCGTGTACGCCATCCGCAAACGACTCGATGTCTTGCTCATCACGCGTGACCTGGGCGGCAAGACCAACTTTCGCCTGCAACTGCCTTTCGTCGAGAAGCATCTGGTCATCACCGGCGAAGAGGTGGTCAACCGCTTCGTGAACGAGATCGAATACCTGGACTTCGCGCGCGAGTTCGCACGCGTCGAGCGGCTGGAAGAGATCGACGGCGGCTTTCGCATCCATCTCACCGGAGGCGGGCAGCGCGAGGCGCGCGCCGTGATCGTCGCCACCGGCGCCCGCGGCCGACTGATGGACGTGCCCGGCGAGCGCGAGTTCATGATGCGCGGCCTGTGCTACAGCGCCGTCTCCTACGCGCCGCTCTTCATCGAGCGCGACACCTGCGTCATCGGCGACGAACTCCTGGCGCTGCGCGCCACCGCAGAACTCTCGCGCATCGCCAGTAAGGTCACACTCATCGCCCCCAGCCACGGCCAACTGGACACTCCCATGGGGCGCAAGGTGCTCAGCGCGCCCAACGTCGAAGTGCTGGAAGGATACAGGGTGGAGGCCGTGAAGGGCGATCAGTACGCCCGCAAGCTCGTCGTGCACAAGGACGGCGAGCAGCGCGAGATCGAAGCCGATGCCTTTTTCGTTGAACTGGACCTGGAGCCGCGCTCCTACCCCGTCGCCGACCTGGTGGAACTGGACGAGAAGGGCCACATCAAGGTGGACGCCCGCAACCGCACCACCGTGCAGGGCCTCTTCGCCGCCGGCGACGTGACGGATGTCTTCGCCGAGCAGGTGCTCATCGCGGTGGGCGAGGGCGCCAAGGCCGCCCTGGCCGCCTACGAATACCTGCTCAGCCTGGAGTGAGACCCGGATCATCCCATGGGGCGAGCCCCGCTCCCGGGGCCCGCCCCTTATAGGATCGACCTGATGGAAGCTTCCCACCCGGGAATGAACGGAAAGGAGCCGCCTGAGGGCGTGCTGGTGATAGGAGGCGGCGTCGGCGGAATGCGCGCCGCCATCGACCTGGCCGAGGCGGGCATCCACGTCTACCTGGTCGAAACCAGCCCGGCCCTGGGCGGGCGCGTGGCCCAGCTCGGCTTCATGTTCCCCACCCACGACTGCGTCCTCTGCCGCGGTACCTCCGACCACGGCTTCGGCTGTACCCGCCCCAGCATCACCCCCGCGCTACTCGATTTCAACCGCCACCCCAACATCTCCGTCTTCACCTCCAGCGACCTGACAGCCCTGGAGGGCGAGGCAGGCTATTTTCTGGCCCACATACGACGCCGACCGCAGTACGTGGACCCCGCCCTGTGCATCAATTGCGGGCGCTGCGCGGTGGTCTGCCCCGTATCGCGGCCCAGCGGCTTTCAACTGGGCCTCAGCCGGCGCCAGGCCATCGACAAATCCGCCCCGCGCTCCATCCCCGACGCGTTTTACCTGCTGGAGCGGACCGAGACCTGCCAGGATTGCCGCAAATGCGTCGAAACCTGTCCTACGGGCGCGGTGGACCTGGAGGCCCGGCCACAGGAGTTGGTCCTGCCTGTAGGCGCGGTGATCCTGGCCCTGGGATTCCAGCCCTTCGACCCTCGCCTCATGCCGGAGCTGGGCTACGGCCGCATCCCCAACGTGATCACCTCCATGCAGTACGAGCGCCTGGCCTCCCGCTCCGGCCCCACCGAGGGCGTGGTGCGGCGCATCTCCGACGGGAAGGTCCCCAGGCGCATCGCCTGGCTGCAGTGCGTGGGCTCGCGCGACCAGCGCAACCCCTACTGCTCCTCCATCTGCTGCATGTACGCCACCAAGGAGGCCATGCTCGCCAAGCAGCGCATTCCGGACGCCGAATGCCACATTTTCACCATGGACGAGCGGGCCTTCAACAAGGAATACAACCACTATTACCAGCAGGCGCGCGACGCCTTCGGCATCCACTATACCCGCTGCCGCATCTCCGCCGTGGCGGAGGACCCGCAGACCGGCGAGCTGATCCTGCGCTACCCGGCGGGGCGCGAGCACGGCGAGTCGGCCCCGGGCCAGGGCTCGCTGCGCGAGGAGCGCTTCGACCTGGTGGTGCTGGCCGTGGGCATCCGGCCGCCCGATAAAGCCGTGGAACTGGCCCGCACGCTGGGCATTGAGCTCAACGAGTACGGCTTCTGCCAGACGGACAAGTTCGCCCCCCTGTCCACCTCCCGGCCGGGGGTCTTCGTCTGCGGTGCCTTCGCCTCCCCCAAGGAGATCGCCGAGACCATTCTGGACGCCTCCGGCGCAGCCGCCGAATCCATGCGCATCCTGCGCGAGCATTTAGGGGAGCGCCCTTTCAGCCGGGCACACCCCTTCATCAGCCGCGACGGCCTGCCACCGGAGCGCGAAGTGGCGGGGCAGGCGCCAGCCATAGGCGTCGTCCTCTGCACCTGCGGCGGGGAGATCAGCGGCGCGCTGGACCTGCAGGCCGTGGCGCGCTACGCGCAGACGCTGCCCGGCGTCCAGTGGGTGGAGGTGATGCCGCTGGCCTGCCTGCCTGCCGGGCAGGAACATTTGAAGCGGCTGGCCGCCTCGCCCCAGATCAACCGCCTGGTCGTGGCCGCCTGCAGCCACCGCACCCACGAGTCGCTCTTCCAGCGCCTGACGAGCGAGGCGGGCTTGAATCCCTACCTGATGGAGATGGTCAACCTGCGCGAGCACTGCGCCTGGGTCCACGGCCAGGAAGCGCAGGCCGCCACGCGCAAGGCCCTGGAGCTGGTGCGCATGGGCGTCGAGCGCGTCCGCCATGCCGAACCCATCGAGAAAGAACCGCGCCCTCCGGCGCAGGCCGCGCTGGTGATCGGCGGGGGCGTCTCGGGCATGACCGCCGCCCTGGCCATCGCCGACGCCGGCCACGACGTCCATCTGGTGGAGAAGAGCGGCGAACTGGGCGGCAACCTGCACCATATCTACTTCCTGGCCGAGGGCTCCAACCCGCAGCGCCTGCTGCGGGACCTGGTGAACCGGGTCGTGGGCCACGAGCGGATCCATCTGTACCTGCGGGCCGAAGTGGTGGGCCACACCGGCAGCGTGGGCGACTTCCGGGCCTGCATCCGCCGCCGGCTGGCCACGGGCGCCACAGAGGAAATCGAAGTCCATCACGGCGTCACCATCCTGGCCACCGGAGGCAGGGAGACCAGCGTGCCGCGCTACCTGATGGGGCAGGACCCGCGCGTGCTGCATCAATCGGAGTTGGAGGAGATCCTGGCCCACCAACCGGAACGGGTGGCCCACCTGCGCTCGGTGGTGATGATCCAGTGTGTGCAGCCCGAGGGCACACCCGAGTACTGCTCGCGCGTTTGCTGTACCAACACCATCAAGAACGCCCTGCGCCTGAAGATGGTCAATCCCGAATGCCAGGTCGTGATCCTGTACAAGAACATCATCACCTATGGCTTCCGCGAGGGACACCACCTCGAAGCCCGCAAGCGCGGTGTGCTTTTCGTGCGCTACACCGAAGACCAGCCGCCTCAGGTCCGTCTCGAGCCGCGCGGCGGGCACACGAACCTGGTGGTGGAGGTGGAGGAGCACATCTTCGGTCGCCGGCTGCACTTCGAACCCGACCTGCTCTCCCTGAGCACCGCCATCGCGCCGACGGCCGACACGGCGCGCCTGGCGAAGATGCTGGGCCTGCCGCTCTCCCCAGAGGGCTTCTTCATGGAGGCCCACCTGAAGATGCGCCCGATGGACTTCGTGGACGAGGGCATCTTCCTGGCGGGCATGGCTCATTACCCCAAGTTCATCGAGGAGAGCATCACCCACGCGCTGGCCTGCGCCGGTCGGGCCCTGACGGTGCTCAGCCGGCCGACCCTGCACCTGGGTGGTGTGATCGCCGAGGTGAACGCGATGCGCTGCACAGGGTGCCTGACCTGCGTGCGCACCTGCCCCTTCGGCATCCCGGAGATGCACTACGACCGCGCCGGCGTGGGCGGGTTGGGCTGCGCGGCCTGGATCGACCCGGCGCGCTGCCACGGCTGCGGCACCTGCACCGCTGAGTGCCCGGCGCGCGCCATCCAGTTGCGCAATTACCGCGACGAGCAGATCCGCGTCGGCCTGGGGAGCTGGCAGGTGTCTGTGCCCGGCGGGGCGATGGGCCCCAATCCTGCATAGGGGCCGAACGAAGTACCTGCGCCGGCCGGTGACGAGACATGAGGTTCGCATGCCATCATCGCTGACGGGATCAGAGGTGCGCTACCGGGTGCACCTGGAGGAGGCGCTTTGCGACGGCTGCCGCCTGTGCCTGCCGCTCTGCAAGCAGGGTGCACTGATCTGGGTGCGCGCCGAGCGCGAGCTGCTGCTCGATCCCTGGGCTTGCGACGGCTGCGGCGCCTGCGTCACCGCCTGCCCCAACGGCGCCCTGAGCCTGCACACCCGAGGTAATCCATGAATGACGATGCGGGATTCACCCCCGAGATCACGGCCTTCACCTGCATCTACTGCGCCTACATGGCAGCCGATACGGCGGGGGCACTGCGCCACACTTACCCCGCCACCGTCAAACTTGTGCGCCTGCCCTGCACGGGGAAGACGGACATCCAATACCTGCTGGAAGCCTTCGAGCAGGGCGCCGATGCCGTCTACGTGGTGGCCTGCAGCCTGGGAAACTGCCACCACGTGCGCGGCAATGAGCGAGCGCGGGCACGGGTGGCACGCGCCCGCGACATCCTGGCATCGCTCGGCCTGGAGCCGGAGCGGCTGGACATCTTTTTCGTCTCGGGCGGCATGGGCGCCCCTTTCGCCCAGATCGCGCAGGAGATGACGCAGCGGGCCCGTCGGCTGGGCCCGAACCCGCTGAAGGGAGGAAAGCGGCATGCAGGACGGACCCACCCTGATTCTCTCAAAGCCGATGAAGTTTCTCCGCTCGGAGCGTGACATCCTGCACTGGATGTCGGCTTCCGGGCGCGCCTAAGATGGAATCCGGACCCCTGACCCGGGCCTCGTTGCGATTCGAAAGGCGAGGCGGGCATGGGGCTGCGACGGGGGGTGTGCCGTGGTAGGCGGCGAAAAGGCGGCTGAAAGGCCGGCA
>JAJRUD010000011.1 GCA_024277995.1 Chloroflexota bacterium
CCGGTGACACCTTCGAAGCGCTTGATGCCGGCCAGCGCATCGCGCACGCACTTGCGGTCGGCCTTGATGTCGCCCGTGATCGCGCCGCAGGATTCGATGGCCTGCTGCACGATGTGCATGGCATCCCAGGTCAGCGCGCCCACGTCGTCGGGCACGTAGCCGTACTTGGCCTCGTACGCGTCGATGAACTCCTTCGTCTTGCCGGTGGCGCCGGCCGCCGCGTAGTGAGTGCTGAAGAACAGGCCCTTGCAGTCGTCACCGCACAGGTTCATCAGCTCAGCCGAGCCCCAGGAGTCGGAGCCGACGATGGGCTTGTCCCAGCCCAGCTGATGGGCCTGCTGCACGATCAGCGGCACCTCGTCATAGTACTGAGGTGTGAAGATGAACTCAGCGCCGGAGTCCATGATCTTGGTGAGCTGGGCACTGAAGTCGCGGTCCTTGGTGGTGAAGGTCTCGAAGGCCACCACGGAGCCTGCACCGTGCATCTCCTCCCAGGCGTCCTTGAAGTTCTCCGCCAGACCCTTGGGGTAGTCGCTGGCGACGTCGTAGAGCACGGCAGCCTTGGTGAAGCCGAACTCGTCGCTCACGAACTGCGCCACCACCGGCCCCTGGAAGGGATCCAGGAAGGGCACGCGGAAGACCCATGGGCGGTCTTTCGTTGTGCGCGGGTTGGTGGACCAGGGGCTGATCATGGGCGTTTCCAGGTTGTCGGCCACCTCACCGGCAGGCACGGCCTGCTTGGAGGACTGCGGCCCGACGATCACCAGCACCTCGTCCTGGGTGATGAGCTTGGTGTTGGCTGCTACGGCGGATTCGGCCTTTGACTCGTTGTCCTCGACCACCAATTCAACCTTGTACGTCTGCCCACCAACCTCCAGCTCTCCCCCGATCTCGTCCAGCCACATATCGGCGGCATACTTGGTGCCCTCGCCGACCTTGGGGATGTCCCCTGTCAGGGGTGCGTTGATGCCGATCTTGATGACCGGCGCGGCACCGCCCGCGCCACCACAGGCCGCGAGCAGCAGCGACGACACGAACACCAGTGCAAAGAGCTTCTTGAGCATCTGGGCTCTCCTCCTCTCCTAAGGGTTGCAGTCAACTCACGTCACCGGGGGAAATCAAGACATCCGCCAGACTTCACCTCCTTTCGAGCGACCTTCCTCTGGATTGGGGGAAATGCAAGGCTGGGCCCATACTCCTAGTGAGGTGGGCCCAGAAGGAATGCGCGTGATGATCGGGATGGATTGCATGGCGTGCCGCAAGAGCACCCGCCGAGGTCGGGTGCTGTTTCTGCGCTTGGGGGAGTGCGATGCGAGCAGTGTTGTTGGTGGGCAGGCTTGCTGGGCTGGTTCCCCCGCTTCTTGAATCTAACTTGCAGCTCCATCTGGGTTCCTGCTCCAGGACAGACTCGATGATACAGGAGAGGCTCTCTCTCTTCAAGTGACAGATGTCATCGGCTCGCTCGGCTTGACTTTTGGGTCTGCGGTCCTTAGAATGGGATAGACAATTCAGCACAGGTGGGGGAGAGACCCGGCCGTGGGCTGGGCACCGAAGGGGCAAACCCTGCGTGGTTGTGCGGGCGCGGGGCGAAACTCTCAGGTAAAAGGACCCCACCTGGCCGTTCCTCTGGAAAGTCGTCAGACACCGAAGGGGCAAACCGCTCAATGGCGGTGAATCTCTCAGGTTCACGACAGAGGGTGCACACGTGGTCGGTGTGCGCCCTTTTCGCGTCAGTCGGAGGTTTTCCCTGAGCTCCGGTCTCAGGCTGGCTTGGCTAAGGAGGTCACCATGGAGTTTCCCGCAGATTTGAAATACACCGAGAACGATGAATGGATCCGTCTGGAGGGCAACGTCGGAACGATTGGCATCACGGATTACGCTCAGGAGCAGCTCTCCGACGTGGTCTACGTGGAAGTCTCCGTGTCCGTAGGCGATACGGTCGCCCAGGGGGATACCTTCGCCGCCGTCGAATCCGTCAAGGCCGCCGCGGACGTCTACCTTCCCGCCAGCGGGAAGGTGCTCGAAGTCAACGAGGGGCTGGCCGACGCGCCAGAACTCGTCAACTCCGATCCCTACGGTGAGGCGTGGATGGTCAAGATCGAACTGAGCGACCCTTCGGAGCTGGATGCCCTGATGGATGCCGCCGCCTACGAGAAATACTGCCAGGAGCGGAGTCACTGATGGCCTTCATTCCCCATACCGAAGAAGACCGTCGTGCCATGCTGGCGGCCATCGGGGTGGAGCGGATAGAAGAGCTGTATCAGGCCGTCCCCCAGGAGGTGCGCTTCCCCGAGCTGGACCTGCCCGAGCCGCTCTCCGAGATGGAAGCGGCGCAGGAGCTGCAGGCCCTGGCGGAAGCCAACGTCGACACCCAGCACTTCGCTTGTTTCCTGGGTGCGGGGGCGTATAGACACTTCATCCCTTCAGTGGTCGATCACGTGCTGCGGCGGAGCGAGTTCTATACCGCTTACACACCCTACCAGCCAGAGATCTCCCAGGGCACCCTGCAGGCTGCCTTCGAGTTCCAAAGCCTGATGTGCGACCTGACGGGCATGGAGGTCTCCAACGCCTCGCACTACGATGGCGCCACGGCGCTGGCCGAGGCGGTGATCATGGCCATGGCCCATCACCGCGGCAAGCGGACCCGATTCGTGCTCTCGCCTGCCATCAACCCGCAATACCGTCAGGTGGTGCGCACCTATATGCAGGGGCGCGATGTGCAGCTCGTGGGCGACGATGACCTGGACAACGACGGCAAATCCCTGACGGAGTTGGTGGACGAGAACACTGCCCTGGTTGCGGTGCAGTACCCCGATTTCTTCGGCCGTATCGAGGATTTCTCGCTGCTGGGCGAAGCCGCCCACGCCGCCGGCGCGCTCTTCGCCGTGGTGGTCAACCCGCTCGCGCTGGGCCTGCTCAAGCCGCCGGCCGAGTTCGGGGCCGACATCGTGGTGGGCGAGGCGCAACCGCTGGGCATCCCGCTGTCCTACGGTGGGCCCTATCTGGGTATCTTCACCACCCGCAAACAGTACGTACGCAAGATGGCCGGCCGCATCATCGGGCAGACTATGGACAACCGGGGCCAGCGGGCTTTCGTCACCACGCTCACGCCGCGCGAGCAGCACATCCGCCGCGAGCGCGCCACCTCAAACATCTGCACCAATCAGGGCCTGATGACGCTGGCCGCGACCACCTACCTTGCGTTGATGGGCAAACAGGGCCTGCGCAAGGTGGCCGAACTCTGCTATCACAAGGCGCATTACGCCGCCCAGAGCATCAATGCCCTCGACGGTTATGAACTGTGGAATCAGGGACCCTTCTTCCACGAGTTCGTGGTCAAATGCCCGCGGCCGGTGGCCGAGATCAACGATTACCTGCTGGAATACGAGATCCTGGGCGGCTACGACCTGGGTCGGGATTATCCCGGGCTGGAGAACCACATGCTGCTCGCCGTCACCGAGGCCAACTCGCGCGACGAGATCGACGACCTGATACAGGCACTGGAGGAGGTGGCCCGTGGCTGAGCCTCTCATCTACGAGCTTTCCAGAGCGGGGTGCCCCCCTTTCCCGCTGCCAGACCCCGACGTGCCACTGAGCGAGCTGCCGCAAGGCCTGACGCGCGAAGACCTGCCCTTGCCCGAGCTGCCGGAGAGCGAGGTTGTGCGCCACTTCGTACGCCTCTCGCAGCTCAATTACGCCGTGGACATCGGTTTCTACCCCTTGGGGTCGTGCACCATGAAGTACAACCCCAAGATCAACGAGGATGCTGCCCGCCTGCCCGGCTTCGCCTTCACCCACCCCCTGCAGGACCCCGAGACGGTGCAAGGCAACCTGCTGCTCATGTACGAGCTGCAGGAGTGGCTGAAGGAGATCGGCGGCTTCGCCGGCGTCAGCCTGCAGCCGGCGGCCGGCGCGCACGGTGAGCTGACAGGCATCCTGATCATCCGCGCCTATCATCTGCACCGCGGCGACAAGCAGCGCACCAAGATCCTGATCCCCGATTCGGCCCATGGCACCAACCCGGCCACCACCTCCATGGCCGGCTTCACCATGGTGAAGCTGCCCTCTGACGAACGCGGCAACGTCGACCTGGAGTCCCTGCGCGCCGAATGCGACGATACCGTCGCCGGCCTTATGCTCACCAACCCCAACACGCTGGGGTTGTTCGAGGAACACCTGCAGGAGGTCATCGACCTGGTCCATGGTTGCGGGGGCCTGGTGTACGGCGACGGCGCCAACTTGAACGCCTTGCTGGGCGTGGTGCGTCCAGGCGACCTGGGTTTCGACGTGCTGCACTACAACCTGCACAAGACCTTCTCCACGCCGCACGGCGGCGGCGGGCCGGGCTCGGGGCCGGTTGGGGTCTGCGAGCGGCTGGTGGATTTCCTGCCGGGACCCATCGCGGCCAAGGTGGAAGAGGGCGACGATGAGATGCCGCCGCTCTTCGGGCTGATCATGCCCGCCAAGAGCATCGGCCGGGTGAAAGCCTTCCAGGGTCACTTCGGCGTGATCGTGCGCGCCTACACCTACATCCGCATGCAGGGCGCGGCCGGCCTGCGCGCCGTGGCCGATCACGCGGTGCTCAATGCCAACTACCTGCGCGTCAGACTGCACGACACCTATCATGTCCCCTATGACCGCATCTGCATGCACGAGTTCGTGGCCGAAGGCCGCTGGGATGACGCCCCGCAGGTGCGCGCGCTGGACATCGCCAAGCGCCTGATGGATTACGGCTTCCACCCACCGACCAACTACTTCCCGCTCATCGTCCACGAAGCGCTGATGATCGAGCCGACCGAGACGGAGACCAAGGAGACGCTGGACGCCTTTGCCCGGGCGATGCTCAAGATCGCCGAGGAGGCGCGCCGCGACCCCGAGCTGCTCAAGAGCGCGCCGCACGAGACGCCCTTCGGGCGCGTGGACGAGGTGCGGGCGGCCAAGCAACTGATCCTGCGCTACCAACCCGAGTCACAGGGTTAGAACGCTGCACAGCGGAACCGCACGTGTGCAACGCAAGAGGCGGGTGGGCCTGGTCCAGCCTTACAGGCCCTCCCGCCTCGTGATGAAAACGCCTCGGATCCCCTGGAGGCCGAGGCCTTGTATGGACAAATCGACGCTTTCATTCTAATGCATCTTCTGGATTCCTCAAGTCTGAACCCTCCCGACCTCCACATTTGCCCATAGCATGTCGGCGAGAGCACGCCCCGGAATCGGGGTACAATCTCCTCCCCAAAGGGAGGTACCATGGCTGGTGCGAAGAAAACCCCCGTCAGATTCGTACTGCCGCGTGACACCGTGCAGGTGCAGCTGCCCGACGGACGAGTGCTCGAGGCGCGGCGCGGCAGCCAGTTGCAGACTTTCATGGCGGCGCTTGACCCTGATCCCGCGCCCATCGTCGGCGGCATCGTCAACGGCGAACTGCGTGAGCTCACTTATCCCATAGAGATGGACGCGCGCGTTCGGCCGGTGACCATGGCCGAGGCCGATGGCATGCGCATATACCGCCGCTCGCTCACCTTCCTGCTCGCCGCTGCCTTCGAAGAGCTTTTCCCCCAGGCCAGACTGACCGTCGACCATTCGGTGGCCTCCGGCGGCTATTTCTGCCAGGTGGACGGACGGCCGCCGCTCACGCGCCAGGAATTGACGCGTCTCGAAGCGCGCATGCGCGAGCTGGTGGCAAGCGATCTGCCTTTCGCCAAGGCCCACGTGCCGCTGCAGGACGCCATCGCCTACTTCCGGGAGAAAGGCTACCTGGACAAGGCCCGCCTGCTGGCCCATCGGCGCAAACCCCATCTGGTGATATACGAACTGGGCAGCTTCCGCGACTATCACCATGGCTACATGCTTCCCAGCACGGGCTATCTGAAATGGTTCGCCCTGGAGCTGGCCGGCGATGGTTTCACCCTGCGCTTCCCGCGGCGTCACCGGCCTACGGAGCTGCTGCCGCCGCCCAGCTACCCCAAGCTGCTGGCCACCTTCCGCCGTTATGGCGACTGGCTGCACACCCTGGGCGTCTCCAGCGTCGGTGCGCTGAACGATGCCCTGGTCGCCGGCCGGGCGCGCGAGGTCATCCTCGTCTCGGAGGCGCTGCATGAGCGGCACATCGCCGAGATCGCGCGGCAGATCGCCGACCGCCGTCAGGAGGTGCGCGTGGTCTTGATCGCCGGGCCCTCCTCCTCGGGGAAGACGACCTTCTCCAAGCGACTGTCGATACAACTGCTCGCGCTGGGCATCTCGCCCTATCCCATCGAACTGGACAATTTCTTCGTCGATCGAGAGAGGACGCCCAAGGACGAGAACGGGGAATACGATTACGAATCCATCTACGCGCTGGATCTGGAACGGCTGAATCATGACCTGCAAGAGCTCATCGCCGGCAAGCAGGTGCGGCTGCCGCGCTACGATTTCAAGTCCGGCAGATCAGGGGAGGGGGAGGTGGCGCAGCTGGCGCCGGGGCAGATCATCATCCTCGAGGGTATCCACGGCCTGAACCCCGAACTGGTGCCGCATATCCCGCCCGAGAGGACCTTCCGCATCTACGCCTCGGCCCTGACCCAGCTCAACCTGGACCGCTACAACCGGGTATCGACGACGGACACGCGCCTCATCCGCCGCATCGTGCGCGACGCCGCCCATCGTGGCTATACGGCCCAGGACACCATCCGCCGGTGGGAATCCGTGCGGCGTGGGGAGAAGCGCTACATCTTCCCCTACCAGGAGAACGCGGATGCCATGTTCAACTCGGCCCTGGTGTATGAGGGCGCGGCCCTGGCGCCGCTGGCCGAGCCCCTGTTGCGTCAGGTCGCTTTCGGCAGCGAGGAGCACGTCGAAGCCAAGCGCTTGCTGGCCTTCCTGGAGTGGTTCCTGCCGCTGGATCAGGGCCTGATCCCCGATAATTCCATCCTGAGAGAGTTCATCGGAGGTTCCATCCTGCGTGAGTTCGCGCCCTGGCAGCCGCCACAGGAGGACGCGGCCTCCGGCTGACGCGCTGCCGCGCCGGCTGGCGTGCGCCTTTGTGCGGTGCGCAGGCTCATGCTCTGTGTCATACTGATTACGCGATCCCCGCTGTGTGAGGGGTGCGCCCGTGAACGAGACCGATGCAGCATAAGGAGAGGCGGTGGATGATTTGAAAGAGCCCGAGCGCAAGATGGTGGTCATCACCCGACGGCTCAAGCTGCCGGGTATCCTGGACACCATGAGCGACCAGATCCCCGAGGTGCTGGATGCCGTCGGCAAGATCATGGCCCGGCTTCCCGATGAACTTGATCGGCTGGAAGGGGACGATTGGCGCGTGGTATCCCATTCGATCACCATGCACTCGGGGTTGATCATCGCGACTTTCCTGTGCGAGCGCGCCGGCGGCCCGGGCGAGGGCTAGGCGCGTCATCCAGGTGGAATGCAGGGGGATTGCAGAGGACGCGCCCGGCGAGGGGTTCACACGGTCGGCGCGCCCACGTGTAAGTGAAGTGTAAGGTGGGACCGCCCCGGTTGTACCATAGACTGGACTCGGGTCCTTTGGCTCGAACGCGAGCTTCAACCAAGGCGACATCGAGAATGGACGGTGCGAACTGGGTCGGCAGAACCGTTGGGCGCTTCAGCCTCCTCGAGCAGATCGGGCACGGGGGGATGACCACCGTTTACAGGGCGCTGGACCTCGAATCGCGGCGCACCGTCGCCGTCAAGATCCTCTCCCCCTACATCGCCGTCGACGCCACCTTCAAGGCCCGTTTCGAGCGTGAAATCCAACTCCTGCAGGATCTGACTCACCCGCATATCGTCCCCATCCTGGAGCACGGGCAGGTGGACGACGTGCCCTACATCGTGATGCCATGCTACGACCGCGGCACCCTGGCCGACTGGATGGACAGGGGGGACGCCACGCCTCAATTCGGCGCACGCGTCATGAGTCAGGTCTCGGCCGCGCTGGAGTTCGCCCACGAGCATGGCGTCATCCATCGCGACGTGAAGCCCTCCAACATCCTGATCGACAAGCGCGGCAACGCCTGCCTGGCGGATTTCGGCTTCGCGCACCTGCGCGACACGTCGCTCAGCCTCACCGGCTCGACGCTCATCGGCACCCCGGCCTACATGTCCCCCGAGCAGTGCAAGGGGGAAGAGGTGGATGCGCGTTCAGACCAGTATTCGCTGGGGGTGTTGCTCTTCCGCATGACCACCGGTCGGCTGCCCTTCGTGGCCGACACGCCCATGGCCATGGTTCTCAAGCACCTGAACGAACCCCTGCCGCGGCCGCGATCGATCAACCCGGACATCCCGGCCCCGGTGGAGGCCGTCTTGATCAAGGCGCTGGCCAAAGACCCTGCACACCGCTTCGCCTCCATCGCCGATTTCAACGAGGCTTTTCAGGTGGCACTGGTGGAGTCGCTGGACCCCTCCGGCGCGCCGCGCATGAGGCCGGTTCCGCTGCTCGACGCGACACGTGAATGGCAGGCGGCGGCGCGCGCCGCCGAGCGCGCCGGGGATGGCGATACCGGCCGCAGGAAGCGCCGTTGGGCGTGGTTGATGGCCCTGCTCCTGGCGCTGGCCATCCCGGTCTCGGCCTGGGCTCTGGCGCAGGAGGGTGGCCTTGCCAGCGGCCGTGCGGCGGCGATGGGAGGTGTTCCCGCGACGCCGACCAACCTGATCCTCACCATTCGCGCCCTGGCATCGGAGAACGCTCCCGGGACCGGAACGCCGATCAGCCCCGGGCAGATAGAGACCGCCGTCGCCGGTACACTCACGGCGCTCGGGATCGCGCCGCCTTCCGGGCCGCACCAGTCGCAGACGCCGGAACTGCGAGCACCGGCCACAGCGACGAAGTTTGCCATCAGCGGGGCGGGTGACCGTACCCCGTCGCCCACCTCCACCCGGACGCGGACACCCACCTCCACCCGCTCTGCCGGTTCGACTGCGACGCGAACCAGCACACCCAATCCCTCCACCAGCGTGACACCAACGACGACCAGCACTGCCAGCCCCTCGCCAGTCCCCACCCAGGCCAACCTGCTACCTGGCACTCCGGATGCCTCTCCGACCCTTACCAGCACTCCTTTGCCGTCTCCGACGCGCACGCCGACCGCCCAGCCGACGCCCACCTACACGGCGACGCCCCAGCCCCCCGCGGACCTCTGCATGGGCATCGGGCTCCAAGGGTCCACAGTGCAGGACAGAAAGCTGTACTGGACGCTCACCAACTACAGCGCCCGGCCGATCACGATCACCGCGATCTACTTGGGTTGGCCCGACAGCAATCAGGAATTGCGCAAGGTCAAGTTCGCCGGCGATACGATCTGGGATCAGAAGGACAAAGATCCACCTACCCAGATCCAGGGGGGCTGGACCGATGGTGTGCGCACCTTGCAGGAGGGTTCGACTGACAGGTTCCGCTTCGAGTTCAAGAAGAACGCGGCCTCTTCGGGATATACCCTGCGGGTGACCTTCGACAACGGCTGCCAGGCGAACGGCGCGCGGTGAGGGTTCGGCCGCGCTTCAGCGGCGCGGATGGTGACTGAGGCCGTCGACCTTCTTAATCCTGTTCCCGTGCGGTATAGATGCGGTCGATGTGCTGATCCCCCCAGGAACGTGGATCCTCCAACGGCTCGACATGAGTGAACACACGCGCCCGCGGGTTGATCTCCTGGATGCGGTGCTCAACCTCCTCGGCCAGATCGTGCCCTTGTTGGATCGTCCAATCCCCCGGGACCATGAGGTGCATGGATATGAAGCAGCGCGAGCCCGCCCGTCGCGTGCGCAGCGCGTGGTGGCGCACCCCGCGCCCTGCGTAGTCGCTCAACAGGCGCTGAATGGCTTCGACTTCCTCCTGGGGAAGCGCCGTATCCATCAGGCCCAGAGCGGAGCGGTGCACCAGCTGGTAACCTGTCAGCGCGATGTGAAAAGCGACGCCGATGGCCAACAAGGAGTCGAGCGGCTGCCATCCGGTGAGCGCCACGGCGCCGACGCCCGACAGCACGGCCACCGAGGTCCAGACGTCGCTCAAGAGGTGCTCGGCGTCCGCCTCCAGGGCGATGGAATGATGACGCCGGCCCGCTCGGCGCAAGATGAGCGCAGCCCCCAGGTTCACCAGAGAGGCCACCACGGATATGGCCAGGCCCACGCCCAATTGCTCCAGCGGGCGGGGGTGCAGCAGGCGCTGTACGCCGGCCCAGATGATGGACACGGCCGCCACCACGATCAGGCCGCCTTCTACGCCGCTCGAGAAATACTCGGCTTTGCCATGCCCGTACACGTGCTCTTCGTCTGGGGGGCGGGCGGCGATGGTCAGGGCCCACAGGGCCAGCAAGGCCGCCGCCAGGTTGATCCCTGATTCGAGCGCGTCGGACAGCAATCCCACCGATCCAGTAAGAGCGTAGGCGCTGCCCTTGAGCCCCATGGTGAGCACAGCCGCGCCGATGGAGAGCCAGGCGTAGCGCGTCAGGGGTTTGCCATGCGTCATGCGCTCATTGTAACATTGGTGCCCAGCCGGCCCATTCAGCGGGGTGCCTACAGGGACGCAGGCAACCGTTGCCTTCGCTTGCGGATGGGGTTATGGTATGCAGGGTAAATATCCGAACGGAGGGCCACTATGCGGCAGGACGTCTCACAGGTAGAGCGCGAGCGGTTGGAGCAATTGCTCCTCAGCGCCTCCCGCACTTTCGCCATCAATATCCCCATGCTCCCCGGGGTTCTGCGGGACGCGCTCACGCTTGGCTATCTCCTGCTGCGCAACGCCGATACGCTCGAAGATGCTTACATGGTTTCCAAGGATCGTCGCATCGACTCCTTGCGAGTCCTGGGGCGTTTGATGGCCGATCCGGACCCATGGGAGGCGCAGCGTTTCGCGGCCAGTTTCGACGAGGGGTTCGTGGTCGAGAATCCCGATCATCTGCAATTGCTGCGTCTGACGCCCTATCTCCTGGAGCAGTTGGCTTTGCTGCCGGTGCGCTACGGGCAGGAAGTTCGGGCGCACATCGAACGTATCATCAGCCGCATGCAGCGATGGGTCGCGGCACACGACGACGGCAATCGCCTCAGGCTGACCCGCCTCAAAGAGCTGGATGACTACTGCTACTCGGTGGCCGGGATCGTCGGCGAGCTGATCACCACGCTCGTCAGCCTCTACAGGCCGGCGCTCGATCGAACGCGCCTGCTCTTCATGCGTACGATGGAGACGACCTGCGGCGCCGGCCTGCAGCTCACCAACATCCTGAAAGATGTCTTTCGCGACCATCAGGAAGGGCGCTACTACATCCCTCGGGAATACCTGCCGCTGGAGGACGGTGTCTCCCCCCGTCGCATGTTGCCGATGATCGCCTACGCCTACCGACACCTGGCCATGGGCCTGGAATACGCCCTTGCTTTGCCTGAGGAAGAGATCGTCATCCGCAGGGCGCTCCTGGTGCCCTTCCTGCTGGCCGTGGCGACGCTGACGCACCTGCTGGAGAATCTGGAGGCGCTTCTGCACGGTGTGGAGGTGAAGATCTCGCGCCAGGAAGTGGCGGAGATCCTCATGCTGGCCGATGAGGTCGCCGGTCGCGACGAGGCGGCTCGCCGTGCGTGGCGTGAGCTCAGTGCACCGCTGCTGGAACTCGATCCGCAGCACCTGATGGCCGCCAAGGCCTGAACCGCGCCAACCCCCGCCCTCCTGCGGGGCCCTGACGCCGGCTCATCTCTCGGCGCTGGTCCGGCCGTGGTATCTCAACCGCAGAGGACGCAGAGATCGCAGAGCGGCGAAAAGAGGG
Organism: Chloroflexota bacterium; assembly: GCA_024277995.1. Lineage (GTDB taxonomy): Bacteria > Chloroflexota > Anaerolineae > Anaerolineales > E44-bin32 > JAJRUD01. The sequence goes on from JAJRUD010000011.1 coordinate 11,736, forward strand.
ACTTTCAGGCCGCCGCGGCAGTGCGCCGAGGCACGAGGCCCCGGCATCCCTCAGCCGCCCGCGCTCCGGCGTCAAATCCCCCCGCAGCGTTGGCCCGGCCAGCGCCTCTCAACGGCAGAGGAGGCAGAGACCACAGAGGGGAAACGCGGCATCTGCGCCGCTCACGGGGTGGGGAGTGCGGTCTCCGATGGTGCCTTGTCACCTGGTGGGAACAGGAACCCTGCGGGGCGCGAGGGCAGCGGCAGGGCAAAAGGAACCCTCATCCCACGCTGAGCAGCCACAGGGCGAGCATGCCGGCCACGATGGTGATCCACGTATTGCGGAAACGCCAGGCCGCCAGCGCCGCGATGGCCCCGGCGACCAGCCGCCCGTTGTGCAGCGACAGGTCGAGCGTACCACCCGGCCGGACCAATTCCGGCAGGATGAGGGCCGCCAGGATGGCCGAGGGTACGTAGCGCAGGCCGCGGCGCAGCAGGTTGGGCATGCGTTCGGGCGGCACCAGCACGATGAAAGAGAGGCGCGTGCCGTAGGTGACGACCATCCCGCCGACGATGATCCCCCACAACGTCCAGTCAGACATCGCAGGTCTCCTTGCCCTGGGGCGAGAGGGGCGGCATCGCTTCCACGGCCAGGGCGATGGCCACGCCACCGCCGGCCGCGAAGAGCAGGCCCAGGCGGTAGGGCAGGTCAGCCAGCGCCACGGACAGCGCGGCGGCGCCGAGGGCCGCGGCCCAGGAGGGGCGGTCGGTGAGCGTGGGGGTCAGCAATGCGAGAAAGGTGAGCGGCAGCGCGAAATCCAGCGCCAGGCCGGAGGGCAGGTTGGCTCCGACCAGGATCCCCAGCGCGGTGCTCACTTGCCAGGCCGCCCACAGCGTGAGGCCGGTGCCCAGTGTGTACCAGTGACCCTGTTCGCTCTCACCGCGGCGGAAACGAACCGAGGCCACGGCGAAGGCCTCGTCGGTCAGCAGCCAGGAGAGGGCGGCCCGCCAGCGCAGGGACAGGCGCTGGAAGTGGGGCGCCATGGTGGCGCTGTAAAGCATGTGCCGCAGGTTGACCACCAGGATCGTCAGCACGACGACCCAGGCCGGCGCGGCTTCGGCCACCAGGCCGGCTGCCACGAACTGGGCGCTGCCCGCGAAGATGAACAACGAGAAGCCCTGCGCGGCCAGGGGCGGGATGCCTGCTGACAGGGCCAGGGTTCCGAAGATCAGCCCGAAGGGCGCCACGCCGACCAGGATGGGCAGTTGATCGCGCACCCCCTCCAGAAAGGCGCGCCGGCTGGTGAGCTGCGAAGCGGGGGGCATGGATCAGCTCAGCAGGTAAGCCATGATCAGCCCGGCGGTGGCTTTGAGCGCTTCCAGGTGGGTGCGTTCGTAATTGTGCGAGGCGTCAACGCCGGGCCCGAGCAGGGCCACCTGCACGTCTCCGCCCGCATGCCAAAAGGCCTCGCCGTCTGAGCTGTAGTGTGGGTATATGTCGACCTTGAAGGGGATTTCGTGCGCCTCGGCCAGGGCCCGCAGGCGCGCGGTCAGGCCGGCGTGGTAGGGGCCGCCGGAATCCTTGACGCAAATCGTGGTGTGGAATTCGTCGGAGGCCTGCCCCTCTCCCACGGCGGCCATGTCCACCGCCACCAGCTCGCGCAAGTCGGCGGGGAAGCCGACCGCCGCGCCATGCCCCACCTCCTCATAGTTGCTGAAGTGCAGCGTGGTGCGTTGGGCCGGCCATGTACCGGACTCGATCATGGCTTTAACGGCGGCCAGAATGCAGGCCACAGAAGCCTTGTCGTCCAGGTGGCGCGAACGGATGAAGCCGGCTTCGCCGGCTTCGACGCGCGGGTCGAAGGTCACGACGTCGCCAACTTCGATCCCCAGGGCGCGCGTCTCCTCGGCCGAAGCCGTGCGCGCATCCAGGCGCACCTCCATGTTGTCATCGCTGCGCTCGAGCTTGCCGACCTGCCGGCCGTGCACGTGCCCCGAAGCCTTGACGAGCAGCAATGAGCCCCGCACGCGACCGCCAGCGGCGGTGAGCACCGTGCAGCCTTCTCCCTCGACGGTGTTCCAGGCGAAGCTGCCGACCTTGCTCAGCTTGAGCCGGCCGTTGGCCTTGATTTCCTTCACCATGGCTCCCAGCGTGTCCACGTGAGCGGTGAGCGCGCGCGGCGCGTCGGAGGCTTTACCGGGCCATTCCGCCACGAGCGCCCCCTTCGTGCTGCGGCGCGGCTCCAGCCCGAAGGATCTCAATTCCGATGCGACCCTGCTGATGGCCGGATCAGCATAGCCGGTGGGGCTGGGGATATTCAACAACTCGACAAGCGTGCTGACCAGGTAGTCCAGGTCAATCGTGGGCAAAGACATCAGGGCTCCTCGCTGCTGCGGAGTGCGGAAATGATACCCGGCCCGGCCTGGATTGGAAAGCCGGCGGGAACCCGCGCGGTCCTTGCGGCGTCTCTAAAATGGGCAATGGACAGGAGGTTGACATGCGCATATCTTGGCCAGCCATCGCCCTCCTCACGCTCATGGCCGGCCTGGTCGCGGCCTGCGGGGCCGGGGCCAAGGCGCCCGAGCCGGGGTCGGGAGCCGAGGAGGGGATCATCATCGTCGACGCGACGCAACTGGAGATCATGGAGAGCTATCCTGTTCAAGTGGCGCTGCTGGTGCGGGGCGCGCTGCCCACCCCCTGCCATGAATTGGGATGGCAGGTGAGTGCCCCTGATGATAAGGGCCGCATCGAGGTGCGCATGTTCAGCACCCATGACCCGGCGCAGGTCTGCATTCAGGTCGAGCAGCCCTTCGAAGAGCGTCTGATGCTGGGCGACTTCCGCGAGGGGAGCTATTCTGTGTGGCTGAACGGTGAGCGGGTTGGGGAGTTCGACGCCCCCTGATTCGGGCCTTGAAAGGGGGGAGCCTGCGGTGGCTTCAACGTGCAACGCCGCCGCGCCGTTCCGGGTTGATCGGGGGCCAGGCCCCGTCAATCGAGAATATCGTGCCCTTCGAGGGGGAAAGGGTGAGAATTGCTGCGCCACCCTGAGCCTGTCGAAGGGTGGCGCAGCAGCCTTGTGTCTCGGTCGTGCAATCTCGCTAGTGGGTGAGGATCTGCGAAAGGAAGAGCTTGGTGCGCTCCTCTTTCGGGTGCTCGAAGATCTCCTCCGGCGTGCCCGACTCCACCACCAGGCCTTCGTCGAAGAAGTACATCCGATCGGCGACGGCCTTGGCGAAGCCCATTTCGTGCGTGACCACCAACATGGTCATCCCCGATTCCGCCAGCTCGATCATCACGTCGAGCACCTCTTTGATCATCTCCGGGTCGAGGGCCGAGGTGGGTTCATCGAAGAGCATGATCTTGGGCTGCATGGCCAGGGCGCGGGCGATGGCCACGCGCTGCTGCTGGCCGCCGGAAAGCTGACCGGGGAATTTATTGGCCTGCTCGGGAATGCCGACGCGCTCCAACAGTTGCATGGCGATGTCCTCGGCTTTCTCCTTGGGCCATTTGCGCACCCAGATGGGTGCCATGGTGATGTTCTGCAGCACGGTCAGGTGCGGGAAGAGGTTGAACTGCTGGAAGACCATGCCGATCTCGCTGCGGATGGCGGCGATGTTGCGCACGTCGTGGGTCAGCTCGATGCCGTCCACGATAATGGTGCCGCGCTGGTGTTCCTCCAGGCGGTTGATGGTGCGGATGAAGGTGGACTTGCCTGAGCCGGAGGGACCGAAGATCACGATCACCTCGCCCTTGCGCACCTCCATGCTGATGCCCCGCAGGGCTTGGAAGTCTCCGAACCATTTGTGCACATCGCGGCAGATGATGATGGGCTGGTCGTTCTCATTCGTTGACATAGTTTCCCTCGCGCCCTAGTGGTTCGACGAAGTGAATTCGATGGCCAGGGCCATTTTTCCAGGGCTTGGTCTGGCAGTGTCCAGGGCCAGGACGTTCAACTTGGCTCATCACTAACGTTCACCCACCCCCAGGCTCACCTCGATCTTGCGGCTGGTGGTGGACATGGAGTAGCTGAAAATCCAAAAGATGGCGGCGACGAACAGGTAGACCTCGAATTGCTGCCCCAGGTATTCCGGGTTCGATTGCAGGATGGAGCGTGCGATCTGGAGCAGTTCGAGCACGGCCACACCGGAAGCCAGCGTGGTGTCCTTGAAGAGGCTGATGAACTGCCCCACGATGGTGGGGATCACCAGGCGCAGCGCCTGCGGTAAGACGATGAGCAGCGTGGTGTGGAACTTGCTCAGGCCGATGGCTTGCGCGGCCTCGACCTGACCCTCAGGGATGGCCTGCAGGCCGCCGCGTACGTTCTCCGCCATGTAGGCGGCGCTGAAGATGATCATGCCCACCAGTGCCCTGATCAGGCGGTCGACGCGCATCTCCGATGGGAGGAAGAGTGGGACGATCAATGAACCCATGAAGAGGATGGTGATCAGCGGCACGCCGCGGATAGTCTCGATGAAGAAGGTGCTGAAGATGCTGACGACGGGCAACGAAGACCGTCGGCCCAGCGCCAGCAGCACGCCGATGGGGAAGGAGATCGTGATCCCGCCGACGGCCAACAGGAAGGTCACCACCAGGCCGCCCCACAGGTTGACCTCGACGGGCGGGATCAACTCGCTCCTGCCCAGACCGCGCAGCAGAATGATGCTGGCGGTCAACGAGATCAGCCAGGCCGAGATCATGACCCTGGCGGGGATCTTCCAGCGACGGCTGATGAGGTAGCTGATCAGGATCAGGCCCGGGTTGGCCAGGGCGAAGAGGCGCATGCTGAGCGGGAAAGCGGTGGGCGTTGCGGGGAGCACCGCCAGCACCAGGAAGCTCACGATCAAAGTGAGCGAAAAGGCCTGCATGATGCCGCGCCACAGCCCCCAGCTGAAGCCAAAGAGGATGGAGACCATGGTCAGGCTGAGGCCGATGCGCCACACCTCGCCGCGCGGGTACTGGCCAATCAGGTAGAGCAGCAGGTTCTCCGTCACCGGCGACCAGTCGGCGGAGACGAAGGCCCAGCGGATGGAGCCGACGACGACGTAGTAGACGACCACCAGCGAGATGACGGTCAGGATGCCGTTGAACCAGGAGTTGACCAGGTTCTGCTTGATCCAGGTGATGGGACCAGGCGGCTCGGGGGGGCGGATTTCCTCTGTCGTTGTCATAGGCCTCCCCCTATTTCTCCACGAACTGAATGCGGCGGTTGTAGACGTTCAGGATGAGTGAGGTGAAGAGGCTCATCGAGAGATAGGTGGCCATCACCATGGCGATCACCGGTACCGCCCGGCCGGCCTGGTTGGTCATGATGCGGCCGACGGCGAAGAGCTCCGGGTAACCGATGAAGAAGGCCAGGCTCGAGTTCTTGGTCAGGTTGAGGTACTGGCTGATGAGCGGCGGGATGATGACCCGCAGCGCCTGCGGCAGGACCACCAGGCGCAGGATCTGCCTGTAGCTCAACCCGACGGCCAGCGCCGCTTCCACCTGGCCGCGGCTCACGGCCTGAATGCCCGCCCGAACCACCTCGGCGATGAAGGCCGCCGTGTAGGTCACCAGCCCGATCAGCAGCGCGGCGAATTCTGGCGTCAGACTGATGCCGCCCACGAAATTGAAGCGCTTCTGGATGGGCACGTCCCAGTAGATCGGATCGCCGCCGGCCAGGAACCAGCCCAGCGCGGGGACGGCGAGCAGGATGACCAGGGCGACAAGGCCGAAGTAGGTGGAGCGCCCTCTCGTCACCTGGATGTACTCCAGGATCTTGTAGACGATGAGCGCCGCCAGGATGGCGACGATCACGCTGACGAGAAAGGGCGTCCCGTTGGGGTTCAGGCGTGGCCAGACCATGGTGACGCCGCGCTGGTTGAGGTAGATGGGGCCGGGCCAGGTGACGCTGTTGGCGACGGAGGGCAGTCGGGTGGTGAATACGCCCCGATACCACAGGAGCAGCAGCACCAGCAATGGTATGTTGCGATGGGCCTCGATGTAGGCCAGCGCGATGTGGTTCACAAGCCAGTTGGAGGAGAGGCGTGCCAGTCCGATGAAGAGGCCGAAGATGGTGGCCAGCAGGATGCCGATGACGGCCACCTTGAGTGTGTTCAGGATGCCCACCAGGAAAGCATAGAGGAATGATTGCGAAGGGTCGTATGGGACGACGTACTCGCCGATGGGGAAACCAGCGGATTGTTTCAAGAACGAGAAACCCAGGCTCAGCCCGCGCTGGTCGGCTGCTTTCAGAAAGTTGCTGATGCCCCAGTATAGGAAGCCGACCACCAGCACTGCGGAGACCACCTGGGCGGCCACGCGCAGGACGCGCTCATCCCGCCAAAAGGGGATGGCCTGCCCCGCGCCAGTGACTTGATCAGCCCGTGGATGAGATGTCATGATGAGTCGCTGCGCCGGATGTTTGTCAGGGGAGGGGTGCTCCCCGTGATTGCGGGAGCACCCCCCAAAGGACTCGGTTTACCGGAAGGGCGGGGCGTAGATCAGGCCGCCATTGGTCCACAGGTTGTTCGGACCGCGCGGGATGTTCAGCGCGTCGGGACCCAGGTAGCGGTCGTAGATCTCGCCGTAGTTGCCCACC
>JAJRUD010000217.1 GCA_024277995.1 Chloroflexota bacterium
CCCCTTCGTCACCCACCACAACCAGCTCCATCAGGACCTCTACCTGCGCATCTCCTTCGAGCTCTATTTGAAGCGGCTGCTGGTGGGCGGCTACGAGCGCGTCTACGAGATCGGCCGCGACTTCCGCAACGAGGGTGTCTCTTTCAAGCACAACCCTGAGTTCACCCAGCTTGAGTTCTACGTGGCCTATGCCGACTACCGTGACGTGATGTCCCTGGCCGAGGAGATGGTGGCCTACGTGGCCGAGCAGGCCATCGGCAGCACCACCATCACCTACCAGGGACAGCAGATCGAGCTCACCCCCCCCTGGCAACGGCTCGAATTGCGTCAGGCGATCATCGACCGCGCCGGCATCGACATCGCCGATCACCCCGACGCCGATTCCCTGCGCGCGGCCATGCGGGCGCTGGGACACGAACCCTCCCCCTCCTCGACGCGCGGCAAGCTCATCGAATCTCTGCTCGCCCACCACGTGGAGCCGGCCCTCATCCAGCCCACTTTCATCTACGACTACCCGCGCGATATCTCTCCCCTGGCCAAGAGCAAGCCTGAGGATCCCAACATAGTGGAGCGTTTCGAAGGCTTCATCGGCGGGATGGAGCTTTGCAACGCCTTCACCGAGCTCAACGATCCTTTCGACCAGGAACGGCGCTTCCTCGAGATGGGGCGGGCCTATGCCGCGGAGGACGAGGAGCGGCACCCCATGGATGAGGATTACCTGCGGGCCATGCGCTACGGCATGCCGCCCAACGGCGGCTTCGGTATGGGCGTCGACCGCCTGGCCATGCTGCTCACCGATCGGGCCTCCATCCGCGAGGTGATCCTCTTCCCCCATCTGCGCAGCCGGGAGTGACCTGGCCGTGGGATCATCGGGCCGGGCGCGGCGGACGCCAGCCGAGCGCCTTGCGCAGGGTCGCGTAGCGCGAATAGAGGTGCACCAGCGGCGAGGAACCTTCGCCCTGCACTCGCCCCTGTGAGAGCGCGCGGCGCAGGCCTGCGGCGTCGGAGAACTCCGGCAGCAAGGTCACCGCCCGGCCGATTTCCCGATATGCGTGCGCGTCCGATCCGGCGGTGCCGGCCAGGCCGGCCTGCTGGGCCATATCGGATGCCCGTTGGTTGGGGCCTGAGGACCAGGTGCGCGCGTTCTTGATCTCCAGCGCGTCCACCAGGGGCAGGATGGCCCGCAGGTCCGGCTCGCGCCACGCCCCGCCGCGCATCGCGTCCAGGGGATGGGAGACGCTGATCACGGCCCCCTGGGCGCGCAGGCGGTCGATGGTCTCCAGCGGGCTCAGGCCGGGCGGCACTTCCTCCTGCACGAAGTAGCCCAGCAATTCCCCCTGCGTGGTCATGATCTCCTCGCCCACGATCACCATCTCCGGGTCGATCGCCGCCGCTTCCAAAGCGCCAGCGATGGTGTTGTGGTCGGTGATGGCCAGGCGGTCCAGGCCGCGTTGGCGGGCCACTTGCAGCAGGCGTGCCGGGAGCATCAGGCTGTCCCTGGAGCGGTAAGTGTGGCAGTGGAGATCACAGGTGAGCATGGGGTTCATTCTACCCGAAGTCGCGCTGCGGAGAGGGGGGCTCCTGGGCTGCGGCCTGTGCGCGCCGCGATGCCCGTGCTACAATACCCGCATGACGTATCCGGAAGGCATCGAGGCCACCGAGCGCGGCAATCCCATCACCCAGGCGGCCTATCGCAGGCAGGTCCGGCTGCAGGTCTATCTGCCGCTGGGTCTGGGCCTGATCCTGGTTGGGGTGGTGGCCTACCTGGTTGGCCGCTCGGGGTTGGCCGCGGCAAGCACCTGGGCCGACGCCTCGCTGGCGCTGCTGTTGCTCCCGTTCCTGCCGATGGGGCTGCTGCTGGCGGCGGTCCTTGCTGCAGGGGTCTACGGCCTCGGGCGTCTGATCCAGTGGCTGCCCGGCCCGGCGCGGCAGGGACATGCCCTGGGCGTGCGCGTGGCCTCGCAGGTGCGGCGCGTTTCTGATGGCGTGGTGCGCCCGCTGCTGCTGTTGCGAGCCGCGAGCGCGGGCCTGGTGACCGGCTGGCGCATGCTGCTCTCGATCTTTCGATCAGAATGAAGGAAGGGACAATGGCCGAGCAACGCGACGCGAGCTGGAAGGCGAAGGTGCTCCTCATCGGCGGGCTTGTGGGGGCGGTGACCGGAGTCGGCGTGGCTTACCTGTTGACCCAGCGCGCCGAGGAAGAGGGCGAGCTGCGCCTCACGCCGGGGGAGGGGGTGCGGCTGGGGTTGTTGCTGCTGGGGCTGCTGCGGCAGGTGAGCGAATTGGGGGAGGGTGAAGACTGAGGGCAGGCATTCGGCCCCTTGCGCCCCGCGCCGTTTCGGCGCGGGGCTTTTTGATTCTTGACATGGCGCGGCCGTCCGGGTATCCTATAATAACGAACGTTCGTTTATATAGGGGCAGATATGGCTACACGCGCGCGCGGCCGCGAAACGCGTCAGGCGATCCTGGAATCCGCCTTCGGCCTGCTCCTGGCCCAGGGCTACCACGGCACCTCCATGCGCCAGGTGGCACGCACGGCCGGCGTCTCCCCCGCCGCCATCTACAACCACTTCAAGAGCAAAGAGGCGCTCTTCGTGGAGCTGCTGCGCGAGCGGGTGCCGCACCGCGCCCTGATCCAGGCCCTGCAGGACGTGCGGGGCGACAGCACCGAAGAGCGCCTGCACAATGCCATGCAGCGCATGCGGGCCGCCATGGCCGATCAGTTCGACAACCTGCGCCTGATGTTCATCGAGCTGCTCGAGTTTCAGGGCCGGCACGTCGGGTTCCTCTCCAGCGAGATCGTGCCCCAGGCGCTGGCCTATGTCTTCGAGCTCCAGAGAGGTGAACCGCGCCTGCGCGCCCTGTCGCCCACGTTGATCCTGCGCGCCATCGGCGGCATCTTCATGTCTTACGCCATCTCGATGGCCTTTTTCAGAGACGTGCCGGGATTCCACGACGACCAGCAGCAACTGCACGCCCTGACCGACATCCTGCTCTATGGTTTGCTCGGTCAAGCCGAGAGGGAGGCGCCCGATGGGACGCCTGCGACCTGAGGCGGGAGGGCATCCATGATCAGCGACAGACTGCGTTCCCTCATCCGCAAGGAGTTCATCCAGATCGCGCGCGACCCGCGCACGCTCTACATCACCTTCGCCATCCCCGTCATCCAGCTCTTCCTGCTCGGCTACACCGCCACCACCGACGTGCGCAACGTGCCCCTGGTCGTCTTCGATCAGGATCGGAGCCCCACTTCCCGTCGTCTGGTGGACGCCTATCGCGCCGCGGACTACTTCCGCCTGGCCTACGATGTGGGATCGGAGAAGGAACTGCGCGAGCTCATCGACCGCGGTGACGCGCGCGCCGGCCTGCTCATCCCCCCCGATTACAGCGAGCGGGTGCTGGAAGGGGAGCAGGTGGCGGTGGCCTTTGTCTTGGACGGCTCGGATCCCAACGTGGCCTCCACCACGCTGGCCGCGGCCGAGCTGATCGGCAAGGCGCACTCGACGGACCTGATGGTGGAACGCCTCATGCGCCAGGGGCTGGCGGAGGCCTTCGATCCGCCGCTCGAAGTGCGCATCCGCGTCTGGTACAACCCGGATATGGAGAGCGCCTTCTTCATGGTCCCGGCGCTCATCGGCATGATCCTGCAGTTGCTCACCTCGATGCTCACCGCCACGGCCATCGTGCGCGAGCGCGAGCGAGGCACCATCGAGCAGCTCATCGTCACCCCCATTCGTTCCTGGGAGCTCATTGTCGGCAAGCTCACGCCTTACGTGCTCATCGCTTTCTTCGACATGCTCGAAGTGCTGGTGGTGGGCACCTTCTGGTTCGGCGTGCCCATCCGCGGCAGCCTGGGGCTGCTGCTGGCCCTCTCGGCGCTCTTCCTCACCGGATCGCTGGGGATCGGGCTCTTCATTTCCACCATGGCCAAGACGCAGCAAGAGGCCATCATGCTGGTCTACTTCACGATGCTGCCCACCATCTTCCTCTCGGGCTTTTTCTTCCCGCTGGCGGCCATGCCGCCAGTGCTGCAGGCCATTTCTTACCTGATACCCCTGCGCTATTTCTTGATCATCATCCGCTCGGTGCTGCTCAAAGGCGTCGGCGCCTCCAGCCTGCAGCAGGAGATCATCGCCCTGGCCATCTTCGGCCTGGTGATGATGACCGCCGCCGCGCTGCGTTTCCGCAAGCGCCTGGATTGAGGCCGTGCTGCAGACCGGGCTCAGGAGGGTGTTATGAACGGCAGAAAGCTGGGACGGATCATTTCGGTGCTCATCTTGCTGGTCATCGTCATCGGCGGGGTGGCGTACCTGTACCTGGCCAACGCCGCCGGTGCCAACGGGCCCCTGCGCGCCTCGGGCACCGTCGAGGGGACGCAGGTGGTGGTGGGTCCCGAGATGGCCGGCCGGGTGGCGGAGGTCCTGGTGGAGGAGGGCGATGCGGTGGAGGTCGACCAGCCGCTCTTCCGGATGGATGAGGCGCTGCTCCAGGCGCAGCGCAGGCGCGTCGAGGCAGCCCTGGAGGCGGCGCGCGCTGCGGAGCACACGGCGCGCCTGGCACTGGAAAGCGCCCGCCTGCAGCACGAGCTGGCCCTGCAGCAGGCGCGCGCACTCGAGCGCCCGCAGCGCCAGCAGGTCTGGCGGGTGATCGAGCCCTCCGCCTTCGATCTACCAGTGTGGTACTACCAGCAGCAAGAACAGATCGACTCCGCTCAGCAGGAGCTGGATGCGGCACGCGCTGCTCTGGAGCGCGAGCAGAGGGCGCTGCAGGCCTTGCTGGATGATCCTCAGCATGCGCGCTGGCGAGAAGCGGAGCAGCGCCTGGCGCGGGCGCGCGAGGCCTTCATCCTGGCGGATGAGATTCTGGATCGGGCGCGCCGGGCGCGTGACAACGCCGAGCTGCGCGACTACGCTCAGGAACTGTACGACGCTGCCAAGGCCGAGTTGGATGCGGCTCAGTCGGCCTACGAAGAGATGCTGTCCACACAGGAAGCGCAGGACCTGGTCGAGGCGCGGGCTCGGCTGGCGGTCGCTCAGGCCCGCCATGATGAGGCCCTGGACCGTCTGGACCAATTGCGCACGGGAGAGCACTCCCTGCAGGTGCAGATCGCGCAGGCGGCGCTGGAGCAGGCTGGAGCGGCGCTGAATCAGGCGCGGGCCGCCGTGGCGCAGGCTCAGGCAGAGCTGGAAGCCATCGATCTGCAATTGGACCGCCTGGTGGTGCGCGCCCCCATGGCGGGCGTTGTGCTGACACGCTCGGTCGACCCTGGCGAGGTGTTGCAGCCCGGCTCGTCGGCCATTGCCCTGGTGCGCCTGGACGACCTGCGCATCACGGTCTACCTGCCCCAAGACCGCTACGGACAGGTGGCGCTGGGCCGCCACGTGCAGGTGAGCGTGGATTCCTACCCCGGCGTCACCTTCGACGCCGTGGTGGTGCGCATCGCTGATCGGGCGGAGTTCACGCCCCGCAACGTGCAGACAGAAGAGGGCCGCCGCACCATGGTCTTCGCCGTCGAGCTGGCCGTCTCCGACCCCCTCGGGCGGCTCAAGCCGGGCATGCCGGCCGACGTGGACTTCGGGGAGCTGGGCGACTGATCTCGTGCGGACCGGATGAGGTGGCGCGATGGCGTTGATCGAGGCCGAGAATCTCACCAAATCCTTCGGCAACGTGCTCGCTGTGGACGGGCTGAGCCTGCACGTCGAGGGCGGGGAGATCTACGCCCTGGTCGGCCCGGACGGCGCGGGTAAGACCACCACCATGCGCCTGCTGTGCGGTGCGATGGAGCCCGATCAAGGGCGAGTGCGCCTGGCGGGCTACGATCTGGCCCGCGAGCCCGACCGGGCTCGCAATGAGCTCGGTTACCTGCCACAGCGCTTCAGTCTCTACGGTGAATTGACCGTGCTGGAGAACCTGCGCTTCTTCGCCGAGGTGCGCGGTCTGCCGCGTGATCAGTGGCTGCCGCGCTCCAAGGAGATCCTGGAGTTCGTCGGCCTGGCCGAATTCGTCGACCGGCGCGCCGAGGCCCTTTCCGGGGGCATGAAGCAGAAGCTGGGCCTGGCCGCCGCCCTGGTACACCACCCGCGCGTGCTGCTGCTGGACGAGCCGACGGGCGGCGTCGACCCGGTGACGCGCCAGGGCTTCTGGCAACTGGTCATCCGCCTGCTGCGCCAGGGTGTGGCGGTGGTCATCAGCACACCCTACATGGACGAGGCCTCGCGCTGCACGCGCGTCGGTTTCATGAACGCTGGGCGGCTGCTGATGGAGGGTACACCGACGGAGATCGCCTCCAGGCTGGCGGGCCGCGTGCTGGCGGTCACGGGAAGCCCCTGGCGCGTGTTGGAGCAGATCGCCCGCCAGGATCCGGAGGTGGAGGACGTGCGCGCCTTCGGTGATCGCCTGCACCTGCGGCTGCGCCCCGGGAGCGGGCGGCGCGTGGCGCGGCGCCTGCGCCGGGCGGCTCGCCGGGCGGGAGCCGATCTGGAAGGAGTGCGCGCCGTTGATCCCGGGCTGGCAGACGTCTTCCTGGCCGCGCTGGAGGGGGTCCCTGATGGCTGAACCCGCCGTCTGGACGCGCGATCTCACCAAGCGCTTCGGCGACTTCACCGCCGTGGATCGCGTCTCCTTCGAGGTGCGTGCCGGGGAGATCGTCGGCTATCTCGGCCCCAACGGTTCGGGCAAGACGACCACCATACGCATGCTGCTGGGGCTGCTGCGGCCCAGCGCGGGCGAGGCGAGCGTGCTGGGGTACGACGTGCGGCGCGAGACGGAGCGCATCCGCGCCCGCGTCGGCTACATGTCGCAGAAGTTCGCCCTCTACGACGAACTCAGCGCCTGGGAGAACCTGACCTTCTATGCCGGCGTCTACGGCGTGAAGGACACCGCCGCCCTGCAGCGGGCGGTGGACCTGGTGGGGCTGGCGCAGGTCAAGGACGAACGGGCGGCGGCGCTGCCCATCGGCTGGCGCCAGCGCCTGGCTCTGGCCACGGCCATCGTCCATCGGCCGACGCTGCTCATCCTGGACGAGCCTACCAGCGGCGTGGACCCGGTGGCGCGGCGCGCATTCTGGGATCTGATCTACGCGCTGGCAGACGAAGGGGTGACAGCCTTCGTCACCACGCACTACATGGATGAGGCCGAGTATTGCAACCGGGTCGGTGTCATGCGCCGCGGCAGGTTGCTGGCCATGGACACCCCCACGGCGCTCAAGCGCATGGCTCTGCCGGGCCTGGCCTGGGACGTGCGCGCCGAGCCGCTGCTCGAGGCGCTGGAAGTGCTGGAGGGCGCGCCGGGGGTGCTGCGGGCCGGGTTGGCCGGCGACCATCTGCGGGCCATCACCTCCCGCGGGGTGCGGGCCAGCGACCTGCGTCGTGCCCTGCGGGGCCGCGGGCTGCAGGTGCGGCTGGTGGCCAAAGTTGAACCCACCCTGGAAGACGTCTTCCTGGCCCTGGCCGCCGACTGAGCGCGCCACGGAGGAGAAAGTGATTTGAAAGAAGCGATTGGTGATCAGTGGTCACCGCCCCCGATCCCTGATCCCTGATCCCTAATCACTGATCCCCTATCCCCTTTTGCTCACCTCTTCCCCCTTTCCCTTGCCCCCGCTTCCTACCTGTGCTAAACTCGCCGCAATATGGCGAAGCACACCATGCGCACTACCCGTCGCAATCGTAATTTCCGCCGGCACCTGCCAAAGGGCTGTGGGACGAGGTAGCGCGCATCGTGCGCGATTGCGAGCAAATGGCGAGCCCCAGCCCCTCAGGCTGGGGCTCTTTCGCGATGACGATAGCCCGTGAAGGAGGTCCATAATGCAACCCGCTCCTGACGTCCCCGTCCCCGTCGTGCCCGAGGCCAATCTCGTGCCCGCCAGCGACCATCTGCAGCGTATGGCGGACATTCCTCCCTCGCGCATGTTCCTCATCAAGAAGAACCTGGCCGTTTACCGTGAGCGGAACCCCGGCTCGCCCACTTACGACGCCTCGCAGGGCGACGGCGGCGCCAGCCTGCCCGGCGTGCCCCAGGAAGTGCTCGAGCGGGCCCAGGCGCTGCAATTGGAGCGCGGCACCTCCTACGACATGCCCTTCGGCACACAGAGCTTCCGGCGCGCCGTGGTGGAGGACTACTGGAAGCTGGACCCGGCCAGCGGGTTGGGCCCGGCCAACGTCGTGGCCACCGTCGGGGGGCGCGACGCCCTGATGAAGGCCTATGCCGCCATGCTGGCCCTGGGTCACGGCCGACAGGGCGATTACGTGGTGGTCAGCCGCGTTCCCTGGATCTCCTACAACTGGGGGCCTTACGGCGTCGGCGCCAACGTCCTGCGCGCTCCCGGCCGGCCCGAGGAGGGCTGGGCCTATTCCGAAGAGGCGTTGGCCGCCTGCGTCGAGTACGCCGCCGGGCAGGGGCGCAAGATCGCGGCGGTGATCATCACCAACCCCGACAACCCCACCGGCCACACCTTGCCCCCGGAGCGGCAGGCGGAGCTGGCCAAGGCCGCGCTGCGCCTGGGGGCTGCCTTCGTGCTCTTCGACTGGATGTATCACTTCGTGACCGACGAGTCCCCCATGGACCTGAACGCCTTCTTGGGCTATTTCGACGCCGGGGAGCGCGGGCGGATCATCTTCCTGGACGGGCTGACCAAGTCCCTCGGCGGCTCCAACGTGCGCAACGCGCACCTCATCGCGCCGGAGCGGGTGGTCAAGTACATCGTCGCCCGCGCCTCGCATACCGTCATCCCCTCCTACTACAGCATGGCCGTGGCCATGGCGGCCTATGAGATGGGCTACGCGCGCGCCAGCCGCACCATCGTCGAACCCACCAACCAGAGCCGCAAGGCTCTGCGGGCCTTCCTGCAGGAGCATGGCTTCACCTTCGTCCTGGGCAAAGGCTATTACGCCTTCATCAATGTGGGCGACTGGCTGCGGCGCAAGGGCTGGGCCGACAGCGAGCCGCTGGGAGGCTACCTGGCGCAGGAGCACGGCCTGGCCGTTGTGCCGGGGGCTTTCTTCTCTCCCGACGGCGGCGACTGGATCCGCTTCTCCTATGCCACGCCGGTGGAGCGCACGCTGGGCGCGGCGGAACGCCTGGTGGAGGGTCTGAATGAACTCGTGGCCTGAAGGCTTGGGGCGCTCCGCCGAGAGATACCAGATGGCGCGCCAGGTCGCGCTGCAGGAGCTGCCCGGGCGCGGCACCTGCGGCTTCGAACTGGAGTGGAACCTGCTCGACGACCGCTTCCGCCCGCTGCAGACCGTCGGCACGGGCCCTGGGAAGCGTTCTTTCGTGGACGAACTGCGCGCCCGCTTCATCCCCGACTGGCTGGCTGCCTGGAACCAGCTCGAGGTCTTTCATTGGATGACCGAATGGGCGACGCGCCCCTATTACGGGCCGCTGGGCGCGGTCTACGAGGCACGCCTTCTCGAAGCCTGCCTGCTCAATGCCCTCGACCGGGCGGGGCGGGCCTTCGGCGAGCGGCTCTACGCTTGGCATGGGAACCTGCTGCAGATTGTGGAGGTGGATCACGATTCGATTCCCGGCGGATGGGGCCTGGCCAAACGCCGCTACCTGGAGCGCTGCGTGGACATCTACGGCGAGGCCCTGGCCACGGCCGGCATCCACACCAACCTCTCCCTGCCGGAGCCGCTGCTCTCCTGGGATTTCCTGCACCTTTCTCCAACCCAGCGCGGCGATCAGCACCTGGACGGCTACAAGAATCGGGTCTACATCGAGGCCACGCGCCTGATGCGCGCCTTCGCGGCGCTCTTCGTCGCCACCACCGCCAGCACGCCGCTGCGCGCCGAGCGGCGCGATGGGGATGCGGTGGTGGTGCTGAGCGAGGTCGACTCGGTGCGCAACCTGACCTTCCCCAACCCGGAGGTGATCGACATCCCCGATCTCTACCGCTCACACGAGGATTACACCCGGCTCTCCTACGAGCTGGTGCGGCGCGGCGTGCGTTTCGGCAACAACAACTGGACGCCCACCCGCGCCCGGTCCTTCGTCGAGCCCGTCGAGCGCCTGATCGAGGTCACCGGGGAACAGCTCCACGCCCTCTACCGCAGCGGCCTCTACGCTCTGGGGGAGGACGCCAGCCTGGACGACATGGCTCGCCAGATCGAAGTGCAGAACCTGATGGCGCGCATCGACATTCCCATGGCGCGCGTCGAGGTGCGCACCGACGACGGCGGGCACCCGCTGGATGTCGACGTGGCCAACCTGGCCCTGAAGGAACTGCTCCTGATCCGCTTCTACGCCGACCCGACCTACGCGCGCGCCTTCCGCTACGACGCCGAGGACCTGGCGCGCGCCCGCCGCAACGAGCGGCGGGCCGCCATCGACGGCCTGCGGGCCGAGATCGAACATCCCCTTACGGGGAAACCCGTCGCCATGCGCGATTTCCTGCGGGAGACGCTGGAGGCGGTGCGCCCGTTGGCCGAGGTGCTGGGGCGATGGGAGTGGCTGGAACCGCTGGTGGCCATGGCCGGGGGGGCGCCCAACACCGCCGAGCGCCTGCGCGCCTGGGTGCGCGAGCGCATCGGGCCGCAGACCGAGGAGGTGCCCCTGGAGGTGCTGCACGAGCTGGCCGAAGCGCGCCGCGCGCAGGTGGCACAGGATGTGGCGGCCATCGCCTCCGATCCTGCCGCACTGGGCCCCGAGTGGCCCAAGCTCTTCGAGCTGCTCACGCGCGCCCGCGACGATGCCCGGCGCGACCCCGAGGCGCCCATCCGCTTCCGGCCTCAATCGCCGGCGCTGCAGGTGGTCTATCCGGACAAGACGGCCGAGGTGCTTGACCTGGCGCAGCAGTTGATCCGCATCCCCTCCATCACCAACGCGCCCCCCGAACGCCAGCGCCTGCCGGAGGTGCGGCGGGCGGCCACCTTCATCTTCGACTACCTGCAGCAGGCAGGCCTCGACGTACGCATCTACGAGGATGGCCGCTACCCGGCTATCCTGGCCGGCTTCCCGGGCGCACTCAAGGCCCCCATCATGCTCGCCGGGCATTTCGACGTCGTGGAGCCCGACCCCGACGATGCCCAATTCGAGCCGCGCCTGGATGGGGATTACCTCTGGGGCCGCGGCGCGGCGGACATGAAGACGGTGGTGGCCACCTTCCTGGTGTGGATGAAGGACGCCTGTCGGCGCGGTGAACCCTACCCGGCTCTCAACCTGCTGCTGGTGGGCAACGAAGAGATCGGCGAGGGGGAGCCCAGCGGCACGCCGCACGTCCTGGCCGACTTGAGGGCGCGTCTGGACTATCAGCCTTCTCTGTTGATCGCCGGCGAGCGCACCGGGGAGAGCGGGCAGGAGACCTTCGGCGAAGTCTGCATCGAAAACCGCGGGCTGATGCGCTTCGAGATCCGCGCCCGCGGCGCCCGCGGGCATACCGGCGTGCGCGGCGCCCACGCTGACCTGAGCGGCCGCCTCTTCCAGGCCCAGGCTGACCTGTCGGTCATCCTGCAGGGCCTGCTGACCCTGGACGGGGAAGGGGGCTGGCGGTCCCAGTTCCGTTTCCCCTTCGTGCGCGTCGGCCAGCGCGGTATCTACAACGTGACCGCCGACGAGGCTGTGCTCGGCTTGGAGGTGCGCCCCATCCCCCAGGACGACGTGAGGGCGGTCCTGCAGGCCGTGCGCGAGTATTGTCGGCAGGAACGGCTGGAGCTTGATGTGGCGGCGGCCGAGGCCGGCGTGGCTTGTGACGGCGGCAACCCTCACCTGAACGCACTGCTGGGGGTCCTGGCGGAGGTCTCCGGTGAGGAGGCGAAGCTGGGGCGCAAATTGCCCGGCACCAGCGCGCGCTTCGCGCCCGGCGGGCAGGGCGTGGTGTGGGGGCAGTCAGGCGTCGGCCCCCACGCGCCCGACGAGCGCCACTACATTCCCAGCATCCTGCCCTACTATCAGGTGCTGGAGGCGCTCGGCGCGCGCCTGCGGGCCGAGACATAGCGCCGCCTGTCGAGCCCGACACGGCGGGAAAGCCTTTGTCTCCCCGCCTCGCTTCCCATGGGCCGCGCCGTGGTCGGTCCCAGAGTGTCCGACCCTCGGGCAGGTACCGCCTTTCCCGGCCGCCGCGAGACGCCATCCAGGGCGCAGCATGGACCACCCCTGGTCCGTGGCTGGCAATCCTGCAGCGGGTGCAGTTCACGAATCTCCTTGCACTCCGCCTGGTAAAGGCGATAATCGGGCCCATGAGTCCTTGGACCCCTGCACGTCTGCTGCTGCCTCCCCTCCTGTTGGCCCTGACCGCCTGTGCCGGGCCTGCCCCGGCCGCCACGCCGGACCCCGCGCCCGGCACCGGTCAGAACACACTACCACCCACCTCGACGCCTTTCATGCCGGCCACGGAGACCGCGACCGCAGTTCCGCAGGACCTGACCCTCTGGCTCTCACCGGCCCTGCCCGCGGCTTTGCGAGCCCCGCTGGAGGCCTTGCAGACGGTGGATGACCGCCCCGTTGCGGTCGTTACGGACCCAGAGCTGGCGCAGGTGCGCGTGGAGCCCGAGCCGGAACTGCCTCTGGCCAGGTGGATCTACGCTGTCGTCGTCCCCTTTCCCACCGTCCGCGACGAGCTGACCCTGGATGAGCTGGAAGGCGCCTGGGAGGGGCGGGGCGACAGCGGGCTCCTGCTCTCTCCGGCCAGCGAGACCGCGCTGGCGGGGCGTTTCCCCGCCGGCCGCCTCCGGGCGCAGGTCATGCCTGCACAGGACCTGCTGCAAAACGCCTGGAGCGCGGGGGAGGCGTTGGCCATTGTGCCTTTCGAGGCGCTCGAACCGCGCTGGAAGGTGCTCGCCCTGGAGGGGCAGTCTCCCATCCGCAAGGATTTCGACCCCGCGTCCTATCCGCTCGCGGTGGACTTCGGCCTCAGCGGCGACCCCGCAGCGATGGCAATGCTGCGAGACGTCCTGGCCTGGCCGGGCACCAATCGCGATCCGGAGCGCCTGACGGTGCTCATGATGACCGGCGTCACGGCGCTCACGCGTGCCACCGCCTGGCGCATGGAGAGCTATGGGATCGAATACCCGGCGGCGCTCATCGGCGACTGGTTGCGCGAGGCTGACCTGACCCATGTGAGCAACGAGGTCTCCTTCGCCGTCGATTGCCCGCTCCCCGACCCGGCGCAAGCCACACTGCGTTTCTGCAGCTCGGACAAGTACATCGCGCTGCTGGAGTCGGTGGGCGTGGACCTGGTGGAGCTCACCGGCAACCACGTCATGGACTGGGGGCCGCAGGCCTTCCTGCACTCGCTCGACCTGTATCGGGCGCGCGGTTGGGCCTATTTCGGCGGTGGCGCGGACCTGCAGGACGCAGGACAGCCGGCGCTGGTGGAACACAACGGCAACCGGCTCGCGTTTCTGGGCTGCAACGCCGCCGGCCCGCCCTCGGCCTGGGCCCGGGTCGATTCGCCTGGCTCTCTGCCCTGTGACATGGACCAGCTGCAACAGCAGGTGGCCCGCTTGCAGGCGCAGGGCTATCTGGTGGCCTTCACCTTTCAATGGGCGGAATCCTATGGCCCCGCGCCGCTGCCAGCACAGCGGGAGGCCTTCCGCAGCATGGCCGAGGCCGGCGCGGTCATCGTGAGCGGGAGCCAGGCCCATCGCCCCCAGGGTTTCGAGTTCTACGCAGGCGGCTTCATCCATTACGGCCCCGGCAACCTGTTCTTCGATCAGATGTGGTCGCCGGAGACGCGCCAGGAATTCCTCGACCGCTACGTCATATACGAGGGTCGCCTCATCAGCACGGAGTTGCTCACCGCCATGCTCGAGGACTGGGCGCAGCCGCGCCCCATGACGCTCGAGGAGCGCACGGCCTTGCTGGAGGAGATCTTCCGCGCCAGCGGCTGGTGACTTTGACCCCCTGTCCTCGGGCGCGTACAATCATGGCATCCAGAGAGAAGGGAAAGGGACATGACTGCCAAGAAACGTGAAGTGATCGTCGCAGACAAGGCGCCGCGCGCCATCGGCCCCTACTCGCTTGCCATCCGCGCCGCGGGGCTGGTCTTCGTCTCCGGTACGGTGGGGATCGACGCTCAGACGGGTGAGTTCGTCGCGGGGGGTGTCGAGGCCCAGACACGACAGGCTCTTCAAAACCTGGCCAACATCCTCGAGGCGGGTGGCTCCTCGCTTGAGGCCGTCGTGAAGACCACCGTATTCCTGCAAGACATGGCGGAGTTCCCCCTGATGAACGCTGTCTACGCCGAGTTCTTCAAAGGGGATCCGCCGGCGCGCTCCACCGTCGAGGTGGCGGCGCTGCCCAAGGGCGCTCTGGTGGATATCGACGCCATCGCCCTGGTGGGCGAGACCCACGGCGATTAGCGCTTCCCTTTATCGGGACCGGCCTCTACGGGCGCAGCCTTGTGCGGCGGTCTGGACCGGAGGATGGACGAAACCATGGGCCCTGCGCGGCTGGGGAGGGCGCAGGGCCCACGGTGCACCCGGTCGCCCGGGTGTGCCTTCAGCATACGCGAAGCACGTCGCGTTGGCTGTAATCTGCGCTACGGGGCATTCGGCACGTGAGGGAGGGCCATGACAGGCGAACGGATCCTGGTTGTGGATGATGAGGCCAACATCGTCGACCTGGCGCGCCTTTATCTGGAGCGCGAGGGCTTTCGCGTGGAGGCTGCCTCCGACGGTGCCCAGGCTCTGGAGCGGATTCGCGAGCAGCAGCCCGATCTGGTCGTGCTCGACATCATGCTCCCCGAAGTGGATGGCTTCGAGGTCTGCCGCCGGGTGCGGGCTGAATCCGATCTACCCATCATCATGCTCACGGCGCGCGACGACGACGTCGACAAGATCGTCGGCCTGGAGTTGGGGGCCGACGACTACATGACCAAGCCCTTCAACCCGCGCGAGCTGGTGGCGCGCGTCAAGGCTATCCTGCGGCGGGCGGAACGGGCGCCGCGCAGAGAGGAGAGAGCGCTGCAGGTGGGGGACGTGCTGGTCGACCCCGCCCGGCGCGAAGTCACGGTGGCTGGCGAGCCCGTGACGCTGCGCACCAAGGAGTTCGACCTGCTGTACGCCTTCGCCCAGAACCCGGGCATCGTGCTCAGCCGCGAGCGACTGCTGAGCCTGGTGTGGGGCTTTGACTACTACGGCCAGTCGCGCACCGTTGACGTCCACGTCGCCCATCTGCGCAAGCGGCTCGCCGGCAGCCGAGAGGTGCACATCGAGACGGTGACCGGCGTGGGCTACAAACTGGTGGTCTGAGAGCCATGTTTCGCTCGCTGCGCGCTCGCCTGCTTGTGACGTACCTGTTGGTCGGCGGCCTGGTGTTGGCGATCGTCGGCGTGGGGCTCTTCGTCTTCCTGGTGCGCAGCCCGCTTGCCGTACGGCAGACGTACCAGCGGCTGGAAGGCGTCGCTGATGGCATCGCCGGTCGGTCGGGGCGCCTGCTGCGCGAGCTGCAACCCGAAATGCGCCAGCAGGCCCTGGAGCGTCTGGACCGTGAAGCGCACATGCGGGCTATCCTGCTGGGTCCGGGGGGCGAGCTTCTCGCCGACAGCCGGCTTGATGAGGGCCCGCCCCCGGCTGATGTGCTGGCCGGATTGTCGCCGCAGCGCGAGAAGGTCCGCGGCGAGTACAGGGATGAAGGCGGCCGGCGCTGGCTGTACGTGGCGCGGGCCATCAACTCCGAATTCGCCATCGTCCTGATCGCCCAACGTCCTACCATTCGCGTCCTGGGCGTGTTGCGCGACGAGTTCGTAACCCCCCTGCTGCAGGCCGGCGCGGTGGCCCTGGTCGCCTCGATCCTGCTGGCCTGGTTGGTCTCGCGGTGGGTGGCCGCGCCGCTGCAGGGCGTCGCCCGAGCGGCGCGGTCGGTGGCCGCCGGCGATTACAGCAACCGGCCCGCCCCGGGAGGGCCCAGCGAAGTGGAGAGCCTGGCGCTGGCTTTCAACGAGATGGTCGACCGCGTGCAGGGCACGCAACAGGCCCATAAGGACTTCGTGGCCAACGTCTCGCACGAACTGAAGACGCCCTTGACCTCCATCCAGGGCTTCGCTCAGGCAATCCTGGACGGCGCCGCGGCCGACCCTGAGGCCCAGCGTCACGCGGCGCAGGTGATCTATGACGAGTCGGACCGTCTGCGCCGCCTGGTGGAAGATTTGCTCGATCTGGCGCGCATGGACGCCGGGCAGGTGGCCTTCAAGCGCGAGCCGGTGGACATCGGTGCACTGTTGCGGGGAGTGGTCGAGAAGATGAGCCTGCCGGCGGCCGAGAAGGATGTGAAGCTGCTCGTGGACCTGCCCGCCCTGCCCACGCTCATCGGCGATGGGGACCGGCTGGCGCAGGTCTTCACCAACCTGGTGGACAACGCCGTCAAACACACCCCTGAAGGGGGGAAGGTGGCCCTGCGCGCTGACGTGGAGGGCGGTTGGATTTCGATCCACGTCGATGACACCGGCCCGGGCATTCCCCCTGAGCAGCTATCGCGCATTTTCGAGCGCTTCTACCAGGTGGACAAGGCACGCCCCGGCGGGCTGGGGCGCGGCGCAGGTCTGGGCCTGGCCATCTCGAGCGAGATCGTCCAGGCGCACGGAGGGCGGCTGGTGGCCCAGAGCAAGCTGGGCCGGGGCAGTCGTTTCACCGTCCAGTTGCCCATCATATGTGCGGACGATCGCACAATGGTTCGCGGGGGCTGAGTGGTTTCGACTATAATCCCCCCCATCTACCTGCTGGAGGTGTTGATGAGTTCAACCGGAGGCTCCACGCGGAGCCGGACCTGGATCGTTGTGGGGGTGTTGTTCGCCGCGGGCTGCCTGATAGCCCTGTGCATTCTGCTGGCCCTTGGAGGGGCCTCGGCATGGTTGATCGCGCGCTCCGTCGAGACGGGTGGGAACGGCTATCTGCCGCAGCCTATCGCTCGCGCGACCAGCACGCCGCGTCCCTTCCCCTCGCAGATCACGCCGCTTTCATCCAAGGCCGAGGAGACGCTGCAGCTCCTGGGCGATACCGAAGTGCCGATGGCCGACCCCGTTGCGCTGGCTGAGCGCTTGCTGTGGCTGGAGAACGTGCCGCGCGTGCTGGCCGAGCAGGCCGACCCCATCCCGGTGGGCACTGTCGAGACCTTCTGGGTGAGCGATGTTGACAACAATGAGAACTTCCAGATCGACGCCGAGCTGGTCTACGCCACCGACCACGTGTACTTCTGGGTGCAGGATGGCGTCAGCTACGATCTGGAGGATGTGCGCAGCCTGGTGGATACGTTTGAGGAGGAGATCTATCCCACCGATCGCCAGTTCTTCGGCTCCGAGTGGACCCCGGGTGTGGATGGCGACCCCCATCTGTACATTCTCTATGCCCGCGGCCTGGGCTTCTCCATCGCCGGGTACTACTCATCCAACGACGAGTTTTCCCCGCAGGTGCATGAGTATTCCAACGGGCATGAGATGTTCTACCTCAGCGCTGACAACCTCTATCTGGATGAGGAATTCACCTACAGCGTGCTGGCCCACGAGTTCCAGCACATGATCCATTGGTACCTGGACCGCAACGAAGAGACCTGGATGAACGAGGGTTTCTCGGAATTGGCGGCCATGCTCAACGGCTACGACGTGGGGGGCATGGATTACGCCTATGCCAGGGATCCCGACCAGACACTCACCTACTGGCCTTCCGAGCCGGGCACCTCAGCCTCTCACTACGGGCAGTCTTTTCTCTTCCTGGCCTACTATCTGGATCGCTTCGGCGCCGAGGCCACGAAAGCCCTGGTGGCCAATCCGGCCAATGGTCTCGACTCCATGGACCGCGCGCTGCAAGAGCTGGGTGAGACAGACCCCGACACGGGGCAGCCCATCACCGCCGACGACATCTTCCGTGACTGGGCCGCCGCCATGTTGCTTCAGGATCCGGACCTGGCGGACGGACGCTATGCCTTCCGCTCCTACGGCAGTGTCCCTCAGATCAGCATCAACGACAGCTTCGACGAATGTCCCGTTCCCGAGCAGACGCGCGAGGTAGGCCAGTACGGCGTGGACTACATCCGCTTCGAGTGCAAGGGTGATTACACCCTGAGCTTCGAGGGGCTGACCACGGTCAAGGCCGTGCCCGGCGACCCCCACTCGGGGGACTATGCCTTCTGGTCCAACAAGGGCGATGAATCCGACATGACGCTTACGCGCACCTTCGACTTCACCGGGGTCGAAGGCCCCGTCTCCCTGGATTACTGGGTCTGGTATGACATCGAAGAAGGCTACGACTACCTCTACCTGGAGGTGTCGACCGATGGCGGGAACCGCTGGGAGATCCTGACCACGCCTTCGGGCACCGATGAGGATCCCTCGGGCAACGCGTACGGCTGGGCCTATAACGGCACCAGCGGCGGGGGCTTCGAACCGCGGTGGATCGAGGAGCAGGTGGACCTCTCGGGCTACGCGGGGCAGGAGATCCAGGTGCGCTTCGAATACATCACCGACGCTGCGGTGAACGGCGAGGGGTTGCTGCTGGACGACGTGCGCGTCGATGCCATTGGCTACCAGGAGGACTTCGAAGCCGGGGACGGCGGTTGGGAGGCAGAGGGTTTCGTGCGGCTGTACAACGAGTTGCCGCAAACCTACCGTGTGGTGTTGGTCGAACGCGGTCGGGAGACAAGTGTGCAGGAGATCACCCTGGATGCCGACCGCCGCGCCCAGGTGCCGCTGAGCATCGGGGGCGGGGTGCAGGATGCCGTCCTGATCGTCATCGGCACGACGCGCCATACCTGGCAGCCGGCGCCCTATCGCTTCTCGG
>JAJRUD010000218.1 GCA_024277995.1 Chloroflexota bacterium
GCGCAGGTCGTAGCAGATGAGCAGGCCCAGGCGGCCGGCGGAGGTCTCCGCAGGCGGCAGCAATTCCGGGCCGGGCGTCAGATAGCGGTCGACGCCCAGGTAAGGCAGGTGGGTCTTGCGGTAGCAGGCCAGCAGGCCCTCAGGCCCCACCAGCAGCGCGGCGTTGTATAGGCGGTCGTCCTCACCGCGCTCGATGGTGCCCACCACGGCCAGCGCGTCCACCTCCCGGCAGACCTGGGCCAGGCGCGCCGTATGCGGGCCCTGGGCCGGCCGGGCCACGGCCTGCGCCTCTTCGGCGCTGAGGGCGTAGCCCGTCAGGGCACATTCGGGGAAGACCACCACCTCCGCGCCGCGCGCGGTGGTCTCGCGCAGCAGAGCCTCGACGCGCGCCAGGTTGGCTTCCGGTTCCAGCAGGCGCGGCTCCATCTGAACTGCGGCGAACAGGGGCATGAGTACCCTCCGCTCTCGAGATAGAATGAAGGACCTTGGCGTCGCTCAGAGTATACTTGACCTCCATAGGAGTGATTGTGCGGCGGGGGTTGACGTGCAGGAGGGTTGTTGATTGCGATGGACATCTTAGCGACCTTTGAGCCGTGGTGGCGTTTTGGCGCGGCGCTGCTGATCGGGGCCCTGATCGGCCTGGAACGGGAGTTCGTCCAGCAGAAGAGCGGTGATCCGGATTTCGCCGGCATTCGCACCTTCTCCCTGATCGCCCTGCTGGGCGCTGCGGCAGCCCATCTGAGTAAGCCTTACGGCGTATGGCCTTTCCTGGCCGGCTACCTGGCGGTGGCGGCCATCGTGTGGGCCAACTACAACACCCACGCGCGCGAGCGAGGGTTCGAGGGGGTCACGACCGAGATCGCCGCGCTGCTGGTGCCGCTGCTCAGCGCGCTGGTCATTTGGGGAGAGGCCGAGTTAGGCGTGGCCCTGGGCGTGTTGACGGCGTTGCTGCTCTCCTTGAAACCCGGCCTGCACGACCTGGCGCGCAGGATGAGCACCCAGGACCTGCGCGCCATGCTGGAGTTCGGCCTGGTGAGCGCCGTGATCCTGCCCATCCTGCCCGACCAGAACCTGGGCCCTTTCAACGTCGTCAACCCTTTCAAGATATGGCTGCTGGTGGTCTTCGTCTCCGGGATTGGGCTGCTGGGATACGTGCTAACCAAGACCCTGGGTGCGAAGCGCGGCATCGGCCTGGCCGGCGTGCTCGGTGGGCTGGCCAGCAGCACGGCCACCACCATCAGCTTCGCCGAGCGCAGCCGGGACGAGGTCCGCCTATCCGACGTGCTCGCCCAGGGCATTCTGCTCTCCTCGAGCGTCATGTTCCCCCGCGTGCTGTTGCTGGTGGCTGTCGTCCATCCGCCGCTGTTGAGCCTGATCGCAGTTCCCATGGCGGCCATCTTCGTGGTCGGGCTGGCCTTCGTCCTCTGGCTGGCGCGCGGCAGCCGGGCCCAGCAGGATCAGCCTTCCCAACAGGTGGGGTTCTCCAACCCGTTGAAGCTCTCCACAGCCGTTTCCTTCGGGATGATCTTTGCCCTGGTGCTGGTGGTGGTGCGCGCCGCCAACGAGTTCTTCGGATCGACCGGCGTCTTCGTGGCCAGCGTGCTCACCGGCCTGACCAATATGAACGCCATCACGCTCAGCGTCTCCGAATTGGCCACGCTGGGCCAAATGGGGCTGTCGCTGGCCGCGGTGGCCATCATGCTGGCGGTGGTGGTCAACCTTCTCAGCAAGGCGGTCACGGCCTGGGTGCTGGGCTCCGCAGAGCTGCGCGCCAGGACCAGCCGGGGGTTCGGCCTGATGCTCTTGGTGGGGCTCATCGGCGTGGCCGCTCTGTGGCCTGGGCTCTAGGCTTCAGACTCTCGATTCCCACTGCCGGCATGCCGCAGGAAGACAGGGTACAGGCCCCTGACAGGACTTTGCCTGCGGATCATGTATGACAGGGACTGAGTAGCTGACTGCGCCAGCAACAGGTTCCCTTGCTGCCCTGCCGGCCTCAGACGCGCTCCAGGATGGTGGCCGTGGCCATGCCGTGGCCGATGCACATGGTCTGCAGCCCGTAGCGGCCGTCCATGCGCCGCAGTTCATCCACCAGTTTGGTCATCAGCACGGCGCCCGTGGCGCCCAAGGGATGGCCGTGGGCGATGGCGCCGCCCTCGGGGTTGACCACCTCCAGGTCTGCGCCCAGTTCCTTCTGCCAGGCCAACACCACCGAGGCGAAGGCCTCGTTGATCTCGATCACATCCAGGTCCTCGAGCTTCAGGCCGGCGCGCTGCAGCACTTTGCGGGTGGCGGGGATGGGGCCGTCCAGCATGAGCACCGGGTCGGAGCCCACCACCACGCGCGCCACGATGCGTGCCAGCGGCTTCAGGCCGTGGGTCCGCACGGCCTCTTCCGAGGCCAGCAGCAGCGCCGCGGCACCGTCGCTGATCTGGCTGCTGTTGCCGGCGGTGATGACCCCGTCATCTTTGAACACAGGCTTCAGGGCGGCCATCTTCTCCCGGTCGGGGGGTATGCGCACGCCCTGGTCGCGGTCGACCAGCCGCGTGCCGCCTCCTTCCTCGGGCACCGGAACGGGGGCGATCTGATCCTTCAGCCGGCCCTGCTGGATGGCCGCGCCGGCCCGCAGGTGGCTCTGGTAGGCGTAGTCGTCCAGCGCTTCGCGGGCTAGGCCCCACTTCTCGGCCATCATCTCGGCGCTGATACCCTGATGCACCAAACGGTAGGGGAAATCGCGCGGCCATTGCTCGGGGTAATCGGCGCCCAGCGGCTGGTGGGACATCATCTCCACGCCTCCCGCCAGCACCAGGTCCATATCCCCGGCCAGGATGGCCTGGGCGGCGAAGTGCGCTGCCTGTTGGCCCGAGCCGCACATGCGGTTGAGCTGCACACCGGGGACCGTGACCGGGAAGCCCGCCTTGAGCGTCGCCAGGCGGGCGATGTTGGCGCCCTGGTCTCCGACGGGCGTCACGCAGCCCAGGATGACGTCTTCCACCTGAGCCGGCTCCACGCCGGCCCGTTCCGCGGCTGCGCGTAACACGTGCGCCGCCAGGTCCAGCGGCGCCACGGGATACAGGGCGCCTTTCTCCGGCTTGCCCACGCCGATGGGGGTGCGAACGGCTGCGATGATGTACACTTCGGGCATGATGCCTCCTCCAGGCCGATCTCGGACGCACAGCATCCCCAGGATACGCGTCGTGGGCGGGTCGGTCAAGCCGGCGGGGCGTCTCCATGCCTGGCCACTCCGATGGCTGCTGATGCTCCTCGCGCTGCTGCCGGCTTCCTGCTCGGCCTGGCGCGCCGGGGCCACGCCCACGCCCCGGCCGATCGTCGACATCCAATCGCTGACGCGGGCCCTGCAGCAGGCCGCGCCGCAGCTGGAAGGCCCCGCCGCCGCCCCGGCACTCCCGCCGGCGGTGGGGGCGCGCTTCCTTGTGAGCGGCCAGGAGGTCTTCGCCTATCAGTTTCCGGATCAGATGAGCATGGCGCAGGCTCTGCAGGCGCTGTCCGCGGAGGGCAGCGTGCTGGGAGAGCAGGCCGCGCCCTGGAAGGGGGCGGCGCGCCTCTGGGCCGCAGGGCGATTGTTGGTCGCTTACCCGGGTTCGCAAGGCGGCGTCATTTTGCTGCTGAGCGCCCTGCTGGGGGATCCGCTCTCGCTGCCGCGCTTTGGGTCTGACGAGCCTTACCCCCCGGCCGTGGCCGCCGCGCTGCGGGCGCTGGCCCGCGAACTGAAAGTCGAGCCGGTGGACATAGGGCTGTTGAGCTATGAGGCCGCTTTGTGGTCCGATTCGTGCCTGGGCCTGCCGAAGTCCCACGAGAGCTGCTACGAAGCAGAGACCCCCGGCTGGCGGGTGCGGCTGCGGTGGAACGGACGGGTGTACACTCTACGCACCGACCAGGTAGGGCAGGCGGTGCGTGTGGAAAGCCCATAGCTCGCGGCCGACAGGCCCGCGACAGGAGGCCAACCTGCGACGAAGCAGGATGGCGCGCCCGCTTACTTCAGGAGACATTTGAGGCATTCCATGAGCGAATCCCCTCATCCTACCGATGGCGATCGTCGCGAGTCCAGCGTGCGCGGCCTGCCGCGCAACGTGTGGGTGGTGACGATCACCTCCTTCCTCACCGACGTCTCCTCGGAGATGCTGCTCAACCTGCTGCCTCTCTTCCTCTTCAACGTGCTGGGTGTGCGCACCTCCATCATCGGCCTCATCGAAGGGGTGGCGGAGACCACCGCCAGCTTGCTCAAGGTGGCTTCTGGCTGGTTCTCGGATCGCTTCGGCCGGCGCAAGTGGCTGGCCGTGGCCGGCTATGCCATCTCCACGTTGGCCAAACCTTTCCTGTACTTCGCCAACACCTGGGGCTGGGTGATGGGTGTGCGCTTCGCCGATCGGGTGGGCAAGGGCGTGCGCACCGCGCCGCGCGATGCGCTGGTCGCCGACAGCACCGACGCGCGACACCGGGGGCTGGCCTTCGGTCTGCACCGGGCCGGCGACACCGCCGGCGCGGTGGTCGGCCTGGGGGTGGCGCTGGCGGTGGTGCTGGCCTCGCAGCGCGGCGTGGCCGCGTTGACCCGGAACACCTTTCAGATCGTGGTGCTGCTGAGCGTGATCCCGGCCGTGCTGGCCGTGTTCACGCTGGCCCTGGGCGCCCGGGACGTGCCCATCGAACGTGCCGGGGATGCATCCGGCACTGCGCCCGCCGGGGGTCTCGCTCTCGACAGCCCGAAGGCATTGCGGCTGTTCGACGGTCGCTTCCGCCTCTTCCTGCTCATCGTGGTGCTGTTCACCCTGGGCAACTCCTCCGACGC
>JAJRUD010000012.1 GCA_024277995.1 Chloroflexota bacterium
ACGACGGCGGCCAACAGGGCCGCTTCGGGCCATGGCCGGCGGGCGTCCCGCGCCGGTGCCCAGACCAGCGCCGCCGCGCCGAGCAGGAAGAGCAATGGCAGGAGGGCTAGCATGCGTCTATTCTCATGGAAGCGGGGCTGAAGGTCCCCGGCCCAGCTCTGGCAAAGGTTGATCCAACGCGTCGGTCACCTCCGTCAGATCGAACACGTGATGCAACGCGACGAAGTAGCTCCGGTCGGCCAGGAGAGGCTCGTCGCCGCCGAAATATCGGTTGAAGAGCACCCGGAAGGAGTTCACCGGGGTGATGGTCGGATAGAGGTTCTGATAATCCCCATCGGGAAAGAAGTACGCGTTCAGGATCGAGAAACGCTCGGGAAGATAGGTCTCGGCGACGGATCGCAGATGCAGGTACCCCCCAGGCCCATGGTCCGACTGCAAGATGATGATGGGAGGGGTCTCGGAGTTCTCCAGGATCTCCTGGATGGTTTCCTGGACTACCCGGGCGATATAGATGGCCTGGTCACGGTAGCCGCGCAGGTACTCCTCCCTGCCTCCCGGGTAGTCGTCTCCATCCACGACGCGGTAGGCTCGCGTGGCTGGCAGGCGCTCGCCATGGGAGCCAAAGACAAAGGGCGGATGAGGGCTCACCACGTGGGCAAACACGAAGAAGTCACCTTGCATCCGGGCCACGCGGCCCAGGCTCGAGAGTGTGTACTGGACGCGCAGGCGATGCGCCTCATACTCAGGCTGCAAGACGGCGCTGCGATAGCCGGCATGGCGCTCGAAATACAGGTCGGTGGCGGCGCGCAATGCAGTGGATTCCACGAATTGCACCTCAAAGGCGTTCAGCGGGCCGCGCACCGTGTCGGGCTGGAGGAAGATATCCGCATCCGGCCACTCGGTGAATGGAATGCCCGTTTCGAACGCGACCACCCGGTAGCCCTCTCGTTCCAAACGGCGGCGCACCTCATTGTCGCGGATGCGACGCTCCAGCGCCTGTCGCGCCAGGCTGTCGGACAGGTCCCGTTCCGGCCAGCCATCGATGTACGTCATGTTCAACGTCGATGCCAGGGAAGCGAGAGTTGCACTGTAGTTGGTGTGGCTCTCCGTCGCCACGTAGAAATCCTGGGAACGCAAGAAATCAATGAAACGCGAATCGTCGAAGCCATAGAGATCGCGCAGAACATCAGACCTGCCGTACCCGTCCAGGACGATGTAATAGATATCGGGGCGCATCTGCCCCTGGCCAGCGCGACTGGTGGCGACCTCACGCGACAGGCTAGCAGCCGCCTCCGCCAGCTCCGCGCCGCGATGTACGATGATCTGATAGATGGGGACCACGGCCAGGAGGCCTATGACGAGTGCCAGCAGCTGGGTTACCTGGGGCGAAACGCGCCGCCGCGCCAGCCACCACGTCCATAGGCCCAACAGCGTCGCCGCGAGTGGGAGCAGATAGCGATGACGCCCGACAACGACGCCGGCCAGGGTCATGTTCCTGACCACATTGTACAGGTGACCATAGGAGAAGAAAGCCAGCAAGGGCAGCAGCACCATCAGCGCCGCTTTATGACCATCGCGGAAGAGAAGCCAGGCCAGCAGGAGAGCCAACACACCAACGACGATGGAAACTACCAGCGCGCGCGTCCCCTCCCGCAGAGGCACTTCGTTCAGGTTCTGCGCCAGCATGGTCAGCGGCGCATAGGCTGCGAACAGCACGGGATAAAGGAACAGCAGTCGTTTCATACGGCAGCTAAATGGCTCCGGCCTTCCTGCCCCATTATGTATTTTCTCCCACCCGCCCAGAGCCCGGGGAGTTCATCGCTTGAAACCCTACGGGCTGCTCTGCCTCGCAGTCCGGCCGCGATCACTCAAGGCCCATCGCGGCCGTCGCCCACAGAGGAGCCCACCCGGCCAACCCTTTGCAGCAGAATCGCCCTCGGCTCATGGCCGGAAAGATGTGGGGGACGTGCCGGCATGCCCTGCGCGCTCACGGGCTCTGCGTCCCAGGCCTGCGGCGCATCAAGTACAGGCGTCGAAGTGTTCCGGGCAGGTCCAGGGTCTCCTCCACCAAGAAATGCTTCTCGAAGGCGGCCTCGAAACCCTCGGGTGTGTAGTCCGGGAAGATGTCTCGTCGCGCGGCGAGCAGTTGCGACACGCGCGGGTCCTCCTTGCGTACGAATTCGATGAGCAACCATGGCGCCAGGCGTGCGAAAAAGGCCGCCAAGTCAGGCAGAGGTAGGTTGTTGCCTATGGCCAGGTGATGGATGAGCGCCAGAACCAGGAGGACATCCGCAGGACCACGGCTGAGCAGAGAGGCCCGCTCCCGGAGCGCCCAGCCCAGGTCGGGGGTCGGGTTGGTCAGGTCGACCTGCAGCGGCAGGATGTTGTCGGTACCCTCCGTCACGACACGCTGGTAATTGCGCTCCACGGCAGCCGGGTCAGCATCCATGGACACCACCAGTCCGGCGTGGCGACTGGCCAGGCGACTGTAGTGACCCACGTTGGCACCCAGGTCCCAAACCACCCCAGGTTGCAGGCGCGCCAGCGTCCGGTCGACCCAGGTTTCCTTGAGCTGCTTCGCCTCGGGCACATAGTGCTCGCCCAGACCATACTCCGCCCAAGGCGTTCCCTTCGGTTCCCAATGTAAGCCGCGGATGGCTCCCTCCAGGCTGTCTATCAGACCCATCAAGGCGGTACGGCTCATGCGCCGTCGACGGCGGGCCTGTGCCACCGGCGAACCGGCGAAGCGCCGCTGGCTGCGGGCGTGCAGGCTCAGATGAAGCAGCAGCCCGAAGCGCAGCCAGGCTCGCGCCGGCAGCAGACGCACGGCCATGTCGAGGGGAACACCATCGAGGTAGAGGGTCGCCAACCGGCCCAGGCGAACGTCACGAAAGGTCATGAGCGCCAGCGGCGCGAGGAAATGTTGGCAGAATTGGCGATAGGCCTCCCATGGCTCACCCTCCACCAGGCGGTCAAAAGACAGGGTGTCGATCAAGACCGGCCGCCCCTTTTCAAACTGAATGTTGAAGCTGCTGGCGTCCTTGAGCGTCATGCCGCAGTCCAGGGCCCTCTTCTGGATCTGGAGCGTCGCCAGCGCGGCGCGCTTCAACTGGCTGAAGCACCATTCATAGGGGTAGGAGATGAAAGCCACTCGCTGTGGGCGGATGACGCGGTAGGCCCGCGCGTCCAGAGCCAGATCAAGCGCCACCTCTTCATGGGGGATCAGCAACCCTTCCCGTACCAGGCTTTTATAGAGGCCTGAGGACATCAGGTGATCGTACGTTTCGCGATAGCCGCGGTTAACCTGTCGCAGCAAGTCCCCATCACGCTCGAAGAGGAAGCCGCTCGGATCGCGAAAGGAGGCCGGCAGACGCTCAACCGTCGAAGCTATCCTCATCCTTTTTCCCGAATAGTCTCTGGGCGAAGAAACCCTTGATCCGTCCCCAAAACATCTTCACGGCGAAGATCGTCCCCAGGGCTCCGGCGATCAGCAATTGCAACAAGTAACTGCCGCTGCCGGGGTCGAGGTATATCAGCGGATCGAGTATTGGCCGTATCATCATAAGGATAGAACCTCCATGGCCATGTCTGCCGTACTGACGGGGCACAGGCCGCCGGTTCTGAGCAGGCAAGAATGCGGGCGCGCGGCCCTGGTCTGGCGCAACGTATGTCGGCAGAACCATTGAACCGAAGGCGGGACAAACCTGATCCAACCGCCTGCGGCATACAGTCCTGGCCGAGGTCAACGCCTCCCTGGCCAAGGTCTCTGCCACGGAGCAAGTTTACCGCGAGTCTTGTCCAACCGGCCCCGAAGAACAGACGCAGACCACTAGGGCCCGCATGGCCATCGGCTCAAGGAGAGTTCTCGCAGCAGCCAGCGTGCGCATCTGGTGGCGAAGCGCACCTCGCCCTCTCGCTGTGCAACGGGTGTGTCTAGCTCTCATCGCTCCCCCCCGCCTGCCAGGTCACTGCCCGCCCGCAGGCTCCCGAGAGAAAGCCCAAGCCGCCACAGGCCCAGGGCTCCCAGGAGGCTGGTGTTCAGGTAGAAGATCAGATGCACAACAAGCGTGATGGCCAGAGCTTCGGCCGCTCCGTATTTGTCGCCAAAGGGGAGCACCAACGCCTGCTGGCCCACCAGGTGGAACACCCCGATGTACCCCGGGCTCGAGGGCACGGTGAAGGCAATGGTGAGCGCGACGACCATGAAGGCCGCTTCCACCAGGCGCGCGTCGGGTCGGAAAGCGCGCAGCACCGCCGCATACAAGGCAACGCTCAAAAACCAGGAAAGGATGGTCCACCACGCCGCCGGCAGCAGCCGCGCCGGGCGATTGAGCACGACCAGGGCGCGGCTCAGCGGCTGCCAGACCCGCTGCAGGCCCAGCGCCAGCCAGGACGGAAAGCGCGCCGCGCCCCGCGCCACCAGCCTCCCCAGACCATCCCGCCGGCGGGCCGCGCCCACCAACAGGAGCATACCCAGCAACACCCCCGCTCCCAGGAGCGCACCGGAGCGAACCACGACCGGGGGAACTGGCATGGCCGGCACGATGAGCACCAACAACAGCAGAACCACCCCCATGTCGAGCAGGCGCTCCATAACGACGGTGGTTCCGACCAGGACGAAGGATAGTCCGCCCCGGCGTGCCATCACCAGCGAGCGCACCAGTTCACCCGCCCTCAGAGGCAGCAGATTGGTGAAGAGGTAACCGATGCTCTGGCTCCAAAAAGCATCGCTCAGACGCTGACCCGGCGGCAGCAGGAACAGCCAGCGTTCGGCGCGCCCCGCCACGGCCAGGATCTGCAGCAGCACAGCCAGCGCAATCCACCCCCATCGGATTCCCGCCAGGGAGGCACGCAGCTCGCCGAAGGGCACCTGCCGGAAAGCCACGGCCAGGGCTGCCACGCCGAGCAGCGGGCCGATCCAAGTGCGCGCCGCGGCCCGGCCGCCCGCAGGTCGCGCAGCCCCAACCTGAGGGCCCCCGGATTGACCTTCCTCGCCCAGTCGACTCACCGCTCAGCCGCCATCGCAGGACGGGCCCTCCTCCCGATGCTCGTGCTGTCCCGATGCTCGTGCTGTCCCGCCGCCCGCGCCGCGCCGCAAGAGGTAAAGCGGGCGCTGCTTGACCTGCTGAAAGATGTAGCCCACATAGATGCCGATCAGCCCCAGGATCACAGAAAGCGTGCCGCCCACGATGAGCAGCATGAACATGAGCGAACTCCATCCGGGGGCCAGGGCCGCCCGGTTGCCGCTGAGCCACAGCGCGCTCACGTAGACGACCTCGGCCAGGGCGAGAACGAGGAACATGCCACCGAGCAGGAGCGCGAGATAGAGCGGGACCAGGGAAAAGGAGAAGGCGGCGTCCAGCGCCAGGCGCATCATCTTGCGCAGCGTGTATTTGGAACTGCCGGCGATGCGCGTCCCCTCCCGATAGGGCAAGATGATGGTGCGGTAGCCCATCCAGGCGATCATGCCGCGCAGGAAGCGATGATATTCGCGCATGGCGCGCAGGCCTTGAACCACGTCGCTGGCCAGCAGGCGAAAATCGGCCGCGCCCGGCACCACCTTCGTCCCGCTCACCAAGTTCAGGAGTCTGTAGAACAGGTGCGAGCTCCAGCGCTTCATGCGGGGCGCGCCCTCAGCCTCGATCCTTTGCGTCAGGACCACCTCGTAGCCAGCCTGATGGAGTTCCAGCATCTCGGGGATCAGCTCCGGCGGGTGCTGGCCGTCGGCGTCCATGGTCACCACGACGTCGGCCTGCGTGTGGTCCAGGCCGGCGGTCAGGGCCGTCTGGTGTCCAAAGTTGCGGCTGAGGTGCAGCACTTGGACTTCTGGGTCGGCGGCCGCCAGTTCTTCCAGGATCGCCCCGCTATCATCGCTGGACCCATCGTCCACATAGAGCACGCGCCATCGGCTGAGGGGCAAGGCGGCCAGTGTCTTGCGCAGGCGAGCGTGGAAGGTGCGGATGCTCTCGGCCTCATTAAAGACAGGGACCACCACGTCGAGCGTCTTCTCATTCAGGTCGGCGATCATCGGCCCCACTCCACTCTCGGCATCACGGTACGGCTCCGGCCATATTA
>JAJRUD010000219.1 GCA_024277995.1 Chloroflexota bacterium
ATGTAGGCGAGTTCGTCGGCGCTGAGGCCGTAGAGATGGGCGTAGAGCGCGTCGAGGTCGGCCCGCAACTCCGCCCGCCGTTCCTCGTCCCAGCGGAAGGGCTGGGGGACGCCGTCCGGGGGCAGGGGATTGTGGGGGAACCAGCGGTTCCATGTCTCGGCCCCCACCTCGGCCATCACGTCCTCGGCAAAGGCCTGCAGGTCCCAGGCCGTGTAGCTCAGCTCCACCACGCGGGGGACGATGCAGTCGAGCAGGGGCGGGGTGTAGCGGGAGGGTGGGAGGACGGGGAACTGCTTGACCAAG
Source organism: Chloroflexota bacterium (assembly GCA_024277995.1). GTDB lineage: Bacteria > Chloroflexota > Anaerolineae > Anaerolineales > E44-bin32 > JAJRUD01. Next base: position 304 of record JAJRUD010000219.1, read on the forward strand.
TAGAAATTCAGGGAAACGCCCCCCATTTTTTGTCTTACAACAAAGTCAAACACAAAAGCGCTCAAACAGCTGGAAAAACAAGCCGAAGTCGTGGCACCAACGTTGGGAATGAGCAAAGGAACTTTGTTTCCAACCGCTGCAAAAGGAATGATAGTTGCGATCATTGTCCTTTCATTGGTGGCGCTGGAGACATCTTTGAAACCTATGAACCAACGCGGCTTCCCCTCTACCCTCTCAATGACATCTTTTTCGTCCACCCAATACCGAGGCATCGGTAGAAATCCGGGATTTTGATGATCCGACAGGCTTGTTTCGACGGTAACGCCCGATCGAAATTGTGTCTCTGTATTGGTTCCGACAGATGCCGTCCGATGATCAAAATGGTGAATCATCCGTCCTTCATACAACGGCAAATACACCTCCTCCCTCCGCACAAAGCGATTGCCCACCAACTCGAAGCCCGCGGCCTCGAGCTGCGCCCGCGTACGGAAGAGGCCGCTGTCGTTGGTCATGTCAAACATGCGCAAGTAGGACACGCCCCACGGATTCTCGCCCGTGGCCTCGTTCACCAGCACGGGTGCGGCGCGGTAGAGCTTGCGCGTGAGTTCGGCGTCGCGTCGGGTGCGGAACACGGGCAGGGTGCGGGTGTTGGGGTTGATCAGGGCCAGATCTTCGGCGGTGAGATGAAAACGGCGCTCGGGGTCGGCCAGATCGTCCACGCTGTGCAGGAAGAAGGCGAATTCGGGCGGGGGCGCGTCCTCGTCCGCGGCGTCTTGCAGGGTCAGCAACGAGAATTTCATGCGGCTGTCCACATCGGGGAACAGCTTACGCCGGTTCTCGAAGTCGTAGAGGCTGGCGATCTGGTGAGCGGCCATGAGCGCGGCGAAGAACTGGCGGTAGGTGTAGTCGGTGGCGATACCGGTGGGGACGATGATCCCGGCCCGGCCGCCCGGCCCCACCAGCTCCTTGTCCAGCTCCGCGAAGACTGCGTAGAGGTTGACGTCGCCCACGCCGCCCAGGGGATAGCGACCGCTGTGGCGGATGAAATGGCTCTCGCTCTCGGCCCGGCGCAGGGCCACGGCATAGGCCGCGGCCAACGCGGGGTCGCTTTGCGGCAGTTGTGCGATCAGCTTCTTGCGCTCGCTGGCCGTGCGGGCGGCGGCGATGGCCTGGGCCGCGGGCTGGGGCCGGTTGCCGAAGAATTCCTTCTCCTGCAGCTTGATGCGCTCCCAAGGCGGATTGCCCAACACCACGTCGAAACCCCCTCCCCCGTCCCCTCCCCCGCGCGCGGGGGAGGGGGGAAAGACATCGGGGAATTCGAGATGCCAGTGGAAGAAGCGATAGCGGCGCCGCAGCTCCTCGACCCATTCGGCCTGGGCCGGTTCCAGGGCGCGGGGGCCGTCGTCCAGCGCCCGGCGGAAATCCGCGTCGGTGGGTGGGGGCGGCGCGTCCGCTCGCAGGGCCCAGAAGAAGGTCGCGGTCCACAGGTCCGCGGCAAAGCGGTCGATTTGATGTAACTCATCCGCCACCAGCTTCTGGTACTGGGCCCGGGCCGCGGTGGGGTCCTCGCCCGCCAGATCGTTCAGGGCCTGCCAGCGATCCGATTCCGGCTCGCGCACCTCGACCACCTGCCACAGGCTGTGCTGCTGCACCCGGGCTTCCCTCTGCTTGCGCTCCAGGCGATTGCGTTTGCGCGCGGCCGAGGCGATGTCCCTGTCGTCGCCGCTCACGGGCTTGAAAGCAGCGTCGGGGATGCCCCGGGCCAGCAGCTCGGGCGTGGCCCCCAGCAGGGAATTGCCGCACTTGAGATGATGGTCCAGAAAGCTGAGCGGGCGGTCCGCGGCGGCGGCGTTGATCCACAGGCTCACCTTGGCCAGCTCCACGGCCATGGGATTGAGGTCCACGCCGTAGATGCAGTGGGTGAGCACGTCGCGACGCCCGGCCTGCACCTCGCTCTGGGGCGGATAAAGGTCGCCACGGCGGATGCGGGCCAGTTCCAGGCCCAGAACATTGTTGGCCGCCACCAGGAAATGGCCGCTGCCCATGGCGCTGTCGCACACCGTCAGGTCCAGGATGGCTTCTTCGCCCGCCCGGTGTTGCTCATCCGTCAGCTTATCATAGTCCAATAGAGCGCCATTGGCCCCGTTTTCTGGCCCCACCGGCAGACCCGCCCCGGCCAGGCGCGCTCGCAACACCGGCAGCAGGGCGCTGCGGATCAGCTCGTTGACCAATGACGAGGGCGTGTAATGCGAGCCGGTGGTCTTGCGCTCGGCCCCGCGCGGGTCCAGGAAAAAGGTGTTGGCAGGGATCTCCCGGCCCTCGACCACCTCGGTCGTGGCGCTGATGCGGGGGCGATAGTCCAACAGGCTCTCGTACACCGAGCCCAGCTCCTCCACGCCCAGGTCGGCATAGCTGATGCGTTGCAGGCTGCCCTCGCGGGTGATGGTGGTGAGAGCGCGCAAGGCCGTCAGCAAAGCGCTATTGCGGCAGGGCAGGGGGCCATGGCCGTCCCTCTCGCCGGGGAATTGGCCGTTCAATATCGGCGTCTGGCTCGGGTCGAAGAGCATGCCGTCGTAGGCGTAGACGCCCAGTTCGGGCGCGCCCCGCGCCATCATGGCAAAGGTCACCTTCAGGCCTTCCCACAGATCGCTGTGCGGGTCAGCCTCGGGGATGGCGGTGTTCAGCGCCCGTTCGCGCAGGGCGGTGATGCTGTAGCTCTCCCGGTAAAGATCGGCCAGGGGCGCGTCGCGGCGGGGCAGCAGCGCCCGCTGCTCGGCGTAGAGCAGAAAGAGAATGCGATAGACCACGTGCAGCAATTCGCCGTAGAACGCGGCCACCCGATCCGGTTCGGCCCGCAACCGGGCCAGGATGGGGCCATCGAGGAAGCCGTTGGCCAGGATTTCGATAGCCTGGCGCACCTGCCCCCGCAGGTCCTCGCCCACCCTGACGCCCGCGGCCTGGCTGTCCTCATAAAAACGTTCTAGCAAGGGGAGCGGGACCTGGCTCTCCCCTGTGCTCTCATCCCCGGCTGCCTCTCTCTCCAGGGGCAGGAAGCGGCTGGCGTGGCAGAGTCGGTACAGGGCCCGAAAATCGCCGAAGTTCCGGGTCTCGAACAGGCTCTCCAGGTCGAAGCTCACATAACCCCGCACCGTGGTGTGATGATAATCGCGCAGCAGGCGCAGCTCCAGGCCGTTGCTGAGCATGGCCCAGCGTTGGTCGGGGCTGACGTTGAGGAAGAGCTGCAGCATGTCGTGGGGCGATTTGGCCTTTGGGCCCCGCCCCCGGCCGCGCGTCCTCGCATCCAGGCTTTGCGCCGGGGCCACGCTGTGAATGTAAGGGGCGCTGAACCCGCCCATCTGGCCTTCCCCCCAGCCCCGGTAGCTGAGGTCGAAGCGCAGCTCATCCCGACCGCCCGCGTTGAGCACGGTGTCGCCGCGCAAATACACCGGCTCGAAATCGAGCAGGCTGAGCAGGGGCAGCAGCCAGCGGCTGCGCATGGCGCTCACATCCATGTGGCGGATGTCGGCGTGGATGGCGTCCCAGCGTTCGACCAGGAGCTCGTAAGCCGTGGCCATGGCCTCCTCCAGCTCGGCCGGTTTGGGCGCGGGCCGGCCGGGCAGGGCGAAGCTCCTCGGACGCAGGCCGGGGTGTGGAGAGCCGGGCTGGCGTAGAGCCTCGATGAAGTGGGCCGAGAGCAGGCCGCCGGAGGTGGTGATGTGGGTCATGAGGGGAGGAATCAGTGGCGAATGGTCAATGGTCAATTGTCAATAGCTAATGGGGCGGGGGGATGTAGGCCTATGTTTCTTCAAGCAGGGCCTGGAAGCGGGGGTCGTCGCGGATGAAGTCGAAGTCGGGGTCGCGTCGGGCCCAATCCCGCAGTCCGGGAACGTGGGCAATGGCCTCACGCAGGGGGGCCAGGGATTCGCCCAGTTCGCCGCTCAATGCCTGGGCCGCCATCTGCTCCGCTTTCTGCCGTTGTTTCAGGATTTTCTGATACTCTCTGAAGTGACGCCCACAGTCCTTGCGCACGGCTGCATCACGGATGGCGTCGTACACGGTTTCCGGCTCGATGGACGCCCGCCCCACCTGCAACTCCACCCGGCGCTTGCGCTCCTCCTCCCAGTCGATCCACAGGCATTGGAACTCGCCCTCATAAGGTTGCTCCACCATGGCGATGTCGCGCAGGCGTTTGCTCAGCGTGGTCTTGCCAATGCCCCCGTCGCCGTAAACGAGGATCACGTAAGGCATAGCTCCCTCGTCATGCTCATAGCGGATCTCATCCAGGGCCGCGCGAAAGGCCTTTTGCTCGCGCACCCGGCCCAGAAAGAGCTGGTTGTCTACATAGGTGGGTTGGCTCGCATCCGACATGGCATCATCCTATTATGGTGGAGGGTGGCCGGTGGAGGGTGGATCCACCCCTGGAGTTTTTGCTCCGTTGTCTCTTTTCTGCTCATCCCATGGCGGGATAGAGTAGCGTCATCGTCAACAGATCGAAAGAGCCGAGGGTGATCTGGTCGATGCCCTGCAGCCAGCGGGGGGCGTCCCCGTCGGCGTCGGCCAGGCGTTGGCGCAAGCGCCTGCGCTCGGCAACCAAGTCTTGGC
>JAJRUD010000220.1 GCA_024277995.1 Chloroflexota bacterium
GGCGGAGGCGACCAGCACGGCGGCCGAGACCTCGCTGCGGCGGCCGGCGCGCCCGGCCTGCTGCCAGGTGCTGGCGATGGTGCCCGGATAGCCGGCGATGACGGCGGCGCCCAGTTGGCCGATGTCCACCCCCAGTTCGAGGGCGTTGGTGGCCACCACGCCCTGCACCGTTCCCTGGCGCAGGCCGCGCTCGATGGCGCGCCGCTCCTGGGGCAGGTAGCCGCCGCGGTAGCCGCGCACCTGCTGCGGGTCGCCGCCCGCGGCCTGGAAAGCCTCGCGCAGGTAGGCCAGCAGCAGTTCGACGGTCATGCGGGCGCGACCGAAGACTGCCGTCTGCACGCCGGCTTCCAGGAAGCGCGTCGCGATGCGGGTGGCTTCCAGCGTGTAGGCGCGGCGGATGCCCAGCGTGGGGTCGATCACCGGCGGGTTGTAGATGATGACGTGCTTCTCGGCGCGCGGCGAACCGTCCAGGTCGGGCGGGACGAGTTGGACGGGGGCTTCGATCAAACGCTCGGCCAGTTCCTTGGGGTTGGCGATGGTGGCTGAGGTGAGCAGGAAGCGCGGCTGGCTGCCGTAGAAGCGGCACAGGCGCAGCAGGCGGCGCAGCAGGTTGGCCACGTTGGAGCCGAAGACGCCGCGGTAGACGTGCAGCTCGTCCAGCACAACCCAGCGCAGGTTGGCGAAGAGCTCCGCCCAACGGGGGTGATGGGGCAGGATGCCGGTGTGCAGCATGTCGGGGTTGGTGATGAGCAGGCGCGCCTGCTGGCGGATCTCCTTGCGGCGGGCGCGCGGCGTGTCGCCGTCATAGGTGCCGAGGGGAATCAGGTCGGGTGTACCCAGGGCGGCCAGCATGGCCCCCAGGTTGGCGCGTTGATCCTGCGCCAGGGCTTTGGTGGGGAACAGGTAGAGGGCGCGCGCCTCGGGGTCCTGCAGCATGGTGTTCAGCACGGGCAGGTTGTAGCACAGCGTCTTGCCGGAGGCGGTGCCGGTGACGGTGACCACGTTCTCGCCCGCCAGGGCAGCTTCAACGGCGGCGGCCTGGTGGGTGTAGAGCGGAGCCGTTCCCAGGGAACGCAGGGCATGCAACAGGCGCGCGTCCAGCCCGGCGGGGAACTCGGCGTAGTGGGCCGGGCGCGCCGGCAGCACCTCCCAGGCGGTGACGTTGCGTGTGAAGTTGGCGTCGCGCCGCAGGCGTTGCAGGGCCTCGCTGAGGGACATGGTGAGGGGATTATAATCTTGCCGGAAGCTTTAAGCTTCCGGGAAAGTTGTGCGGGCCAATCATCCGGCAAGCTGGTGCCAGTTCCATTTGACCGGCGCGAGCCCCTGCCGTAGAATCCAGCCATGCCCCTGGAGCCCGGAACGTTTCTCAAGGACCGCTACCGCATCGAAGGCCGACTCGGCAAGGGTGGCATGGGCGCCGTCTATCTGGCTTTCGACGAGACCCTGCAGCTCAAGGTGGCCGTCAAAGAGAACCTGAACATCAACCCCGAATCCGAGCGCCAATTCCGGCGCGAGGCGAAGCTGCTGGCCAGCCTGCGCCATCCCAATCTGCCGCGCGTGACGGACCACTTCATCCTGGAGGGGCGGCAGTATCTGGTGATGGACTACATCGAGGGGGAGGACTTGCACACGCGTGCGCAGAGGCAGCCCCCCCTGGTGGAAGAGGTGCTGCGTTGGGCCGATGGGGTGTGCAGCGCGCTGGCTCACCTGCACTCGCGTCAGCCGCCCATCATCCACCGCGACATCAAGCCCGCCAACCTCAAGCTGCAGCCCGACGGTACGGTGGTGCTGGTGGACTTCGGCATCGCCAAGGTCTTCGATCAGCACCAGACCACCACCGGGGCGCGCGGCCTGACCCCCGGATATTCTCCCCCTGAGCAGTACGGCAGCGGTCACACCGACCCGCGCAGCGACCAGTACTCCCTGGCCGCCACGCTCTACGCGCTGCTCACCGGCCGTCCCCCCGCGGACAGCATCGCGCGCATGCTGGGCAAGGAGCAACTCAAGCCGGCGCGTGCCTTCAACCCCGCCATCCCGGAGTACGTGGACGCCGCGCTGACGCGCGCCCTGGCGCTGGATCAGGATCAGCGCTTTCCCGACATCAACGCCTTCCGCTCCGCGCTGCTGGGTCTCTCCACCGCTGCCACGGTGCGCGCCGACTCCCTCGCCATGCCGTCTGCGCGCCGGCGAAGGTGGCCGCTCTTCCTGGGCCTGGCGCTGCTCGGCGCGGCGATACTCGGTGGGGGTGCCCTGGCGGTGGCGAGCTTCCTGCCGGCCCTGCTCAGCGCTCCCACGCCGACCGCGGCGGCCCCGGTTGTGATTCAGGTGCCCACGGGGACCGCCACCCCCCTGCCGCCTACGCTCACCGCATCGCCCGCCCCCAGCGATACACCCGTGCCCACGCCGACGCCGCTCCCCAGCCCTACCCAGGCCCCGGCAGTGCTGCTGGGCGGCGGCGGGCGCATCGCCTTCGTCAGCGATCGCGAAGACGGCCGTACGCTGCAGATATGGACCATGAACTCCGACGGCTCCGACCCGCGGCAGCTCACCTTCGGCCCAGGGGACAAGACCCAGCCGCGCTGGTCTCCCGACGGGCGGCGGCTGCTCTTCGTCGCCCCGGGGGGCAAGGACCGCTATGGCAACAACCTGGGGCTGGATATCTGGCTCATCAACCTGGACGGCACGGGATTGAAGAACATCACGCACAACGTGGGGGACGACACCGACCCCGCCTGGTCGCCGGACGGCGCGCGCCTGGCCTTCACCGGCACGCGCGTCAACGATCTGCGCCAGGTGTTCCTGATGGAAACCACCTGCATCGACCAGCAGACGGAGGATTCGTGCTGGTCCATCAAGCCGCGCAATCTATCGGCGGGCTTCGCCGTAGAGTACGCGCCGGCCTGGTCGCCTGACGGCGGGACCATCGCCGTGGCGGCCTCCATCAACGGCGCGCCGGGGCGAATCTTCCTGCGCTCCCCCGAAGGCGGTGAGCCCAATCAGTTCGACCGCAGCGACAGAATCATCGGTGCCGACCACCTGCACTGGTCTCCGGATGGAACGCTGCTGGTCTTCACCTGGCGGATCGCGCCCGGCCGCAATGAGATCTACCTGGTACGGGTCGAAGCGCGCGGCCGCGATCCGGTCCAGCTCACCAACAGCCTGGGCAACAAGGAACCGCGCTTCTCACCGGATGGTCAGTGGATCGCCTTCACCTCAACGCGCGATCAAAACCCCGAGATCTATCTGATGCCCCTCAGCGGTGCCAATCAACAGAACATCACCAGCCATCCCGGGCGCGACATGCAGCCGGACTGGCAGCCGGTGCCGGTGCCCTGATCCGCTCGCCGCTCATCATCACGCAGCCCCCTGCCCTGCTGGTCCGTGAGCAAGGTGCGCGCGGCGCATGGTGGCCTCTCTATAGGGACGGTGGTTCGCTTGCAGCGCCGGGGCCGGCTCGACGCGCATTCGTCCCCCGACCCGGCGCGATCCGGTATACTGTCAAGCAACCTTACGCGGAGCGAAGCCGGCCTTCTCAGCGCAGCGCCCAATCCCAGATCGCTGGTCGCCGGCCAACTGAATCCCATGCAAATCCTGACAGTCGACGTAGGCACCGGCACGCAAGACATCTACCTCTTCCGCTCCGGCGTGGGTCTGGAGAACGGCTTCAAGCTGGTGATGCCCTCGCCCACCATGCTCATCCGCCGGCAGGTGCAGCAGGCCACGCAGAGCGGCGAGCCGCTGCTGCTCACCGGCGTGACCATGGGCGGCGGGCCCAGCCATTGGGCCGTGCGGGATCATCGCGCGGCAGGCCTCCCGGTCTATGCCACCCCCGAAGCCGCGCAGACCTTCAACGATGACCTGGAGTGGGTGCGGAGCGAGATGGGGGTGGAGATCGTGAGCGGGGAAGAGGCCGCGTCCCTCCAGGGGGTGACGCACATCGAGCTGCGCGACTTCGACATGCAGGCCATCCGCCAGGCCTTCCAGGCCTTCGGCCTGGAGCTGGAGCCAGCGGTGGTGGCCGTGGCGGTCTTCGACCATGGCGCCGCCCCGCCCGACGTCTCCGACCGCCAGTTCCGCTTCGACTACCTGCAGACACGCATCCGGGCCGAGAACCGCCTCTCGGCATTCGCCTATCTGTCGCCAGACGTGCCACAGTCCATGACCCGCATGCGGGCCGTGGTCGCGAGCGCAGAGGGCCTGGATTGTCCGCTGGTGGTGATGGACACTGCCCCCGCGGCCATCCTGGGCGCCACCCTGGACCCCGCGGTGGGGCGTTGCGAACGGGTGGAGATCGCCAACGTGGGCAATTTCCATACCCTCGCCTTCCGCCTGGGCCCGGGTGGGATAGAAGCGGTCTTCGAGCACCACACGGGGCTCATCGACCCTATGCGGCTGGATGATTTACTGGAATCCCTGGCCCAGGGCAGGCTGACCCACGAGGAAGTCTTCCAGGATCACGGTCACGGAGCGCTGATCCTGGACCCCAGGCCGCTCTCCCTGGAAGAGGGCGCCTTCGGCGTGGCGGTCACAGGGCCGCGCCGGGCCATGATGCGGGACTCGCGCCTGCGGCCGTACTTCGCCGTCCCCTACGGCGACATGATGATCACCGGCTGCTTCGGGTTGCTGGCGGCTGTGGCGGAGTTGGTGCCCGAGGCCGCCGGCCCCGTGCGCGAGGCGTTGACCGGCGCAGGGACCGACGTCGCTCCCTGGGATGCCGAGAGCTGATCCCCCCAATTCTTGCCCCTCACCGCGCAGCGCCGCCGACGGCTGGATCACATCCTCCTTTTCGTGGAGGTGCAATCTAATGTATATTGGGCTATGAGGGATCGGATGGTGTTCCGCTGTCACAAAGCCTCGCTCACATCTGTTGTAGAGTCAGATTGAGACATACGAAGCGCGATCATCGCGCTGCCTAGGAGGATACGCCATGAGACAGCGATATCGCCTGATACTGCCCTTCACCCTGCTGCTCATCGCCGCTCTGGCGTGCAGTCTACCCGGTGCCACGGGCCCCGATGTGGGGGTGATAGCGACGCAGACTCTCCAGGCGCTGGCGACGCAGATCGCGGCCACGCAACAGGCCGCGGCCGCTGGTGGGGACCAGGGCGCCACTGCCGAGCCGCCCAGCGGCGGCGGGGGTGCGGCCACCGAGGCTCCCCCCGCTGAATTCACCGCCGCACCCACGCCCACCGTGGTGCACAGCAGCATCCCCGGCAGCCCCGGTGCGGCCAGCCACTACATCACCGACCGTTCCTCGCGCGCCACGGCCGCCGAGCGGCGCGCCATCGCGGACAACTTCGACAGCCTGCTGCTGGAGCGGCCCTTCAGCGCCGAGGCGATGGACTACAAGCCCTATCTGGACCTGACGCGGGCGGAAATCTCTGCTTCGTCCCCATGGATCTACGTGCAGCTCTTCCTGGAGGAGGCGCCGCCGGAGGGCTCCGAGGCGCTCTACGGGGTGGAGATCGACCTGAACAAGGACGGTGGCGGCGACTGGCTCATCCTGGGGCGGGCGCCGGCGTCGACGGAGTGGACCACGGAGGGAGTGCGCGTCTATCACGACGCGAACGACGATGTGGGCGGCAGCAAGCCCATGCGCAGTGAGGCGCCGCCGCAGTCCGGCGACGGATATGAGGACATGGTCTTCGACCAGGGACAGGGGCCGGACCCGGACGCGGCCTGGATCCGGCGCAGCCCGGGCAACCCGGCGCAGATTCAGATCGCCTTCAAGCACTCGCTGATCGGGCTGGACGGCGAATTCCTGTGGAACGGATGGACGGACGAAGGACCGCGGGAACCGGGATGGTACGATTACAACGATCACTTCAGCGTGCAGGAGGCCGGCTCGCCCGCCATCAACAGCTCGTACTACCCCTTGAAGGCGTTGGCGCAGGTGGACAACACCTGCCGCTGGGCCTTCGGCTTCACGCCCACTGACCCGCTGCCCGGCCTGTGCCCGTTGCCCACCACGCCCACGCCCACGGCGACCGCCACGGCCACGCCGACACCCACCGCGACGCCGCCCGTGGGCTCCATCTACGGCGTGCTCTGGGAGGACAGCGACTCAGATGGGGTTATCGATGGCAGCGAGAGGCGCTTCTCCAACGTTCAGGTGCGGCTGAACCGCGGACCCTGCCCCGGCTACACAGAGACGACGCGCACTTCCGGCAGCGGCGGCTA
>JAJRUD010000221.1 GCA_024277995.1 Chloroflexota bacterium
AGAACGGTGCATGGTAAGCTGGGCCGTGGACAGAAGCGACTCTCGCATACGGTCCACGATCACCCTTCGGACCCCCCGTACAGGGATAACGGTGACCGGTCCTTCCTCGCCATAGGGCGGCGCCCCGTGCGGCGGTGGCGCAGCGTGCGGAGGCGGTGCGCCATGCGGCGGCGGAGGGGCTGTATGAGGGGGCGGGGGCGGCGGCGCGGGCGCTTCCTCCACCTCGCGCAGGTCCGCGGCCATGATGCGGCCGCCTGGTCCGCTGCCCTGTGCGGGAGCCCAATACTCGCCGCTCTCCACCATGGCCTTGGCGACCGGGCTGAAACGCGGCTGGGCCTCAATCGCGGCCTCCACATCGCGCTCGATGATGCGACCGCCCGGCCCGCTGCCGGATACGCCGCTCAGGTCAATGTCCTTGCTGGCGGCCAGGTTACGCGCCCGCGGCGAGATCGCCTGCGCGCCGTCGCCGGACACGTCCCCCGCGACTGTCTGTGCCGCCGGGGCGGGCGCCGCAGCCTCCTCTGGTGGCGTGCTTTCCGGTGCGGGCTGAACCGCGTCGCCGGCCGCGCCGCCGGGCCGCAGCGCGCTCACGTCTTCGCCCGGCTCGCCGATGGCGGCGATGGTCTCCAGCACGGGGACCAGATCGCCCTCATCGCGGAACAGCGCCAGCAGCGTGCCGCTGGCCGGGCTTTCCACCTCCATCACGGCCTTGTCGGTCTCGATCTCGCACAGCACGTCGCCTTCTGCCACCTGATCGCCGGGCCGCTTCTTCCACTCGACGATGATGCAGTCTTCCACCGTATTGCCCTGTCTGGGCATCACAACTGGCGTAGCCATCTTCTCACTCCTGTTTTCTAGGGACAGCGTCGATCGTTGTCCCGAATATCTCATTCTCCTCGCAAGGCCTAATCTTATCCTTGCGAAGGTTTCAAACCTTCGCAAGGGTGTCTGCCCGCCTCACAGCACATCCGCTATGGAGTCCACGACATAGGTCGGCACGAAGGGACGCTCGGCAATATCCTCGCGCCGGGTGACGCCGGTGAGCACGAGGATCGTCTCCAAGCCGCTGTTGATGCCGGCGATAATGTCCGTGTCCATGCGGTCGCCGATCATGACGGTGTCCTCGGAATGGACGCCCAGATAGTTGAGCGCGGTGCGCATCATCAGCGGGTTCGGCTTGCCCACAAAGAGGGGAGCGCGCCCGCTGGCCGTCTCGATCAGCGCGGCCATGGCCCCGCACGCCGGCACCACGCCCTCCTCCGACGGGCCGGAGGGGTCCGGGTTGGTGGCGACGAAGCGGGCGCCCGCCAGGATCAGACGAATGGCCTGGGTCACGTTGGCGATGCTGTAGGCGTGGGTCTCGCCCAGCACCACGTAGTCGGGGTCATGGTCGGTGATCACATAGCCGATATCGTGGATAGCCGTGGTCAGCCCGCTTTCGCCGATGACAAAGGCTTTGCCGTTGGGCCGCTGGCTGTGCAGAAAGGCGGCGGTCGCCATGGCGGAGGTGAAAATGCGCTCGGCCGACACGTGCAGCCCCACGGTCTGCAAGCGGTGGGCCAGGTCCCCCGGCGTATAGAGCGGGTTGTTGGTCAGCACCAGGTAGGGCGTGCCGGTACCGTTCAGATGCTCGATGAAGCGGCCGGCTCCCGGAATCGGCGTGCGCCCGCGCAACAGCACGCCGTCCATGTCCATCAAATAGTTTTTGTATGCCTGCATGGTATGGTTCTCGCTCTCTGCTCCGGCGTTATGGCGGGCGAGATGTATCTAGCCCCTGCAGTTTGGCCCTTTTCTGAAGGGGGGCGAGATGTATCTAGCCCCTACTGCCCGTCTGGTCTCTACCCGCTACCCGGCGACGCGCCTCTCATCCTTCCCCTATACCACCTGCACCTCGACGCCGGCCGCGCGCACGGCGCGCACTTCCTTCTCGGGCGCGCCGGCGGTCGTGATCACCCGCCGCACATCCTTCAGCGCGGCAAAGGAGGCCGCGCCTACCCGTCCCCACTTGGTCGCATCCACGACCGCCACGACCTGGCGGCACATGGCGACCACGGGCCGCTTGAACTCGGCCACCTGCGCGGAGACGTCGGTCAGCCCCTCGGCTACGGTGATGCCGTGCGCGCCGAAGAAGCCCAGGCGAATGTTGAAGGGGCGAATGGCCTCCAGCCCATAGACGCCCAGCAGCGAAGCCGTCTCGCGCATGAGCGTGCCGCCGGTCATGACCACGGTCACGGCGGGCGCGTCCATAAGCTCCTGCACGACGGCCAGGCTGTGGGTGATGACGGTGATCCGCCGGGAGCGCTTGAGGTGGTGGGCGATGGAAAGGGAGGTGCTGCTGTCGTCGAGGAAGATGGCGTCGCCTTCCATGACCAGCGCGGCCCCGGCTCGCCCGATGCGGCTCTTCTCCCGCACATGGCGACGCCGGCGATGCGCCAGCGCCAGTTCGCTGAGATCGTCCTGATCGGGCACTGCGCCGCCGTGCGTGCGTACGACCAGCCCGCGCTCGGCCAG
>JAJRUD010000222.1 GCA_024277995.1 Chloroflexota bacterium
GAAGGTTTCCCTGAGTGCCTCCTCGCTGAGCTGAACGCCCTGGCCGAAGAGACGACGGGCGATGTCGGCCACCAGCTCCAGCACGGCGTCTTCGCTCTCCGCGAGCGCGGTTTCCCGCCAGGCCAACATGTCATCGTAGACGGCGCGCGCCGCCTGAAGCATGTGAGCCGCCTCGCGCTCGGCGGCCGCCAGCCCCTCTTCGCGCGCCTGGCGCATGATCGCCGCAGCCTGCTCCTGGGCCCGGGCCACGATCTCCTCAGCCGGGGTGTGACCCACAGCCCCCTCCTGGCAGCGACCGGCCGGGAAGGCCGCGGCCGCAGCCGAAGGGGCCAGATCCACCGGACGCCAGGCCTGGGGAGACCAGTGCGGCTCGGAATGCTTCAGCACGTTAGTAGATAATCTCATCACCTTCTCCACCACCCGCGATGATGATCTCCTCGGATTCCTCGAGCGCGCGCACGGTATCCACGATGCGGCGCTGTGCCGCGTAGACGTTCTTGGCCAGTTGCGGGCCGAGCAGTTCCAGCTCTTCCATCAGGTTCTCGCGCGCTCGCTCCGACATATTGCGGAAGATGAGCTCACGCACCTGATCCGGTGCACCTTTAAGCGCCAGTACCAGGTCTTGCTTGTTCACATCGCGCAGGATGCGCTGGATGGACCGGTCATCGAGCTTCACCAGGTCATCGAAAGTGAAGAGACTGGCGCGAATCTCCTCGGCCAATTCGGGCTGCCATTCGTCGAGCACCTCCAGGATGCTCTTCTGCACACCGCGGTCCACCAGGTTGAGCACCTTGACCAGGAAGGTGACGCCTGCGGACACGTTGACGTCGCGTTCACCGAGAGCCCCCGCCAGTTTGCGGCTGAGGCTGTTCTCGACGGCCTCGAACACCTGCGGGGCGATGCCCTCCAACCGTGCCAGGCGCAGGGTGACGTCCGCCTGGATCTCAGCGGGCATCTGGCTCAACACTCTGGCCGCGACGTGCGGTCCCAATCTGGAAAGCACGAAAGCGATGGCCTGCGGATGCTCTTCCTGCAGCAGCTCGGCGACCTGAGCCGGGTCCGCCCTGCGCAGCAGGCCCAGCGCATCCGACCGCTTGTGGGTCATGATGCGCTCCAGCATTTCCTCGCTGCGCTCGGGCTGGAAGGCGCGCGCCAGCAATTGTCGGGCGTAGGAGAGCCCACCGGAGACCGTCCCTCCCCCGCCTTGCGTCAGCGCATAGGTTTCCTGCAGCACTTGCCGCTGCACCTCACGCGGGATCTGCGGAGACTCGCTGAGCGTCAACAAGACCTGCTCCAGTTCGGCGTCTCCCAGGTGCTTGAGCACGGCCGAGGATCGGTCCACGCCCAGCGAGAGCAGCAGAGCGGCGGCCTTCTCCTGACCTGAGATGGTCTTCGCTTCAACGGCATCAGTCACCGCCATAGCTGTCCTGACCCTCGCTCAACCACAATTGAATGACTTCCGCCACGCGCGCCGGGTTCTCCTGCGCCATCTGTGCGATGAAGCGTTCGAGCTGCGGCTCACCCTGGGCGGCGGAGGACGGCGCCACGAGCTGCGCCGGTGCGCTGCCCGACCTTCCGGTGAGCTGCGCCGCGGGCTGCCCTGCACCCAGCGCCAGCTCGGAGGCAGGTTTGAGCACCGGCGTCCAGGCCCGCGAAGAGGCCACCTTCAGACCCGAGAGCAGCCGCTGCACGTAGAACAACAGGGCCGCCAACACCAGGGCCGCGGCGACGCCCTGGCCGATCTTGAAGTACAGACCGGTCTTCTCCGTCTTCTCCAATTCGGCGGCTTGGGTCTCGAAATAGGATCTGTCGAAAGCCAGGCTCTCCACTGCCAGGCTGTCGCCGCGCGCCTCGTCGATGCCCACCGCGGCCAGGATGGCCGAGCGCAGGGTTTCCAATTCGGCAGCATCGCTCACACCATCCACCAGCACGGAGAGGGAGACACGCTGCACCTGGCCCGGCGCGACCACCTCGCGCGTCTGTGTCTGGGTGATCTCATAATTGGTGATCTGCTCGCTGCGCTCGTAGAAGCTGGCATTGGTCTCGGCCGCCTGGCCCTCGGCGACGGGCGTGGGCAGGTTGCTGGCTGCCCCCGGGATACCGCCGCTGAATTCTCCATCCGTCGAGTAGCGCTCGCTGACGACCTGTGAGCTGCGCACCGCGGCGGTCTCCGGATCGTAGGATTGGGTGGTGACCTCGCGCTCGGTCCAGTCCATGACCACGTTGGCCTGGACGACAGAGCGGTTGGGGCCCAGCACCGAATCCAGCAGGGCCTGTACCTTATCCCGCAGTTCGGCGGCATAGGCTGCTTCGGCAGCGCGGCGCGAATCCGCCTGCGTCCCGGCCGCCGCCTCGCCCTGGCCCGCTCCCGCCGCCAGCAGGTTGCCGTCCACGTCCACCACCACCACGTTCTCCGGCTGCAGATCCTCCACGCTGCTGGCTACGAGATGGGTGATGGCCCGCACCTGCGCGGCGTCAATCCTCCGTCCGGGACCGGCCTTGATGGTCACGGAGGCCGTCGCCGGCGGCTGGTCGCCGGCCAGCAGGCTCTTCTCCGGGGTCACGATGTGCACGCGCACCGCCTGGACGCCCTGCAGGCTGGCGATGGTCCGCTCCAGTTCGCCCTCCAGGGCGCGCTGGTAATTCACACGCTGGGTGAACTCGGTCATGCCGAAGGTGCTCCCGCTGAAGAGCTCAAAGCCCACCGTACCGCCCTCAGGCAGGCCCTGGCGCGCCATCCGCAGGCGCACCTCGTACACCTTGTCGCTGGGCACCAGGATGGTGCCCGCGCCTTCCAGGCGGTAGGGAGTCCCGTCAGCGTTCAGCGCTTCAACGATCTGCCCTGCGTCGGCCTCTGCCAGACCGCTGAAAGCGACGGCATAGCTCGGTGTGCTGGCCCAGGTCATGAAAAGCGCGCTGACCACCACGCCGGCCGCCACGAGCGCGATCAGGGCTGCACGCTGGCCGCCGCTCTGACGTTCCCAAAAAGCCGCAAACTGTTCCCGCAATTGTGCGAACATGGGCCACTCTCAGGACGGTTTCATACCGCCATGCGCATCACATCACGATAGGCTTCGATCAGCCGATCGCGGATGGCGAGCGCGATGCGGAAGTTGATGTCGGTCTCTTCGACGGCGATCATGACTTGATGGACGTCCACCTCTTCGCCGGCGGCCAATTGCTGAATGAGGGCGTCGCTGCTGGCCTGCGATTGGCTGAGCGAGTCCAGCGCCTGGCTGAAGGTCTGTCCAATCTGTCCCACCGCCGCGCCCGTGCTCCCGGCGGAAGCCTGCGCCGGCGCTTCAAGGGAGATGCCCGGGCGCACCTTGGAGATCTTCATCACACGCCTCGCTCAGCGGGCCTCAGCGCCCGATTTCCAGGGCCTGCAAGGCCATGCGCTTGGCCGCTTCCACCACCGCCAGGCTGGCCTCGTAGGATCGCGTGGCGGAAAGCATGTTGGTCATTTCCACCACCAGGTTGACGTTGGGATAGGTCACGTAGCCCTCCTCATCGGCGTCAGGGTGGCTGGGGTCATAGACCCGCGGGCCGGGCTCATCATCGGTGACCATGGCCGCCACCTCGACGCCACCCTGGCCGCGGCCGATGTTCCGCCCGGCAAGGAAAGGCGGCAGTCCAGCACGGCTGCTCTGAGGCCTGAAGACCACGTCGACGCGCCGGTAGGGGCCTCCTTCGGCCGTGCGCGTGGTTTCAGCGTTGGCCACGTTGTTGGCGATCACATCCAGGCGCAAGCGCTGGGCCGCCAATCCCGAGGCGCCGATGCGGATCGTGTTCCAAATGCTCATCCTTGCCTCCCGCCGAGCCCCAGCGCCTACCTGCAACTGGGGGGCAGATTCGAAAGGGGCTGAGCCGCCACAGGCGGCCAACCGTCGCTGTCATGCTAGCAAATGGGGTAGGGCCGGTCAGTAAAGCGGGGGTGAAGGGTGGGTTAATTCGTCGTGAAGGGGCGCCCGACCCCCTGAAGCTTGCGATCAGGGGGCAGGGCGACCCAGAGAAACGTGCGGCGACCTGCCGCCCGGGCTCAGGCGGCGGCCTGCACGCCAGCCAGGACTGTTGCCTGGGCGACGCGAGCCCGATCGCGCGCCTCCACCGCGGCCCAGGCGGCTCGCAGCTCGCGCAAGGTCTTCAGCGCAGCGCCATACTCCCCGCTGCGGATGCAGTCCAGGCACCACTGATAGAGGCGGAAGAGGCGCATGGCCGCGTCGGCCTGGTCGAAATCGAGCGCGTCGCGCAGCGCCCCCACAGCCTGGACGGCCCGCTCGAAATCCTCCCGCTCGCAGGCCCGGATGGCCACGTCGTACGCCATCACGACCAGATGCAAGGGGCTGGCGCCCATGACTTCTTGTTCACGATACTTGTGGACTGAAGCGATCTCTGCGCTCACAGGAGCCTCCTGAAGAACCCGGTGTCGTGGTCTGATCAGGTTATCGGAGGGGCCGAGCCGGCCTTAAGCCCCCAGGCGTGAAGAAAACCTAAAAGGGCCGGCCCATGATGCGGGCCGACCCATCTGGAACACTCAAGGACCCGCCGGGCGCGGGCCGTGTCGGAGGGAGGAGGACCGTCAGGATCAGGTGAGCAGCTCCACCAGCTCGCCGCGCGCCAATTCCCGCAGCTTGTCCGGCGGGATGGTACGGATGACGCGTTCGGTCACCTTATCGACGATGACCACCGTCACGTCGTTAGTCTTGGGGTCAATGCGGAAATGCAGCCGCACGTCGGGCAGCGCGCTGGCGACCTGCTGCACGCCGCTGGCCGCCTGTCCCTCCCCCCTCTCCTTCCGTCGCGGCGGCGCCGCCTTCTTGGGCCGATCCACGGATTCCGCCGGTCGGGGGACCATCCCCCCGATGGGTGACAATCCATTGTCCGTCATGGTCGTCCTCCTTGACCCCTCTCCAGCCCGCCGCAAGATGACCCCGACGGGGGATCAGGTTCGTCGTTCAAAATCCCTGGAAAAGTCCACCTGCCACGTCAAAAGAGACGGTTCACACTGCCATAGATACCCGCCCACTGCTGCTGCATGTAGGTCATGCTGATCAGTTGAGCCTGCAGCTGGCCGAACTGTTCGACCAGCTGCGTCTGGCGATCCTCCAACCGCGCATCCCAATCCTTGATTTGCGAACTGAGATCGGCCAGTCGCTGATCGAAGGTCTCGACGCTCAGATCGAGGTATCCCTGGTCGTTGTTCGTGAAGCGGTCCAACAGGCTGTCGAAGCCGGCCATCACGCCGTCCAGCAGCGACACCACATCGTCGAAGTTCTCGGCCAGCGCCTGGTCCAGGGCTGCGTCGTCGGCGATGTTCGCCTGCAGATTGCCGTCCAGCTCGAGTCCGATCTGGCGCAGGCTGGTGAAGGATCCGCTTGCGCTGACCTCGCTGATGAAGGCCGAGAAGAGGTCGCTGCGCAGCTCGCTGAAGATGCCTTCGCCGGAGAGGGTGCCGCGGGTGTAGGTGGGCGTCTCTCCGCCGAGGGAGGTGATGCTCATCTTGGCTTGCAGGTAGGACTGCACCTGATTGAACTGTTCAATGAAGCTCTCAACGCCCTGGCGCACAGCGGAGGTGTCGGCCTCGACGCGGATGGTGGCGCTCTGGCCTTCGGCGTCGAATTGCAGATCCAGGGTGACACCGTGAATGACGTCCGTCAGGCCTGTGTTGCTGGAGCGCGTGAAGGCGATCCCATCCACCGTGAAGGAGGCATCGCGCGCCGACTGCAGGTCGGTGGTGCTGATGCCCAGACCCACCTGATCGTCGTAGATCATGGTATGGGCCGTTCCGGTGCGCTGCGCGGTGAGCACCAATTGCCTGCCGACCACGGTGGCGGCGATCTCGCGACCTTCCGGCTGCAGGGCATCGTTGATGGACTGCGCGATGTCCAGCAGCGAATCCGTCGTCGAGACGGTCACAGAAACGCCGGCCGCCGTATAGCTCAGGGTGGTGCTGGCGTCCGTCCCGGAACCGAAGGTGAGCGTCAGGCCGCGCAGCGTGTCCACCGTGCCCTGCACGACAGGCTGCCAATCGCTGGTGAGGCTGCCATCGGCGGCCTGCAGGTCGGCGATCTGCAGGGCGCGTCCGTCCACGTCCACCAGACGGAATTCCAGGCCGCTGCCCTGATCGCGCGTCTCGACGCTGTAGCTGCCGGTGGCCAGCTCGCGATTGCCCGCCGCGACAGCGGCCGTGCCGGCGGCGGTGATGGTGGCGTTGGGCGTCAGGGACACGGAGGCCGCCCCCGTGCCGCCCAGCCAGAAGGTACCGGAGAGGCCCAGCGCCTGATCGGCGCTGGGCTGCTCGGCGGAGGCGCGGCGCTGGGCGCGCGCCAGCAGGTTCACACTGAGGTCGTAGCTACCCAAAGCGGCCGAGGAACCAGCCGTAGCCTGGACCACCTGATAGCCGCTGGTCTGGCTCGAGACCGTCGCCGCGCGCCCGGTGCTCATCACACTGAAGGCGTTGGTGCTGGTCAGCGCCCGCACCTCAGAGAGCAGATCTTCCAGCTTGGCGTCCAGGTCGGTGTAGACATCGCGGCGCACCTGCACGGCATCGCGCTGGGCCTGCAGGCGCGTCAAAGGCTGACGCTCGATGACCATCAGGTCATCGATGAGGTTGGTGAAGAAGGGATCCAGCCTGCCGATGGTCAGAGCCATGATGCTCCTCGCCGGATGGGGTTATGGGAATTGGTCGGGGGGTTCAACGCCCCCCGACCGATTCCAACCAAGGGGCCCGACTCCAGCTCTAGCGGAAAAGCGAGAGCAGGAACTGCGGCGCCATATTGGCCTGTGCCAGCATGGCGGTCGAGGTCTGCTGCAGGATGAGCAGCTTGCTGGCTTCGACCTGTTCTTCGGCCATGTTGGCGTTCATGATGCGGTTGTAAGCCGCTTCCGTGTTGGCGTGGGCGACGGTGAGCGCCTCCTCCTTGAAGGTGAGGCGGGCGGTGAAAGCTCCGACATCGCTGATGCCGCTCTTGACGGTGCTGATGGCGGAGGTGATGTTGCTCAGCGCGGCGTCGGCGTCGGAGGTGACGTCGATGCTGCCCAGATTCAGGCCGGCCGATCCGGAGCCGGAGATGCCGAAGCCCTGTCCCAGGCTGAAGGTCGTCAGTCCGCCGTCGGCGTCGGTGAGGAAGTTCAGGTCGCTGGCAGCACCGCCTGCGGAGCCGCTGGAGCCGATCAGGTTGACGCCGTTCCATTTGGTCTGGGAGACGATGTCGTCGATTTCGTTGCGGAAAGCCACCAGCTGATCCTGGATCGCCTGCTTCTCCGTGCTGCCGATGGTGTCGCCCTTGGCCTCCAGGGCCTTGTTCTTCATCTTGACCAGGATGTCCTGGATCTTCTGCAGGCCGCCTTCTGCCGTCGCCAGCAGGTTCTTGGCGTCGCCGAGGGCGTTGAGCACGGTCTTCATGCCCTGGCGGCGCACGTCGAAGGTGGTGGCCATGCTCATCCCGGCCGGATCGTCGGCCGCAGCCAGGATGCGTCGGCCGGTGGCCAGGCGGGCCTGGTGCACAGCCAGCCGGTTGTTGATGCGCTGCAGGGAGTTGAGTGAGTTGAGTGCCTGGATGTTGCCCGCGATGCGGGTGATGTCTACGCTAGCCATGGTTGACCTCCTTGTTCAGGTTTCCGGGGGTTCCTTCCCCCATTGGAAAGGGTAGGCGGGCTCTGACTGGATGGCCTGGAGCTGGAGCGAGCCCCGTTCCTGCACCATCGGCCTCTCCGTCCTATTTCGCTCGGACCACCTCCTCATACTGGCGCCCGGGTGGCGCCGCTGATCGGTCTGTATCGGTTATCGTCCCCCGGGCGCGCAACTTGACACCCCATAGGTGGAGGACGCGTAAAAAGGCGCTCGATCAAGCGCCTTGCGAGTTGTGATCGTGAATCGGGGTCAGGGATGCAGGACGAGGGAAGGTTCAGCCAGGCGCGCCGACTGGGCGATGCTCTCGTAGGTGGCCAGGATGGAGTCGGCGTTGCGATCCACGCTCTGCGCCAGCGCGAAGCGATAGGGCTCCCCCGCAGCGGCCGCACGCTGCGTCGGCAGATCGTCGATGATCTGCAACAGCGCCTGCTCCCAGTCGCGGGGCCTGTTCTCCACCAGCTTCCCGTAGGGCGCCAGCCCCTCATACGGCGCTGCCCTGGTGGCCACCCAGGGGATCTTCATCACCATGTATTCCAGGGGCTTGATCCAACTGCGGCGCAGGTCGTAGGCCCCGAAGAGGGGCGCCAGGCCGATGTCGTACTCCGCAAGCTGGCGCGGCCAGCGGCTGTAGGGGACCCAGGGGCGGAGCTCCTTTTGCGCGCGCGGCAGCGGCAATTCATCGAATATGCGCCGGTCGCCGCCGTTGATCACAACCCGCACCTGGGGCCGGTCCCGGCAGACGCGCTTCAAGGCCAGCAGCACCCCACTCTCGGTGAAGCTGCGCAGGTGACTGAGGCTGCCCCCCCAGCCGATGACTATCCCCTCGTGGGCCTGGCGCGGCACGCCCAGGTATTTCTCCAGATCCAGGTAATTGGGAACCAGATGCACCGAGGTCAGATGGGAATAGTCCTGTGCCAGCAACCGCGCGGGCACCGTGGCGGCGTGGACCAGGCGCAGGCCGGCGCGGAATTGCTGCAGTGGCGGCGGATCGATGCGCTCCGCAGGACCGCCGTCGAAGCGCAGGGCGCGTCCCTCGCGCCAGAAGGCAAAGCTGGGGTTGGTGGGGGGCATCAGATGGTAGGCATCGTCGAAATCGGCGATAAGCGTCTTGCCGCGCGCCTTCCAGCGCTCGATAGCCTGCAGCACCGGCCCGACCAGGGTACGCTGCACCACGATGACGTCAGCCGCATCACAGAGTTCGCGCGCTTGCGGCTCATCGCGGGCGAAATCGGCCAGGCTGAGCAGCTCGGCGCTGTGCCCCGGCAGGCGGTTGATGGCTCGCGCCGGAACTGCGCAGCGCCACTCGCTGCAGTTCCACTCCACAGGCGTATCGGCGTAGACGTAGAGCACCCTCATCTCACGGGCACCTTGGCGCCGTTCCTCCTGCGGCGCGCGGGATGCGTGAGGCCCGCCGAGAGAGCATGGGCACGGCGCGCCGCCTGGAGAGCCTCCCACCAGAGTTCGCCGACATGTTCCTTGCGGCGCGCTTGCGCGCGCCGGCGGCCGGCCTCGCCCAAGGAGAGGCGCAGCCCCGGGTCCGTCGCCAGGCGCTGCAGATGGCCGTACCATTCCTGCCGTTGCTCGGCCAGCAGCCCACCCATCCTCCAGTTGCGGTGTGCCCGGGTCGGCGAGGCCACCCAGGGGATACCCCGCACCCCGGCCTCCAGCAGCGAGCGGTCGCCGCGCGCCTGGTTGAAGGGCGTGTCGCGCAGCGGCACCAGCAACACATCCATCTGGGCCAGCAGCACCGGCCGCTGGCTCTCCTCCAACAATGGGAGGAAGCGCCTGCGGTTCTCCGGCAGGGCATCGAAGAGCTGGAAGGCCTCGGGGTCACCGGCCATGACCAGATGAAGGTCGGGAAACTCGCGCAGGAGCCGAATGACCGCCCGCCGGATGGTGGCCACATCGTCTATCTGTCCCGGGTCGCCGAGCCAGCCCAGATGCAGGGTATCCCGCTCTGGAAGGGGCGTCTTCCAGGCAGGCGCCTGCGGGTCCCAGCCCTCAGGCACGAAGCGCACCGGATAGCCGATCTCCTTGAGCCAGGCGACCATGGCTTCACTGGGAACGCTCACAGCGTCGACCATGAGCATGGCGGCCGCGTAGGCGCGCGCCGTCATGGCGGTTCCCAACCCCAGCGTGGCGTGCTCGGGATGCGAAACCGGCATGTGTTCGAAGGCCTGGGTGAGGTCGAGCAGGATGGGGATGCGGGCCGCAGCACATGTGGCCAGGTTCTCCATGATGGACAGATCGCCGTGCGGATCCTGGACCAGGACCACGTCCACCTCGCCCAGCGATTCGGAGGACACACGGTCCACGGCTTTCACATCACACCCCAGGGCCGCCAGTCCGCCGACCGCCACGGAAAGACGCTCTGTGAGCCGATCCGGCTGCGGAGCCAGGACCAGCACCCGCATGCGGCCGTCGGGAGAGGCCGGTTGAGGGCGCACCGCCTCCCCGTTCAGACGCAGGCCGGCATCCGCCATGTCCAATTGGAAGCGGATGTTGTCGAGCAGATGTCCCAGGGCACGCGCCAGGTCGGGCCGGCCGTCGGACAGGGCGCGGCGGATATTGAGCTGCAACAGGGCGGGGATCAAGTCGTCGATTTCAGCCAGACGCTCGGCTACCGTCTGCGCAGGGCTCTCGCTCTCCAGGATCTCCTGCAGCAGGCTGGCGGCGCGATTCACCTCCTGCTCCTCCAGTGGCCGCGCGCGCCCCGAGAGCCTCTCAAGCAAGCGCTTAATCTCTCGGGGACCCACCGCATCGCCGCGCGCCGCGGCGTACCGGTCGGCAGGCCAGGGCCATCCGGCAGCCGGCTCGTCGCCAGTCAGGTTTGCTGGAGATGAAATCGAATGGTGCTTCGTCATCGCTCTCCGGTCGGAGTCTGGGCTGGCTACACTCTAGCAGTTGCCAATCCGGGGGTCTGTAAAATCATCACGAAAAGGTGCGTAAAAGCCACCTAAAGTCCATCGGGCGCAGCATCTGCGGATGCTCGCATCCTGTGGTCGAGTGCGGCTGCAGCAGGACGATCGCCTCACACCATGGCGGGTTCACGAATCATCTCCCTGACGCAATTTGCCAGCTCGAGCAGGCCCTCAGCCAGTTCACTCTCACCCCCTGCGCGCGCCGCCTCGAAATCACGCAAGATGAGATCGAGCAGCGCTTCGTCGAGCTCGGCGCGATGATCCTCCAGAGCGGCGAGCACGTCCTCGCTCTCCAGGATGGCTTCCAGCAACCTGGCGGCCCGATCCTCGGCAGCGGGGGCCTCCTGGATGGATCGCGCCGTATCCCCGGCAAGGGTCAGACCCAGCAGCAGATCCTGCCACAGGTCCGCCAGCGTTGAGATCTCCCGGGCTTGAGCCCGCCGCCGCCCCTCCTCTCCCAGGCGTCGGCGCAAGTCTTCGTCCATGATCAGCGCCTTCAGAAGGCGATACCAGTCCTTGGAATCGCCCGCCAAGAGGCCGCCCTCGCCCCACTCGCTGTAGGCCGGCAGCGGTGAGGCCACCCAGGGGATACCGCGCGCGCCGGCGTCCACCAGCTTGATATCCGACTTGGCGCGGTTGAAGGCGTTATCGCGCAGGGGCGCCAGCAGCACGTCGAAGTTGGCCAGCATGGCGGGGTAGTGGGCATAATCCACCCAGGGCACGAAGGCGCGCTGAGCTTCCGGGATGCTGCTGAAGAGCGCCATCACCCGCGGGTCGCCACCGATCACCAGCCTGGCCTGGGGGAATTCGCGCAGCACGCGCTTCAACCCGGCGCGCATCTCGAGCACATCCTTGCGGTGAGTGATGGTCCCGGCCCAACCCAGATGGACCCCTGTGTGAGGCACGCTCGGGGCGAGCCACAGCGGATTGTGCGCCGACCATCCATTGGGGACCACGCGCACCTGCCGCGACCAGCGCCCGTAGCGGCGCGCGAGCTGCGGGGTGGACACCGTGAGCAGTGTGGCGAGACCCAGCATGGTTTCCAGCAGGCGCAGCAGGCGCGGGTTGCCCGGCCCCACGGCACGATAGCCCGGATGTTCCCGCGGGATGTTGTGGAAATCGTCATCCAGGTCGATGACCAGGGGCTTGCCGCTGCGCGCCACGGCTTCCAACCCTGCGTAGACCTGCGGGTTGAGATGCGGCCTGCCGAAGATGAAGAGATCGAAGCGATCCAGATCGTCGGGCTCGAAGCGAGCCGCCAGATGCGTGCGATAACCGCGGCGGGCCAACTCCTCGGCCATCAGGCCCAGGCGTATGAAGGTGGAAGGTTCCGGCGGACCATAGCAGGCCAACGCCGGGCGCTCTTCCGCGCGGGAGATCAGCGCCGGGGCGCCCTGGACAGGAACGCGTTGGGCAGTCTTCGTCGGCAGCACGCCCAGCCACGCGTAGCACGCCGCGGCAGCATCCAGGTCACCGCGATCGTGGAACTCGCGGGCCAGCGCCTCGGTATATGCCTGCAGGTC
>JAJRUD010000223.1 GCA_024277995.1 Chloroflexota bacterium
AGCGTCCGCAAGCGGCGCGCCAATCCCTGCGCCGCTCGCTGAGAAGCGTACTCAGGCACAGACCGGCCCTGGCCGGGTTGTGCCTGGGGCTGCTGGTCAGCGCCGCCAATGAACTGGTGGGGATCATCTTCGGCGCCTGGATGGAAGGGGCTTTCGGACTGCAGGTCGCCGCCCTGGGCGCCGCCTCGGCCGTCATCGGCCTGGCCGAACTGGGCGGCGAGGGGCTGGTGGCGGGATTGGTAGACCGTATGGGCAAGCGCCGTGCGCTGGCCCTGGGGATCGGCCTCAACGCCTCGGCCAGCCTGGCGCTGCCGCTCCTGGGCCGCAGCCTGCCGGGCGCCCTGGTGGGGCTCTTCCTGCTCTACATCACTTTCGAGTTCACCCTGGTGAGTTCCATTCCTCTGATGACCCAGATCCTGCCCGGGGCGCGGGCGACCCTGATGGCCAGCAACATTGCCGCTCTCTCGGCCGGACGGGCCGTCGGCGCATTGCTGGGCCCGCTGCTGTTCTCCGCCGGCCTGCTGGCCAACGGTGCCGTGGCAGCCCTGTTCGACGTGCTGGCGCTGGGCGCCTTGTGGTATGTGGGACGTGTAGAATAGGGAGGGCCAACCCTGGCTGGACCCCGGCAACCGGTGAAGGTACCCCACCGATGAACATCGATCTGCTTGTCCACTCCGCGAACCAGGTGCTCACCCTGGCCGGCGGGCCGCAGCGCGGGCAGGCGCTGGGCGAATTGGGAATCGTGGAGGCAGGGGCCGTGGCCGTCGCCGCGGGCCGCATCCTGGAGGTCGGCCCCAGCCGGGCGCTGCGCGAGCGCTACCGGGCAGAGCACGAGATCGACGCCGGCGGCATGGTGGTGCTGCCCGGCTTCGTGGACCCGCACACCCATCTGGTGTGGGCCGGCGACCGCGCGGCCGAGTTCGAGATGCGCGTCGGCGGCGCCAGCTACATGGAGATCATGGCCGCCGGCGGCGGCATCCGCTCCACCGTGCGCAGCACGCGCCGCGCCAGCGTGGCGCAACTGGCGGCCGAGGCGCGGCCCCGCCTGGCGAGCATGCTCGCCCACGGCACCACCACCGCCGAGGCCAAGACGGGCTACGGCCTGGAGCTGGAAACCGAACTGCGCATGCTCCAGGCCATCCTGCAGCTCGACCAGCAGGGCCCGCTCGAGCTGGCAGCCACTTTCCTGGGCGCGCACGCCATCCCCGAGGAATATCAGGAGCGAAGCGAGGCTTACACCGAACTGGTGTGCCGCGAGATGCTGCCCGGCGTGCGGGCCTGGTGGCAAGAATATGCCAATGACAGACCGCTGCCCTTCGTGGACGTCTTTTGCGAGCAGGGGGCTTTCAGCCTGCAAGAGAGCCGCCGCATCCTGCAACGGGCGCGGGAATTGGGTTTCCCGCTCAAGATCCACGCCGACGAATTCGAGAGCCTGGGCGGGACGGGGCTGGCCGTAGAACTGGGTGCGGCCTCCGCCGATCATCTGGTGCGCACGCCGCCGGAGGACATCGCCGCGCTGGGCCGGGCGGACACCGTGGCTGTGGCGCTCCCATGCACCCCCTTCGGCCTGGCCGAGGCCGAATACACCCCCGCCCGGGCCATCCTGCAGGCGGGAGGCCTGCTGGCCCTGGCAACGGACCTCAATCCCGGCACGGCCTGGTGCGAGAGCATGCAGTTCGTCATCGCGCTGGCCTGCCGCTACATGCGCCTGACCCCCGCGCAGGCCATCGCCGCCGCCACCATCAACGCCGCCGCCGCCATCGGCCGCGCCGACCGCATCGGCAGTCTGGAGCCCGGCAAGCAGGCCGATCTCATCCTGCTGGGGGCCCCGGATTATCGCCACCTGGGCTACCGCTTCGGCACAAATCTTGTACGCTTGGTGATCAAATCCGGACGCATCGTCCACCCCTGAGTGAGGAGCACGTCCATGGAGTTGATCGTCAATCACTCGATACTGAACCTGATCGGGGCGTTGGTGGCGCTGATCATCGCGTGGATGCTGCTGCGTGCCGTGCTCAGGCTGACGCGACGCATCTTCACCCTGGGATGCACAGTTCTGGTTATTGGCGGGGCGATCCTGACCATCTACTGGTGGCTGGGATAGAAGCGCTCAGCGCCGCTCCTTGGGTATGATGATCCACGCCAGCAGATAGGCCCCCACACCCGGCACGCCGCCGGGGATGAGCGCAATCAGAAAGGCCAGGCGGAACCACCAGGGGTTGATCCCGAAGAACCTCCCCAGCCCGCCGCAGACACCGGCCACGACGCGGTCGTGGCGCGAACGCCGCAGGGCACGTATTCCCTCTCCCATCATGCCACACCTCCTGTGATTGATGCAGCAGCATTCTCCCATCAGAGATGCCCTCCAGCCTGTCGCGGGGCTGACGGCACCCCGATAGTCAACAGCCCCTCCCGCGGGAGGGGCTGTTGACTTGCGCTGCACGTATACAGCGGTGGGAACCCGCCGCCGGTCTAGTACTCCGGCATGGGCGGGGTGGTTTCCTTCTTGTCCTCAGGGGCGTCGGTGATCAGAGCCTCCGTGGTAAGGATCATGGCCGCGATGGAAGCTGCGTTTTCCAGCGCGCCCTTTGTGACCTTGGCAGGGTCGATGATGCCCTGCTCCACCATGTCCACGTATTCGCCCTTGATCACGTCGTAGCCGATGTTCTTGTTCTTCTTCTCGGCCTGCGCGCGGCGCACGGTCTCCAGGACCACCGCGCCGTCTTTGCCGGCGTTCTCGGCGATCTTGCGCAAGGGGACCTCGAGGGCCTTGCGCACGATGTTGACGCCCACGTTCTCGTCCTCACCGTCCAGCTTCAGGTCCTCGATGGACTCCAGGGCGTTGATGAGCGCCACACCGCCGCCGGGGACGATGCCCTCTTCGACGGCCGCACGCGTGGCCGAGAGAGCGTCCTCAACGCGGTGCTTCTTTTCCTTCAGCTCGGTCTCCGTGGCCGCGCCGACCCGGATCACAGCCACGCCGCCGGAGAGCTTGGCCAGGCGTTCCTGCAGCTTCTCGCGGTCGTAGTCGCTGGTGGACTTTTCGATCTCGACCTTGATCTCCTCGATGCGTCCTTTGATCTTGTCCGATTCGCCCTTGCCTTCCACGATGGTGGTGTCTTCCTTGGTGACCACCACCTTGGTGGCGCGGCCCAGATCGTTGATGGTTACCGACTCCAGCTTGCGGCCCAGCTCCTCGGTGATCACGGTGCCGCCCGTCAGGATGGCGATGTCCTGCAGCATGGCCTTGCGGCGGTCGCCGAAACCGGGCGCCTTCACCGCCACCACGTTGAGCATGCCGCGCAGCTTGTTGAGCACCAGCGTGGCCAGCGCCTCGCCGTCCACGTCCTCGGCGATCACCACCAGATCGCGCTTGCCGATCTGGACCAGTTTCTCAAGGATGGGGACGATGTCCTGGGCGGCGGAGATCTTCTTGTCGTGAATCAGGACGTAGGGCTCGTCGATCACGGCTTCCATGTGCTCGGGGTCGGTGACGAAGTAGGGCGAGATGTAGCCGCGGTCGAACTGCATGCCCTCGACGTACTCGGTCTCGAACTCCAGGCCCTTGGACTCCTCGACGGTGATGACGCCGTCCTTGCCGACCTTGTCCATCACCTCGGCGATGAGCTCGCCGATTTCTTCATCCTGCGCCGAGATGGCGGCCACGGAGGCGATGGCCTCTTTCGTGGTGACATCGATGGCCTGCTCGGCGATGGCATCCGAGGCAGCCTTGGCCGCGGCTTCGATGCCGCGCTTGAGCATCATGGGGTTGGAGCCCGCCGCCAGGTTCCTCAGGCCATCGGTGACCATGGCGTGGGCCAGCACCGTCGAGGTGGTGGTGCCGTCACCGGCGATGTCGTTGGTTTTGGTGGCCGCTTCCTTCAGCAGCTGGGCCCCCATGTTGGCGAAAGCGTCTTCCAGCTCGATCTCCTTGGCCACCGAAACGCCGTCGTGGGTGATGCTGGGAGAGCCGAACTTGCGGTCGAGCGCCACGTTGCGGCCCTTGGGGCCCAGGGTGGTGGCTACAGCCTTGGCCAGGATGTCCACACCCTCCTTAAGGCGCATCCGGGCATCTTCGGAGAACGCGAGTATCTTCGCAGCCATGTTATCACTCCTCTCAAGGGATAGGTTTCAAATTTGCGGATTGCGGTTATTCTTCGATCAAGGCCAGGACGTCGCTCTCCCGCAGGATCAGCAGCTTGTCGCCGTCAACCTTGATCTCGGTACCGGCGTACTTGGCGAAGAGCACCTTATCACCCACGGACACGTCCATCGGCAGGCGCTTGCCGTCGTCGTCACGGGCGCCAGGCCCTACCGCCATCACCTCGCCCTTCTGCGGCTTTTCCTTGGCCGTCTCCGGCAACACGATCCCGCTCGGTGTCACCTCCTCCTCTTCCAACGGCTTCACCACCAGACGGTCGGCCAGCGGTTTAAGTTTGAGCGACATGCGGATCCCTCCTTACGAAAATGGTTTCTCTCAA
>JAJRUD010000224.1 GCA_024277995.1 Chloroflexota bacterium
CGCCGCCATCGACGAAGCCATCAAGTGCCGCAATGAAGGCGTCAGCCGCGTCATCGCCTTCAACCTCTCCGGCCACGGCCACTTCGACCTCGCCGCCTACGACGCCTACCTCAAGGGCCGGCTCGAACACTACCAGTACCCCGAAGAAATGGTCTTGGAAGCCATGCAGCACCTGCCCGAAGTGCCCCAGGCATCCTGAAACACCACGTACCCCGTGCTGGACTTCCGAAGTCCCACCCGGACTTCGGAAGTCCAGCCGGGCGGCCTCTCTCCTCCTTGCCCCAGGCCCCGGAACATCCGGGGCCTGGGCGCACCTCCGGCGGCTTTTTGAGGTAGCATAAGCCCATGCGCTCTATGCGATCCCTGTCCGCCCTCCTGCTGCTGGCCCTGTGGTCGGCGTGCAATCCCGCCCCGACGACCTCCATCCCGCCGACTTACCCGCCGGCGACGCCCACGTTCCATGCCACCCCCACGCTGGCCGCGTCCCTGCCGGAACCCGGCATCGTCTACACCCCTGCGGGGGATGAGGCCGTGGTCGTGGGAATGCTGGAAAACCAATCCCCCTCCTCCGTCAGCGACCTGCGCCTGCAGATCGACCTGCTGGACGAAGCCGGCGCGGTGCTCGCCTCGCAGCAAGGCGAGCCGCTCCTGGCCATGCTCCCCGCCGGCGGTGCCTCGCCCTATCAGGTGATCCTGCCGGCATCTCCTGGCGCAGCCTCGGCACGGGCACAGATCCTCTCCTACCGAACCGCGGACATCGAAATGCTCCCTCTGAGGGTCGAAACGGCCGAGGAGCTTTCGCCGCGCGGGAGTTCCCCGTCCCTGGTCGGCTACGTGACGAACCCCGGCAGCGAGCCGGCCACCGTCATCGGCCTGGCCGCGCTGGCGCGCGACGAGAGCGGGAGGCCTTCCTCCGCCGCGCTCGCCAGCGTCGGGCCGCAATCCCTGCGCCCGGGGGAACGCGCCCCCTTCCTGATCGTGCCGGCGATGGCCGCAGCGGGCCAACGCTATGAGTTCTACGCAGCCGCGATCGCCGGCCCGGCTCTGGAAGATCCGCCGGTCGAAGTGGTCACCAATGAGATCCGCCGGGATGCCCAGGGGAATCCCTTCCTGCTCGTCATCATGGAGAACCGCAGCGACCTTCCCCTGTGGGCTTCGGCCACTCTGAGCCTGGAGCAGGACGGTGCTCAACTGGCGGTGGTGGACGCATCGCCCGCCTCGCCCATCGCGCCCGGCGAGCAGCGCGCGCTCACCTTCTGGCAGAGCGCAGCCCCTCCCGCCGCGCTTTCCATCCCGGCTGAGGGCGCGGAGAGCCTGCAGTTCATCCTCCGCCTCGACCCGCTGGGGACCCGGCCTGTGGCTGGTCGCGTGATGGATCTGCGGCTCGAGCTGCTGCGCTACGAGAGCACGGGCAGCCGCCTGATACTCGGCGGCACCATCACCAACCCGCACGACGGCCGCGTCGAACGACCCGCCCTGCAGGCCACGCTGCGCGACACGGCCGGGGAGGTGCTGACGGCAGGCTCG
The DNA here is from genome assembly GCA_024277995.1 of Chloroflexota bacterium. Lineage (GTDB taxonomy): Bacteria > Chloroflexota > Anaerolineae > Anaerolineales > E44-bin32 > JAJRUD01. The sequence goes on from JAJRUD010000224.1 coordinate 1,528, forward strand.
CTCTCCTTGGGCGAGCATCTGGCGCTCGGCGAGAGCGCGTCCTTCCTGCTGCTCCTCCCCCTGCCGCGTGACGCGGAACCCGCGATGGCCGAATATGACCTCAAAGCTGTCGGAGTCATCCCCTGAGGACCGGTGATTTCCAGGCCCCGGCGACGATGGAAAGCACGCCGCCGTGTGCCGGCCGCGCGCACGCTGAGAAACGAAGGTCGCTTGATTGAGAGAGGGGTTGAGGGCTTGCGGCAGGACGTCGGCCGGGCTCAGCCGCGCTTGTGGAGCGAATCCAGCGCCAGCACCGCCAGCTCCCAGAACAACTGAGCGACGCCCTCGCCGGAGAGCGCGCTGGTGACCAGGTATCTGCCGCCGAGCGATGAGGCCACCCTTGCGCCCCACTTGTGGGTTTCCGGCGGCACCAGGTCGGATTTGTTGCCCACGATGAGGATGTGCTGCGCCCGTTCCCCGGCCAGCACCTCCTGCTTCCAGGCCGGCAGGCTCTGCGCCGTCTCCGGTCTGCTCAGGTCAAACACGATCGCCGCCGCGCAGCTCCCTTTGTAGAATCGATCCCGCATGAAGGCGAAACGCTTCTGGCCGGCCATGTCCCAGATGGAAAGCTTGACCTTTCCCTGGGGGGTGTCCACCGTGTGCACGTAGAAGTCCACGCCGATGGTCGCCACCCGGGAGGTGCTGAACTTGCCCTCGACGTAGCGGCGGACGAGAGAGGTTTTCCCCACCGCCGCATCGCCGGCCACGACGACTTTGGCAACTGTGATGTTCTGATCTGTCACGACGATTGCCAGCTATCCTTGATGAGTGCCCCGAAGGACAACCTGCTGCGTGTATACCAGTTCACGCGGGTCGATGGTGGATCCTTCGAAGTGACGTTGATTGGCCTTCTCGAACACACGGTGCAGCTCTTCCAGCCGCATCAGCTGCTGTTTGGCGGGCTCGGCGGAATAGAGAGCCAACAGAGTGGTATGTTGGCCGCCGATGAAGCCCAGCCAGCCGCCGCCTTCGATATGGGAGGCCCTGATAGCGGAGCCGAACATCTCCTCCGTGGCGCTGCGCAGTGAGGACAGCATCGGTATCACAAGGTCCGGATCGAGGTTGAAGCTCCCGATGTGCGCGAGCGGCATGCCTGTCCGGTTGAGGTAGATCGCCAGGCCCTTGACCTGCGCCTTATACCTGTTGCGGATGATGAGGCTCTTCCCCTCCGCCAGCGCATCCTTCCAGGCGTCGGAATCCGGGTCAACGCTTAGCCAGGTTTCGATGGTGCGCTGCTCACGCTGATAGTGGGCGAAGAGTTCCTGGAATTGGGCGCGGTTGATCTTCCCCTCGGCGAATTCCTGCGCGATGCGCGTGACCTTCTCGCGGATGCGCATCAGATGCTGTTCTGCATCCTGGGCGCGCGTTTGGGCCGATGGGGGTTTTGGCAGGCGCGCAGGGCTGGCAGGGGGGTTCGAGTTTCTGACTCGCGCCACCGTCGCAGCTTCGCGGTACTGTGGGGCTGCGACCCCTCCGCCGGTTGAGCCATCGGATCCGGCTCGCGCTTTTAGGCCAAACCTGTCAAGTAGAGACCCCAATAAGGACATTTTTCGAACCTTCACCCCGTGCAGGAATAAGAATGACCCGTGCGGGGATGATAAAGGGATAATCGATGTGATCGTGCATCATCACCCAAAGCTTCATCGCCCCAGGCAGCCTCTCGGTATCTCGCCGTCGGTCCCGATCACTTTCACACAGGATTCAGCGGGATCATCGGGAAAGGCCTGGGATACGAGCAGAGCGAGGCGGGCCGTGGGGACGGAAAGACGCGCGTGCTCCGGCAGCCTGACCATCAGGCTCGTGATATCTGAGTAAAGGACATCGGAGGACAGGGCGGTCGAGATGGAGCGCAGGATCTCCGCCTGGAAACCGGTCTCCAGGCTGGGGGACTCACGCAGCAGTCTGGACACCAGGATGATATCCTCCGCGGAGAGATTGCCCTCGCCAACCGGCGCGCCGTTGATGTATTCGAGCAGAGCGCCGAAGAAAACCTCATCCATGACGACCGTCGCATTGACCTCCAAAGGCATGATCGAATAGAGCTGCTCCTTGAGACCAGAATCGGGATCGCCGTTCCACGTGGCGGAGAAATAGCCGCCGACGGTGATCCCGAGAGACTCATCCACCCACATGTCAGTCGGCACCCCGATGAGGATGCAGCCACCGCCACCCGTCTCGCACGATACGAACCAGACCGCCACCAGGAGCGGGGGCTCCGCCGTCAGATCGTCCACACCCAGGACCAGGATCGTGGTGCGCTCGGGCAGAAGCCCCGTAGGCAGGATCCCGCTCGCCTGGCCCTGACCTGTGGCTTCGATCCCTTCGAGCCCCTGACCCCCGGCGGCCTCAGGACGCCGGGAGCCGATCGTGATGCTGAGCATGCCGAGGATGAAAGCCAAGATCACCAAAAAGGATATGAGACCTATGCGCCTCCAATTCCTGGGACGGCTCATCGAAGAGGTCAAAGAAGGAGTCCAGGAGGTAGCTCGTTCCCGGCGCATGCTCAACTCGGAATCGGGAACGGCTTAACCCCGCATCGGATCGGGCTCTCTGCCGAGCCCCAAGCCCCGGCCTCGCGCGCGCTCCTTCCGCCTCGGATTTCGCGGCGGTATCCGCTAGCGCTGGATGGAAAGATCCCCGTCGACCGGCTTTTCATTGAAGTCATCACACCCCTGGTGTGCGCACCTGCAAATAGCCCGAGCCGAGCCAGCTTTCGACCCGCCGGACGAGCTCGCTGACGGCCTCGTCCTTTTCCGGGATCAGCATGGAGATCGGATATGGATAAGGTTGATTGCGGTTTTGCGGCGTGATGTCCCCGCGTGTGACCAGGGGCAGGCCGGCGGCATGCATCGCGGCGACTGCTTTCCGATGATGGCCGATCTTGCGATTGTAGTTCGTCACGAAGACGCCCAGCGTTTGCAGACTGCTGTTCAACGTCTCTCTCACCTGCTGCAGCGCGGCCAGAAAGAACCACAGTCCCCGCAGGTGCATGGCGTTCGCTTCAGCCGGCACGATGACCGTTTCCGATGCGGCGAGCGCGTTCAGGGTTAGCATTCCCAGATTGGAAGGGCAGTCCAGCAGAATGACGTCGAAATCATGCACCACACTCTGCAGAGCGCACCTCAACACCAACTCCCTGCCCAGGCGTCTGAGCATCCCCAGTTCCGTGTTGGCCAGGGTGATTTCCGCCGGGGCCAGGTAGAGCAAGGTGTCCGGCGTCACTTCCCGCACCACGTCCCACAAGGATACCTTTCCCGGCAGCGCGCCGCCGAGGACATCGCCGAGATGCGTGGCCAGGCCGCCATCCAGGCCGCAGACCGCGGTGAGACCTCCCTGAGGGTCCAGGTCCACCATGAGGACTTTGCGCCCGCGCCCCGCCAGAGACATGCCCAGCGACAAGGTGCAGAGCGTCTTGCCGACCTTGTCCCTGGGATTGGCGATAGCGGTCACCCGAGCGCGGTGCCTGTTTCCAACCTGGCGAGCCCTCTCCATGCGATTTACCACCAGACCCGGAAGGAATCCCGGGTGGACGATACCAGATCGCCATACGCGATCCAGAACTCCATCGACACCAACAGCCCCGGCGGCTGGTCCTGGAAGGAGAATTCGACCATGGAGGTGCCCGACGCGTTGGTCGGCGGCATCAGGATCGAAAGCTCCTGATCAGCCAGGTGAACCACAAGCAGGACAGCAGCACCCTCCACCGGGTTCAGGTTCTGGTCTTCGATGACGACGTACACTTCCTGCGTGTCTGCGTGGGAGGCGATCGGTTTAGCGACCGAGGTTCGAGGTCGCAGTTCGACTACGCGGTACTCGTAGATGTTGTTCGGCTGCTGAGGCCTGAGCAACCTCTCGTCGTATCCCATGACCTCGAAGTGTGCCCGCCCCAGCGGCGCGATCTGGACCCGCAGAGACGAGGCTGCACCGGGATCCCATACGAGCTTGAAACGCTGGAAGTACTGGACCAGCCAGCCATCCTGAATCTCGAATTCGGAGATCGGGTAACCGAAAACCTCAGGGCCGCCGTTGGAGAGGAAGAAATCCAGGAAGGCAAAGCAGACTCGGTGACCCGATTCCTGATAGTACTTGCACCCCGGAGAGGTCGATCGCGAAAGCAGATCGCCCTCTACCGGCTGGGTCCAACCTCCCAATTCCTCGCCCAGGGAGCGAAGGGAGACGCGGAAGTTGCCCGAGAGGGGATCGGGCCAGAGCTCCAGGCGGGCGTTTTGGAAATACTGGATGAGCAGGCCGGAGTTCGGATCGGTGAAGGAGTCCGTTATCGGGTAGCCGAGTATCGAGAGCCCACCATACTTGTCGAAGGCGCGTGCGAATCTCCCGTCGAGCGTATGGCCAGTTTCAGGGAAATAGCGCGCGCCATCCTGAGCCCACGCGATGGAATGGGCTCCTACGAGCAGTGCCACAACGATCAGGCATACGACAAATCGGCGCATTCTATTCCCCCGGCTCAGTCGATTACATGTGGCGGGGTAACGGCAGGGAAGGTGAACCCCTTCCCCGAACGGCGTGCACCCTCAATATTAGGGGACTCGCCCCTCCCTCGACATGTGACCTTGGTACCACGCTGGCCCGGTCGAGCATCACCCCTCGCTCGGGGAGAAGTCAGCACCGGTGCCCCGCGGCGGCCGCCCCTCCTCCTTATCCATATACTACACGCGAACGCTGACGCGACAGCCCTCCCAATAGTATCCGACCCACCCTACGGAGGGGCCATATTGTAAGCAAACTGTGAGGTTTACGAAAGCGGGACAGCCCAGAACTTATGTTCTACCCCGCAGGCCCTGGCCGCTGTGGTCGATATATCGACCGGTCTGGTATAATTTCATCGCCCCGTCGAGGTGAGGCTCGGCACGTTGGAGTCGCGACAGTCCCCACAGCCGGGTGGTCCCATCATAGCACACCCTCCCCACGGCTCCCGGCCGTGGGGTTTTAGAGGAGACAGCATGGACCGACAGGAGTTGATCAGACTTTACTATCAAATGGTCCTGATCCGCCGCCTGGAAGAGCGATCCGCCGAACTGTATCAACAGGACAAGATCGGCGGCTTCCTGCACCTATATATCGGCCAGGAGGCGGTGGGCGTGGGCGTGGTATCGGCGCGGCGCCCGCAGGACCACGTCATCACGGCATATCGCGATCACGGCATAGCCATCGCCTGCGGCCTAACGGCTGAAGAGGTGATCGCCGAATTGCTGGGCAAGGAGACCGGCTGCTCGAAGGGAATGGGCGGCTCCATGCACCTGGCTGATGTCGACAAGAGATTCTGGGGCGGCTACGCCATCGTCGGCGGCCACCTACCGCTGGCGACCGGGCTGGCCCTGGCCGAGAAATATCGCGGCACCGACACCGCAACCATCTGCTTCTTCGGTGATGGCTCGACCAACATCGGCTATTTCCACGAGGCGCTGAACCTCTCCAAGGTCTGGGATCTTGCCGTTCTATGGGTCTGTGAGAACAACCAGTACGGCATGGGCACGGCCGTCGAGCGCGCCTCGGCGGTGAGCGAGATCCGGCGCAAAGCCGAGGGCTATGGCATGGCCAACGCTCAGGTAGACGGCATGGACGTCTTGGCCGTGCGGCAGGCGACCCTCGAAGCGCTGGAGCGCGTTCGGCAGGGTGAGCCCTTCTTCCTGGAGGCGATGACCTATCGCTTTCGCGGCCATTCCATGGGAGACCCCGAGCGCTATCGCACCGGTGAGGAGGTTCGCAAATGGCAGGAGGGCGATCCCATCGGGCGTTTCTACGATCATCTGCTGAAGGAGAAGATCGCCGACCAGGCCGCCCTGGAGGCCGAAGAGGCGAGGGCCGAAAAGGAGGTGGAGCAGGCGGTGCGCTTCGCTGAAGCCAGCCCCGATCCGTCGCCTGAGCAGGTCTACGACCTGGTCTACGTAAAGTAGGGGGAATAGCCATGGCTATCATCACCATGCGACAGGCCATCTCCCAGGCCCTGTGGGAAGAGATGGACCGCGATGAACGGGTCATCATCCTGGGCGAGGAAGTCGGCCTCTGGGGTGGCACCTACGCCGTAACGAAAGGTTTCTACGACCATTTCGGCCCGGAACGCGTGCGGGACACACCAATCGCTGAAGGGGTGATCGCCGGCGCCGCCAACGGCGCGGCCATGGCCGGTTTGCGGCCGGTGGCAGAGATCATGACCATCAATTTCGCCTTCCTGGCCATGGATCAGATCGTCAACCACAGCGCCAAGATCCACAGCATGTTCGGCGGGCAGATCAAAGTGCCCCTGGTCATCCGCACCGTAGGCGGGGGTGGACGGCAGTTGGGTTCCACCCACTCCCAGACACCGGACGTCGTCTTCGCCCACTTCCCCGGCCTCAAGGTGGTCGCGCCGGGGACGCCCCACGACGCTAAGGGCCTGCTCAAGGCAGCCATCCGCGACGAGAACCCGGTGCTGTTCATCGAGCACGCCACGCTGTATCAGACGCGCGGCGAGGTCCCGGAGGGGGAATACCTGGAGCCCATCGGGGTCTCCAAGGTGCAGCGGTCCGGGCGAGACGTGACCATCGTGAGCTACAGCAAGATGCTGCAAGTCTCTCTGCAGGCCGCCGAGCAGCTGGCGGCGGAGGGCATCGAGGCGGAGGTGGTGGACCTGCGCACCCTGCGTCCGCTGGACATGGGACCGGTGCTGCAGTCCTTCCGCAAGACCAACCGCGCCGTCATCGTCGAGGGTGGCTGGCGCTCCTTCGGCGTCGGCGCGGAGGTGGCGGCACGCATCTACGAGGAGGCCTTCGACCACGTCGACGCGCCCATCCGGCGGGTGGCCCAGCAGGAGGTGCCCCTGCCTTACAACCGCGAGCTCGAACAGATGATGCTGCCGCAGATCGAGGACGTGATCCGCGCCGTGAAAGAGGTGCTGTGATGGCTGAAGTGATCACCATGCCCAAGCTCGGCTTCGACATGGCCGAAGGGACGCTCATCCGCTGGGTCAAACGCGAGGGCGAAAAAGTGGACAAGGGCGAGGTGCTGGCCGAGATCGAGACCGACAAGGCCACTGTCGAGGTCGAGGCAGCACACGGCGGCGTGGTCTACAAACATCTGGTGCCCGAGGGCACGACGCTGCCCGTCGGCTCAGCCATCGCTGTGCTGATTGAGCCCGGAGAAGAGGTGGACCTCGAATCCCTGCTCGGGGCCCAGGCGCCTGCTGCCGCGGCGCCCGCCGCTGCCCCCGAAGCCGCGGCCGCGCCCGACCTGCAAGAGACCCCCGCCGCCCAGACCGGCGAGCGGGGGGGGCTGCCGGGCGCGGTGAAGGCCTCGCCCGTGGCCCGCCGCCTGGCGCGGGAACGAGGCCTCGACCTGGCGGGCCTGCAGGGCAGCGGACCCGGCGGGCGCATCGTCAAGCGCGACGTCGAAGCGGCCATCGCCGCCGTCCCCGCCGGAGCACCTGCGATCTCCTCGCCTGCGATCGCGCCGCGCGAGCCCAGCCGCGTCCCGCTCACACGACTGCGAGGCGCCATCGGGCGCCGCATGACGCGCGCCAAGCAGGAAACACCCCATTTCTACGTGACGGTCGAGCTGGACGCCGCCCCCGCCATGGCGCTGCGCGCGCAACTGAACGCCCTGCTGCCTGAAGGCGAGAAGCTCTCGGTGAACGACCTGATCGTGAAAGCGGCCGCGCTCGCCCTGCGCGAGTTCCCCAACCTGAACGCCTCGCTGGAGGGCGATGAGATCGTGCGCCATGGCGAGGTGAACGTGGGCCTGGCCGTGGCCGTGGAGGATGGACTGCTCACCGTGGTGGTGCGAGACGCCGATCTCAAGCCGCTGCGGGTCATCTCACGCGAGACGCGTGAGATGGTGGCCCGGGCACGCGATGGCCGCGTGCGCCCCCAGGACGTTGAAGGCTCGACTTTCACCGTCTCCAATCTGGGCATGTTCGACGTCGAACACTTCATCGCCATCATCAACCCCCCCGAGGCCGCCATCCTGGCCGTCGGCAGTGTGCTCAATTTGCCAGTGGTGCGCCAGGGTGAGGTCGTCCCCGGAAAGCGCCTCAAAGTCACCCTGTCGGCCGATCATCGCGTGACGGACGGAGCCGAGGCCGCGCGCTGGCTCCAGGTGTTCCGCGAGAAGCTCGAGCAGCCGCTGCAGTTGATGCTCTAGGATTTCCCCGGCCGACGCCCTTCCTCACGGGCGCAGCGGCTGCAGGATCCACGGGGGATGGCCCCGGTCGGTCGAGGTCGGCAAGGCCCGGCGCACGCTGGCATCCTTCTCTGCCCCGGGTTACAATGGTCACCCCAACGCCGAGGTTGGAGGAAGCATGAGCGGCCTGGCACGCATCCTTGTCGTAGACGACGAACCGGACACGCTTGGCCTCATCGAGCTGACGTTGGAAACGGCCGGCTACGAGGTTCAGACGGCGCCCAACGGTTCGCAAGCTTTGCGCATGCTAGAAGAGGAATACTACGACGTGGTCCTGCTCGACGTTATGATGCCCGACATATCCGGCTTCGATGTCCTGCGCACCCTGCGCGCGCGCAGCGGCGAAGCGCCGCCGGTGATCTTCCTCACGGCCAAGGCACGCCCGGAGGACCGGGATGCCGGCCGCGGCCTGGGCGCGGTGGGATACCTGATCAAGCCCGCCACACGCGGCCAACTGCTCGACATGGTCCAACGCGCGCTAGCCAAAGCAGAACCGGACGATGCAGCCGATTGAGGCCAACCTCGCCCTGCTGGAGCGCATGCTCCAGGAACTCAAGCCCTACCTGCGTTCGGCGGAGGTCTTCTGGCCATTCAGCACAAGCCCCGATCTTCCAGGTGGACCTTTCCCCCGTATGACGCTCGGCGCCGTGCTCCTGACGCTGGATGAACTGGAGGCGCTGCGCCGGGAGATGACCCCTCAGCAAGCGACGCGCTTCGAACGGCTGCGGGGGGAGTGGGAGACCGCTGAGCGTAAATACGCCGTGGCGCTGGAGCAAAAGGCCGCTCACGAATACCGCAACCGCTTCAACCTGTGGAAGGCTTACCTGGCCGACCTGAAGGACTCACCCGACCGCGCTCACGATTACGCCCACGAGGTCCGCCAGCGTGTGATGTTGGAACGGCTGTCCGACCTGGCCCCCGAGGCCGCCGACATCCAGGAACGCCGGCCGTCGCTGGCCTCTCTGGACGAGGACCTGCGCCTGCATTTCGCCGCCGGCGATTTCCTCTGGGACGCCGCGCTCGCGACCCGCTACTCCCGACAGACGTACTGGTTCCTCTACGGCCGGCCCCGCGCCGAAAGCTGAAATCCCTCGCCAGGGACAGCCCCCCATAAGGACGTTTGCGCGCAACGCCTCCTCGATCCCCCGCCATCGCAGAGCCCTTCAGGCTCTGGGACGGTCATGCCCGTCCGCTGATCGCCGCGTGGAGGACCCCGCCCATCTGAAGACATCGTGATCCTGCCCCTTCGGGCCAGGCGCCGTCGAAGCCCCTGGCCATCCTTCGACAGGCTCATGATGGCCACCGGCCATGCCTGCCGGGGCGCCCTGAGCGGAAGGCGGAGCACAGCGCAGCCCGCAGTCGAAGGGCAGCCCCTCCAACAGATTCAACACGCCCCTCCCCCGCCATCCTGCGACACGCCCAGAATGGCAGGCGGGCGAGCCTAGCGGCCAGGCCTGCCGGGGCGCCCTGAGCGGAGGACGGAGCGCAGCGCGCTGCAAATAGCAGCACGGGGATGGCTCGGGTCCGAGCCATCCCCGGATCGCACGATGGTAGATTCGCGCCCCGGCGCGAGCGATCCTACTTGGCGTAGTCCACGGCGCGGGTCTCCCGGATGACGGTGACCTTGATCTGGCCGGGGTACTGCATCCCCTCTTCGATCTGCTTGGCCACGTCGCGCGCCAGACGGGTCGCGTTCAGGTCGTCGATATCTTCTGGTTTCACGATCACCCGGATCTCCCTGCCAGCCTGCAGCGCGTAGCTCTCTGAGACGCCCTCGAAGGAATTGGCGATCTCCTCCAGGGCACGCACGCGCTTGATGTACTCTTCCAGGCTCTCGCGCCGGGCACCGGGGCGGGCGCCACTGATGGCATCGGCCGCCTCGACGATCACCGCTTCGACGCACTCCTGTTTCACCTCGTGGTGATGGGAAGCGATGATGTTCACCACCTTGGGCGGCACGCCGTAGCGGCGGCAGAACTCAGCGCCGAGAGCGGCGTGCGTGCCCTCCACGTCGTGGTCCATGGCCTTGCCGATATCATGCAGCAGCCCGCCAGCCTTGGACAACTCGACGTCGGCGCCCAACTCGGCGGCGATGACGCCGGCCAGTTTGGCGGATTCCACAGCATGCGCCAGTTGGTTCTGGCCGTAGGAGGTGCGGAACTTGAGCCGGCCGAGCTTCTTGATGATCTCCGGGTGCAGACCGGGAACACCGGCGTCGAAGGCGGCCTTCTCGCCCTCCTCGACGATGAGCTGCTCCACCTCACGTCGCACCTGCTCTACGATCTTCTCGATGTGCGCGGGGTGGATGCGGCCGTCGAGCACCAGTTTTTCCATGGCCCGACGGGCCACTTCCCGGCGCACGGAGTCGAAACAGGAGATCGTGACCGCCTCCGGCGTGTCGTCCACGATCACGTCCACGCCCGCCGCCTGTTCGAAGGCACGGATGTTGCGCCCGTTGCGGCCGATGATGCGCCCCTTCATATCGTCGGAGGGCAGCGGGACGACGGAGACGGTGATCTCCGAGACGTGATCGGAGGCCACACGTTGGATGGCGTCTGCAATGAGCTCGCGCGCCCGTCGCTCGCCTTCCAATTGCGCCTCTTCTTCGATCTGGCGGATGATGCGCACCATATCGGCGCGCGCCTCCCGCTCCACTTCATTGAGCAATTGCTGTCTGGCCTCCTCTTGCGTCATGCTGGAAACCCGCTCCAGCTCGCTGAGGATCTCCGTGCGGCGCTTCTCCAGCTCGTTGGCCTTGCGATCGAGCGCGCTCTGGCGCTTGCTGAGCGTCTGATCGCGCTTCTCCAGCTGGTCCAGACGGCGATCCAGCTCCTCCCGTCGGCGATGCAGGCGCTCCTCCTCCCGCGCCAGTTCAGCCCTGCGGCGGGAGGCTTCGTTCTCGGCTTCGTCCCGTATCCTCAACGCATCATCGCGCGCCCGCAGCTCGATCTCACGCGCTTGAGCTTTGGCCTGCTCGACGATGCGATCAGCTTCGCTCTTGCGAGCCCGGTTCTCACGCTCCAGTTGAAGCTGGCGGACGAAGTAGCCGATAATGGCCCCCGCGGTCAGGGCGATGATCACGGCTAGTATCCACCACGGCATAGTCACGGTAAACCCTCTCTTTCCTCTTCGGCATCGGTCGTTTCGCTCCAGACGCGAGAAACGACCGGGGAGATTATGGAATATGGGAAGCCGCGTCGGGCCAGGTACGCGCCCAGACGGCGGCGAAATTCATCATGAGATGATGACTTCCAGCGACGAGCGGCCTTGCGGGCCGCCCGCAGCGCGGCGCTCTCTTCGTCGAAATCCTGCAGCACATCGGCAATGGTCTCGTTGGCGATCCCTTTACGGCGTAATTCCATCCGCAACGCGCGCGCGCCCCGCGGGCGGAACTCATTTCGATTCTCCACCCAGGCCTCGGCAAAGGCCCTGTCATCCACAAGCCCACGTTCGTGCAGTCGCTCAAGAACGGCTTCCTGCACTTCGACAGGGGTCCGGCGGCGGTCGAAGGCCTGGCGCAGTTCAAGCTCCGATCGGGGGCGCCGGCTCAGCAGGCGCAGCGCCCGGGCGTAGGCCCGTTCCACTTCATCGCGGGCCCGCAGGCGCTCGACATCTTCGGAGGCCAGATGCTGCCCGACGCGCAAACCCGCCGCCAGTGCCTTGACCACGGTGAAGGCACGCTCGCCGTCCAGATAGACCTCCACCCGTGCACGCTTGCGTCGGTGCAACTTCAGCCCTGTGATGGTTCCACCCGTCATAGTCCTGCGTCAACGCGGCAAGCCGCGACCCTTTCGTCCAGGTCGCGGCCAGGCATCTCCGCCTCAGCTTGCGAGGCGTTCTCTTCGAATTGATTCGACGCCGCTATCTGCGCTGCCCCCGAATCAGGTCAGGGGCCACGCCGGGAGACTCCCCTCAGGTTGCGAGCCTATAACTCATCCCTCTGGATCGCGGACCCTCGATA
>JAJRUD010000225.1 GCA_024277995.1 Chloroflexota bacterium
AGGTCATGGCGTTGTAGATGAGGAAGACGCCCACCAGCAGGGCCAGCAGGCTCAGCGCGGCCAGGTTGACCCGGAAGGCCGCGGTCATCTGCTTGATCGCGCCCGTGCGCGCGGCCACGGTCTGGAGGCGCACCGAGGACGGCAGCCAGGCGCGCAGGGCCGCCTCCTGGGCCTCGCCCTCGGCCCCCTCCGGCAGGATGAGATCGATGCGGTCGATGCGCCCCAGGCGGCCGGTCAATTCCTGGGCGGTCGCCATGTCGGTCAGGACCAGGTCGGCCACCGCGCGGCGGTTGAGGCTGTCGCTGGGGTTGAGCAGGCCGACGATGGTCAGCGTCCGCTCCCGCCCCTCGATCTCCGCGCGCAGGATGCAGGCGGGATCGGGATTGGCCTCCCAGGGGCAGGCGCGCAGGCCGTAGCGATCCGCCAGTTGGGTGGAGATGAGCGCGCTGTCCGGGCGGGCGAAGAAGGGGGCCAGCGCGGCCATGGGGACGTCCGGGCCGGCGTTCATGTACTGGCGAAAGGGCCCCTCGGCCAGGGGGTCCACGCCCAGCAGGGTGAGGACGCGGCCGTCCAGGTCCGGGGCGACCACCGTGCTCTCCAGGACGGGCGCGGCCGGCTCCCAGCCCAGCTCTGTGCGCAGGCGGACGTAGAGATCCTCGGGCAGGCCGTTGGCCGCGGTGATCTGGTGGGTGGTGCGGCCGGCGATGGCCTGGGTGCTCAGGTCGAAGGCCCGGCTGGCGCTGGCGTTGGCGATGTCAATGGCCACCATGACGGCCACGCCCAGCATAATGCCCAGCAACATGAGCAGGCTCTGGCGGGGATGGCGCTGAAGGTAGCGGCGGCTGAGGCGCAGCCGCGCCCGGCCGCTAGGCGACAGCAGCGAAACGTTCATAGTGCGCGCTTCAGTGCCGCCGTTCGTAGTGCGCCCTTCAGCGCCGCCGTTCGTAGTGCGCGCTTCAGCGCCGCCATCAGGGGACAAGACGACCCTCTCTGAGATGCAGCACCCGATCGGCGTAGGCCGCGGCCTCGGCGCTGTGGGTGACCATGATCAGGTTCTTGCCCGCCTGCCGGGTGAGCCGGTCCAGCAGGTCCAGGATGAGCTTGCCAGTGGTTTCGTCCAGGTTGCCGGTGGGCTCATCAGCCAGCACCAGGGTAGGGTCATGGGCCAGGGCCCGGGCGATGGCCACCCGCTGCTGCTCGCCGCCGGAGAGCCGATCCGGGAAGGTGCGCTCCCGGTCGCCCAGGCCCACCGCGTCCAGCAGTTCCCTGGCGCGGGCGCGGGCTTCGGTTGTGGGCGCGTCGTTCAGTTCCAGGGGCAGGAGCACGTTTTCCAGCACGGTGAGGGTGGGGATGAGGTTGAAGAACTGGAAGATGAAACCGATATGGCGGCGGCGGTAGAGGGTGCTCTGGGCCTCATCCAGGCTGGAAAGCTGGCAGCCGTCGATCCGGATCGAGCCGCTGTCCAGGGCGTCGATGCCGCTGATGAGGTTGAGCAGGGTGCTCTTGCCGCTGCCGCTCTTGCCCACGATGGCGATGAACTCGCCCCGGTCGCTTTCCAGGGACGCGTCGCGCAGGACATGACGCAGGGCGTCGCCCTCGCGGTAGGCTTTGGTGAGGGATTGGAGATGGATGAAAGGCGTCGCCATCCGAACTTACTCCGAAATCATCGGTTGATGGCCATATCGTAGAGCGCCGAGACGGTCTTCCAATTACGGGTCGTGGCCGGGACCTTCAGCTTGCGCTCGAAGAAGGCGTTGGAGAGTTTGGTGCGACCATAGCCGTTGGGGCAGAAGAGGTAGATGCGGTCGCCATCGATATAGAATTCATCGGACGTATTGGCCGGCGGGACGAAATTGTCCAACGCCTCTGGCAGCGGGCTGTCGGCCAGAAAGGTCACGTACAGTTTAGCAGGGTCTTCGCTACGCCCGGTCAGGAAGGGGTTGGCGATGAATGTCTGTTTCAGATCAGCCGCATCCAACACGAACAGGGTGACTGCAAAGCTATAAGCATCTGCGATCGCAGTCTCGATTGAGTGCGCCATCGTAGAGCGATCGGTTTCGGCGCTCGTGAAGACGACATTGCCGCTTTGCAGGTAGCTGCGCACGTCGGAGAAGCCCAGAGATTCGTACAGGCTGCGCAACTCAGCCATTTTGATCTTCTTATGCCCGCCGACATTGATACCGCGCAGCAGGGATATATAGGTGTTCACCTAACTCATCTCCGCCAGAAATGCTTCATAATCCCGAACCGGTTCATCATCAGCAGCCACCGAGCTCACCATATCAGCAGCACCCTCTAACTGTTCAATCATGGCCTCACATCGCTCGTAGCTGCTGGTCTGACGACGCAAATCGCTGACAGGCACTATCTTTGCAGCCATATTGGGCCCCTCCTCTGGCACAAAACCTCTTACGTTACCGCCATTATACCGCCAGAGTCAACGAACCCATAACGCAAAAAGACTAAGGCGAACGCAGATAAATAACTATACATTTTGCGTATCGGTCAGAGGGGTGATGAGAACGAACCATTTTTCGAGACCCTCCAACCGTTGGAAGCGTTGCTCCAAGAACTGCATCTGTTTGTGAGTAAGTTTGACGCCA
>JAJRUD010000226.1 GCA_024277995.1 Chloroflexota bacterium
CGTGGTGCTCAACGCCGCCACCCGGCCGGAACTCTATATCGTCCGTGACCCGGCCCGCGTGCTCACCCCCACCGAGAAGGTGGAAGTGCGTTACCTGCTGCCCGTTGAGGCCGTGTTGGAGGTTGGGAAGCAGGCCTGAACGTAATGGGAGTGGGTAGAATAGATATCCCAAAGGAGGACCGATTGACCGTCCCCATTTCCGAGGTTCACCATCGCCTGTCCTACTGGCTGCGGCAGGTACACAAGGGCCCCATTATTATTACCCGGCGCGGCAAGGCGGTGGGCGTCTTGATGGACCCTCAGGAATACGAACGCCTGAGCCAGATTCGGGCCTACCTGCAGATGGCGCGCCTTTCTCGCTCACTGAGCGAGGGCGGGCCAAGCGCCGAGGAACTCTACCGCCTCTCCCGCGCCGACCTGGAGGCGCGGGCGTGATCCTGGATGCCAGCATCCTGCTGCGCGCTTTCTTTCCGGATGAGGCCCAGGAGCAGGCACAGCGCCTGCTCGCCGCCCACGTGACGGGGGAAACCCCACTCCACGCCCCCACCCTGCTGACCTGCGAGGTGAGCAACGCCGTCTGGCAGGCGGAGCGGCGCGGGCGAATTACGTCGGAGCAGGCCGGGCAGATCTTGGAGGCGATAGATGGGCTGCGGATACGCTTGCATCCAGTCGCGTGGGACGAAATGCTCGTTTTCTCCCGACGCTTTGACCGTTCGACCTGCGACGCCGCCTACCTGGCTCTGGCTGAGCAGCTGGGTGAACCGTTTATCACCGCCGACGCGCGCCTGTATCACGCCGTCCGCGCCCACCTGGATTAGGTGCTCTGGATTCAGGATTACCAGAGAGAGTAATCCATCGACTGACAGCCATCGTTTTATAAGATGAATCTGCATTGCAGAGCAGAACTCTGCGGGAGACCGCTCAACGAAAAGGTCGGGTGGGTGGTACTCTTTCCAAACGCCGTAATTGTCGTTAAAAACGTTTCGCGAGACTTGCCTCCCTTCCGCTTCTGTGCTATCCTTGTTGCAGAAATTCTGCATCTCCCGAATTTCCGAAAAGGAGTATCGCATGGCCGAGATCACCCTACAGGTGCGCAAGCGCGGCGTGGTGACCCTCCCCGCCGACCTGCGCGAACGCTACGGCATTCGCGAAGGCGATACCTTCCGCCTGCTGGAGTTGGATGGCCTCTTCGTTCTGACCCCGATGGCGCCTATGGTGCCCGAACTGGCGCGCGAGATCGAACGCCTGCGCCTGGAAGCCGGCCTGAGCGTCGAAGAGTTCCTGCAAGACCTGCGCGAACAGCGCGCCCGCTATACCGCCGAAAAGTATGCCCAGGACCAGCCCGCCTAAGCCGCGCCTCTTCGTGGATGCGGACGTGCTCTTCGCCGGCGCAGCCTCGACCAATGAGCACTCCGCCAGCCTGCTCATCCTGCGCCTGGCGGAGGTCACGCTCATTGAAGCCTTCACTTCTCAGCAAGTCGTTACGGAAGTGGAACGCAACCTGGAGGCCAAACTACCGTCTGCCCTGCCGGCTTTCCGCCTGCTGGTCAGCCGCTCCCTGCAGGTGATTCCCGACCCGCCACGGGAGGAAGTGGCAGCCTGCCGGGGGCAGGCCGATCCGAAGGACCTGCCCATTCTGGTCGCCGCGCGCCGCGCCGGCTGCGCCTGGCTGGTGACCTTCAACGTGCGCCATTTCCAACCCGGCCTCCCCGAATTGACCGCCCTCACCCCCGGGGAATTCATCCTGCGCCTGCGCTACCTGCTGACCGAATTGACCTTCGCCCAGGAGGAAGAAAAGGAGAACGAATGACCCAACCGCCCTCCCCGGACCGCCGCCTCATCGAAGAGACCTTCCCGGTCAAAGAAGTCAGCCAGCACGCGGCCAAAGAGAAGAACATCCGTCACGGCCACATCAGCACGCTGCACATCTGGTGGGCGCGCCGCCCGCTGGCCGCCTCCCGCGCCACGGCTTACGCCGCGCTGACGCCCCCGCCCGCCGACATTTTGGACTGGCAGAAGCGCCGCGACTTCATCGCCGAACTGAGCAAGTGGGAGAACGCCCTCAACCCGCACCTGCTGGAACGCGCCCGCCGCGCCATCTACCAGGCCCACGCCGAACGCCTGAGCGCCGAACGGGGCGAGCCGGTCACCGTGGCGGACATCGAAGCCGGGCGCGT
Organism: Chloroflexota bacterium; assembly: GCA_024277995.1. Taxonomy (GTDB): domain Bacteria; phylum Chloroflexota; class Anaerolineae; order Anaerolineales; family E44-bin32; genus JAJRUD01. The sequence goes on from JAJRUD010000226.1 coordinate 2,178, forward strand.
CCCGCCCCCGCGCGTCCTGGACCCCTTCGCCGGCGGCGGCTCCTACCCCCTGGAGGCCCTGCGCCTGGGCTGCCAGGCCTACGCCAACGATTACAACCCCGTGGCGGTGCTGATTCTGAAAGCCACGCTGGAATACCCCCAGAAGTACGGGCGCCCCTTTGAAGGGATGCCGGAACACCTGTGGCAGCAGCATCGTAAGGGCGGACGGCCGTCCGCCCCCCACGATCAGATGGCGCTGGGCCTTGATGAACCGTCCCCTGGCGATGCGCCCCCGGCGGACTTCAACCCCCTGCTGGCCGCGGTGCGCTACTGGGGCGAGTGGGTGCTGAACCAGGCGCGAGAGGAACTGGAAGCCTTTTATTCCCCTCACCCCATCCCCCCGGCCCCCTTCCCCTCTCCCTCTGGGAGAGGGGAAGGGGGTGGCGGCGCAGCCGCCGGGGGAAGAGGTGAGGGAGAGACCATCGTCGGCTACCTCTGGGCGCGCACCCTCCCCTGCCAGAACCCGGCCTGCGGCGTGGAAATCCCCCTCATGCGCCAGTTCTGGCTGGCGAAGAAGCCCAAGAAACAAATCGCCCTGCGCCCGCGCGGTAAGGACGAGTCGCCGACTCGCCCCTACGGCCCCGGCCGGCCAATTGAATTCGAGATCGTCGCCCGCGGCGGTAGGGGAGACGCGGTGCGTGGGGGCGACGCGGTGCGTCGCCCCCACTACGCACCCTGGCCCGAAGGCTTCGATCCCTCCAGGGGCACGGTGCGCCGCGCCGTGGTCACCTGCCCCGCCTGCGGCGCGACCATCGAGGCCAAAACCACCCGCCGCCTGTTCCGGGAGGGCAAAAGCGGCCAGCGCATGGTGGCCGTCGTCTACCTCCCCTCCCACCACGGGGGAGGGGCTGGGGGTGGGGGAAAAAGCCAGGGCAAACACTACCGCCTCCCCACAGAAGCCGACCTGGCCGCCTGCCGCGCCGCCGAAGAAGCCCTGGCGGCCAAACGCGAGGCCCTGCGCGCCCAATGGGGCCTGGAGCCGCTGCCGGATGAGCCGACGCCGGAAGGCAAAGGAAGCGGCGCGGAACGGGCTTTCTCTGTGCGCAATTACGGCATGGATACCTGGGGCGACCTGTTCAACCCCCGCCAACAGTTGGCCCTGCTCACCTTCGCCGACGCCGTGCGCCGCGCCCACGCCCAGATGCTCGCCCGCGGTTACCCCGCAGACTTCGCCCGCGCCGTGACGACGTATTTGGGAATAAACCTGGACAGACTGGCGTCTTATTGTTCATCGCTGGGGTACTGGCATGTATCCGGAGAGAAAATGAG
>JAJRUD010000227.1 GCA_024277995.1 Chloroflexota bacterium
ACCACAACGGAAGCCGACGACGGGGGTCGAACCCGTAACCTACCGCTTACAAGGCGGTCGCTCTGCCATTGAGCTACGTCGGCGTGAAAAACGCGCCTCACCTGCTCGGCGCTGCCCCATTATACCAGAGGGGAATGGCACCGACAATGCCCGCCGAGTCTATCAAGATTCACCAGGGGCGTCAATGCGATGCATACCTCCATGAGCCTCGTCCCCTGGCGTCTTGAGGGGCCATTTCTTCCGGGGCGAGGCGGCTCACCACCAAGTCACGAAGGCACAAAGAGGCCGGAAGGGGGGCGGCGGGCCGGCAGCCAGCCCCTGATCTCGTATTCTCCGTGCCTTGGCGTCTTGGTGGTGGGCTTCCTCCGCCAGAGCGGTGCATTTCTGGAGGTGTAACGGGCAGCGTGCCTACCCCGCCTCCTCGGGCGGCGCCAGCGCGCCTCCGAAGGCGCGCGCTTCCCAGGCCGCGTAGAGGGCGATGGACCCGGCCACGGCCGCGTTCAGCGATTCGATGCGTCCGCGCATGGGCAGCCGCACCAGGAAGTCACAGGATTCGCGCACCAGCCTGCGCATGCCCTGGCCCTCACTGCCCACGACCAGCGCCAGAGGCCGCTTCATGTCCGCCTCCTCCAGCGGCCGCGCCTCCGGGCTGTACTCCAGGCCCACCACCCATACTCCGGCCTGCTTCAACTTCTGGATGGCCTGGGCCAGGTTCTCACGCGCAATGAGCATGTGCTCGCTGGCGCCTGCCGAAGCGCTCACCACACCATGGGTGACGCCCACGCCGCGGCGATAGGGGATCACCACGCCATGCACCCCCACCGCCTCGGCCGTGCGCAGCAAGGTGCCCAGGTTCTGCGGGTTCTGGATCACATCCAGCAATAGAATGAGGGGCGTCTCGCCGGATCGCCCGGCGGCATCCAGGATGTCCTCCAGTTCCGAATACGGATAAGGGCCGACTTCGGCCACGATCCCCTGGTTGCCCTCATGCATGCGGTCGAGCTCGCGGCGCGGCACGCGCTCCACGGCCACGTCCCTATCCTCCGCCAGCGCCAGGGTCTGCGCCAGGACGCCGCGCACGTGCACTCCCTCCGCAACGAAGAGCCGACGTACGTGCCGCCGCCCGGCGCGCAGCACCTCGTATACCGGGTTGCGGCCGCAAATGCGCTCTATCTCTCGCTTGTGCGAACCCATGGAAATACACCCTCAGCGGCCGCTTCGACACGGCCGTTCCTATCAGCGTCCAAGGCCGTGCGCCGCATCGCTCCCCGGGCCGCGCTCGGGCCCGCAACTCCGGGAGAGCATTCGACCGCGGTCAGCGCATGCGCCAGGTGGTGCCCGCTTTGCCGTCCTCCAGGACCACGTCCAGTTCCGTCAATCGATCCCGAATCAGATCTGCTAGCTCCCAGTGCTTCGCCTCGCGCAGCCGCTCGCGCACCTCGATCAACAGGTCGATGTAGGGCGCCGCCTCGCGGGACCCGGCCTGCGGGCGGTCCAAGCGCAGCCCCAACACACCCGCCAGCTCGCGCAAGACCTCCTGCGCCGCGCCGAGCGTTTCCTGGTCGACGCCCGCGTCGCGCGCCTGGTTGATGGCGCGCACCAGATCGAAGAGATGGCTCAGCGCGCCGGGCGTGTTGAAATCGTCGTCCATGGCTGCCTCGAAGCCCAGGCGGGTTTCCCGGGCCTTGGCAGCCAGCGCCTCGGCCGCCTTGGGCGGCGCCTGCGGGGAAGGGCTCGCCGGGCGCAGCGCACTGCGCAGCCGCTCCAATGCCCGCTCGGCCTGCATCACCACGTCATCGCTGAATGTGAGCGGGCCGCGGTAATGGGAGTTGAGCACCAGCATGCGGAAGACGTCCGGCTCATGCTCCTGCAGGAATTGCTCGATGGTGATCAAGTTGCCCAGCGATTTGGACATCTTCTCACCGGCCAACTGGAGCATACCGTTGTGAACCCAATAGCGGGCGAAAGGCTTGCCCGTCAGGCCTTCCGTCTGCGCGATCTCGTTCTCATGGTGGGGGAAGATCAGATCGTTGCCGCCGCCGTGGATGTCGATCTGGTCGCCCAGATAGCGCAGGTTCATGGCCGAGCACTCGATGTGCCAGCCCGGTCGACCCGGGCCCCATGGGCTGTCCCAGGCAGGCTCGCCGGGTTTGGCCGCCTTCCAGAGGGCGAAGTCCGCCGGATCTTCCTTGCGCTCGTCCACCTGCAATCGCGCGCCGGCGCGCATGTCCTCCGGACGGCGCCCGGAGAGCTTGCCATACCCCTTGAAGCGCGCCACGCGGTAGTACACGTCACCGCCCACCGCGTAGGCCAGCCCGCGCTCGACTAGGCCCTGGATCATCTCGATGATCTGATCGATTTCGTGCGAAGCGCGCGGGTAGACGGTGGCCGGGAGGACGTTCAGGTCTCTCAGATGCTGGTCGTATTCGCGCATATAGCGCTCGGCCAGTTCCAGCGGCTCCTCGCCCAATTCGCGCGCCCGGGCGATGATCTTGTCCTCCACATCGGTGTAGTTCATGACGTGGCTGACCTTGTAGCCCTTGTATTCCAGATAGCGCCGGATGACGTCGAAGATCACTGAGGACATGGCATGGCCCACGTGGGCCTTGTCGTACACGGTCGGCCCGCAGACGTACATGCGCACGTGACCGGGCTCGATGGTCTCAAAAGGTTCTTTCTTGCGCGTCAGTGTGTTGTATATCTTCAGAGTCATCGCTGTTTACCCCGCGGCGCGTTCGCCACGCTGCGCCAATTCAGGCCGCGCGAAAATCATGCGCCCGGCCGCAGTTTGCAGCACCTTGGTGACCATGACGGGGATGGTCTGTTCGATGTAGGATTTTCCATCTTCCACCACCACCATGGTGCCGTCGTCCAGGTAACCCACCCCCTGTCCGACCTCCTTGCCCTCCTGGATGATGTGCACATCGATGGTCTCACCGGGCAGGTAGATGGCCTTGACGGCGTTGGCCAGTTCGTTGATGTTGAGCACCGGAACGCCCTGCAGCTCGGCCACCCGGTTGAGGTTGTAGTCGTTGGTCACGATTGGGCAGCGCAACTGCTTGGCCAGGATCACCAGCTTGTCGTCGACAGCCCGCACACCCTCCACGTCCAGATCGGTGATGCGAATGGGGACGGAGGTGTCCTTCTGTAGGCGGTTGAGGATGTCCAGACCACGCCGGCCGCGCTGGCGGCGCAGGCTGTCGGAGGAATCGGCGATGTGCTGCAATTCGTTGAGCACAAAGGCCGGGATCAGCATGGAGCCGCGGATGAAACCCGTGCGCGCGATGTCAGCGATGCGGCCATCGATGATCACACTGGTGTCCAGCAGCACGGGTTGTCCGCCGGCATCCCCGCCGTGCTCCTCGCTCGAGCCTCCGAAGCGGCTGCGAACCAGGCTGAAGATGTCGCGTTGGCGCATGACAAAGACTGCCACGCCCAGATAGCCGAAGACCAGCGCGCCCAGGAAAGGCAACAACTGGCCAAAGGGCGAGGGCAGCAAGGAGAGCGGGAAGGAGACCAGGGCGGCGATGATCAGGCCCACCACCAACCCGGCCAGACCTGCCACCATGGTATGGGCCGATAGCTGAGCCATCTTGGCCCGCACGGCCCGGATGGGGCGCGTTGTGATAAAGGGCGTGACCACCAGCCCCATCAAGGCACCTACCAGCGCGAACACGCTGCCCCACAGCTCGGCCGGCCCGTCCGCGAGCCGACTGAGGTACACGCCGAGGTAAATACCTCCGACGGCCATCACAACCATACCGATCAGCCGCACGAAGAATTCAACGCTCATCAAGCCACCTCTAGAATCGCCACGGGGCGCACGCCCGGTTTCG
>JAJRUD010000228.1 GCA_024277995.1 Chloroflexota bacterium
ACGAAATTGCCCTAAGGAGGCAAAGTAACATGTCTGAACGAATTCTCGGTACGGTCAAGTGGTTCAACGGTGGCAAAGGCTACGGCTTTATTGAACGCGAAGGTGGCGAAGACGTCTTCGTCCACTTCTCGGCCATCCAATCGGACGGCTTCCGCACGCTCGACGAAGGTCAGCGCGTGGAATTCTCCGTCGAGCAGGGCCCCAAGGGCCTGCAGGCTGTCAACGTCGTTATCGTCTGAGACGGCCCCAGAACCACAAACGAAAGCCCCCGCTCTGCGGGGGCTTTTTCCTTTCATCTGGCGGCGTGGCGCGGCCTGCGCAGGCACTCAGGATGGCTGACAGGGTGCAGCGAGCGACGCCCGGCAAGGAGCCGCCAATCCGCTTCCGCCCTGTTGCGGGCCGCCTCTCACGTCGTCGCCTCGGCCAGGGCCTCTTCCATCACCGCCAGGGCCTCAACCACCTGCGCTTCACTCACGATCAGCGGCGGGATCAGGCGGATGGTGTTGCCCCAGGGACCACAGGTCAGCAACAGCAAGCGGCGTTTCAGACAACCCTGGAGCACGGCTTTCGCCAGCCCTGCGTCCGGTCTGCCTTGCAGGGTACGGAGCTCGCAGCCGATCATCAGCCCCAGGCCGCGCACATCACCCAATTGTGGGTATTCCTCCTGCAGCCGGCGGAGCCCGGCCATCAGTTGCTGACCGCGAGCGCGCGCGTTGTCGAGCAGATTCTCCTCGCGAATGGTTCGAATGGTGGCCACCGCGCCTGCCGCCGCCACCGCGTTGCCGCCGTACGTCCCACCGTGTGAGCCGGGCGTCCACTTCTCCATCAGTTGCATGGAGGCGACGACGCCCGAGATGGGCAGCCCCGAGGCCAGGCCCTTGGCGATGGTCAGGATGTCCGGGCGCACGTCGAAGTGCTCGTAGGCGAACCAGCGGCCGGTACGACCGAAGCCCGATTGGATCTCGTCCAGGATGAGCAGGATGCCGTGCGCGTCGGCGATCTCGCGCAGCCCGCGCAGGAAGCTGACGGGCGGCACCACGTAGCCGCCCTCGCCCAGAACCGGTTCGACCAGGATGGCCGCGGTTTCGTGGGGCGCGGTCTGCGTGAGCAGCAGGAACTCGAGTTCGTCCAGGCACCAGCGGCTGGTCTTCTCCGCCTCCCAGCCATAGCGGTAGGCGTAGGGAAAGGGGGCCACGAAGACCCCGGGCATGAGCGGCTGATAGCCGGCCCTGTAGATGGTATTGGAGGTGGTCAGTGACATGGTGCCGACGGTGCGGCCGTGGAAGCTGCCCTGAAAGACGATCACGTTGGGACGTCCGGTCGCCATGCGCGCCAGCTTGATCGCCCCCTCGACGGCCTCGGCCCCCGAATTGCTGAAGAAGAAGCCGTCCAGGGCGGGGTGCACGATGGTGCGCAGCTCCGCAACGAGTTCCAGCATGGGGCGATGCATCACGATGTTCGCCTGGCCGTGCAGCAACCTGGCGGCCTGTTCCTGAACCGCCTTGACGACCCTGGGGTGACAGTGGCCGGTGTTGGTCACGCCGATGCCGGTGGTGAAATCGAGGTAGGCCTCGCCCTGCTGGTCGTACAGGTACGCTCCCTGGCCGCGCTCGGCGATGATGGGGGTGTAGCGCGACCAGACAGGGGAGATGTGGGGGAAGGTTGGGATATCGCCTGCCATGATTGATATCGCTTTCTGCCCTGAACCTCAGCCCTTCGCTCGGCTGCGATCCAGATTGCGGTGAAAAGCCAGCCGCCCCGGGTTCCCTAAACCTCCGGCCTGGACCCGGCCGTTCTCGTAAGCGGGGAAGTGCTGGCCGGAATCGCGCAGCTGCTTGAGCGTCTGCGCCAGCCCTATAGTACCGTACTCACACGTCCGGGTGACGTGGTCGAGGTCCAGGATCTCGGTCAGGATGGTTTCGTTGTCGTCGGCCTGCTGCAGGACGGGCCCGCCCGGGTCCACGATCTGCGAGCGCCCGCCGCCGCAGGACAACCAGGGGTACATCTTGGCGTGACATTTCCCTTCTCCGCGTCGCGTGCTCCGTGCGCCGGCTGCCATGCGACCCCGCCGGGATCATGCAGGGGTTCCGCCTGGTGACAGGCGACGTACATCCCCGGCATCAGCGCGCGCAGAGGCGGCCCGCCCGCTCTCAGGGCGCGGCTCGAGCCTCCAACTCGGCCGCCTGATCGGCGGCCAGGCGGGCGCGCGTCTGGGCATGCAGCGCCAGGAAGCCGGCCACGGCCAGGCCGGAGAGCAGGCCGCCGACGTACCACACCCAATCGGGGTTGAGGTTGTCCATGATCAGGCCGGCAGCCCATGGACCCGCCGCCGCCGGGATGCCCCACGAAAGCCCGAAGACCGCCATGTAGCGGCCGCGCATGTCCTGCGGCGCGAAGCGCGTCACCAACGCCTGCCCCACCGGGATCACCACCATCTCCCCCAGGGTGACCAGGATCATCGCCGCGGCGAAGAGCAGGTAGGCCGACACCACGCCGAACATGGTGAATCCCACCAGGTACAGTGCCGAGCCCAGGGCCATCATCACCATCGGCGGGTAGCGCTTCGTCCGGCGCGTGACCCAGAACTGCAGCAGCACCACGGTGGTCGCGTTCATGCTCATGAGCAGCCCATAGCCTTGCGTGGGTATGCCGTGCACGTCGCGCAGGTATACCGAAAAGGTGCTGTAGAGCTGGATGTAGACCAGGTTCATGAGAATGGAGACCACCAGGAACGCCATGTAGCCGCTGTCGCCCAGCACGCGGATGTAGCTCCGGAAGGTCTGCCCCAGCGTCTCGCGCCCGGCCTGCGCGGGCCGCTGTGGCATGGTCTCCGCGATGAGGCGGTAGACGATGGCCGCTGTGATCAGGCTGGAAATCGCGTCCAGCACGAAGAGCAACAGGTAGGAGCGGGCCGCCAGAAAGCCGCCGATGGTGGGCCCGACGATCCAGGCGACATTCCTCGCCACGCGCAGCACGCCGAAACCCTCGGCGCGCTGCTCCTCGGGGAGCATGTCGGCCACCATTGCGCCCTGCGCCGGGCCGGCCACGTCGGAGAGCAAGCCGACGAAGACCGCCAGCACGTAGAACGCGGCCAGAGAATCCACCAGACCCATGGCCACGCTGCTCAGGGCGCTGAAGACCAGGCCGAAGAGCACCACGGTGCGCCGCCCGATGCGGTCCGCCAGCCCGCCTCCCAGCATGTTGCCCGCGAAGCCCGCCGCGGAGAATACGGCCAGCAGCATGCCGGCCTCCGTCATGCCCACCTGGAATCTCTGCGTGACGTACAGCGCGAAGAAGGGGAAGATCAGCGTGCTTCCCACGCCGTCGACGAAGGAGGCGAAAACCAGCGCCCAGAATCGGGTGGGGAACTCGTGATAGGTGAGCCGGATGCGTGTCAGCATGGGGTCGCCGTCCTCATCGCTGGCGCTCGCTCGCCTGGCGCGCTTTGCACTAGCACCCGTGCGCCTGGTGCGTCACCGCCGGTCGTGGCCGCAGGAGACCTTCGCAAGCATGGCACGATGGCCTGCGGCGCGCAGGCCATCATACCATCCACAAGCCAAGGCTCAGGGATCGGTCTGCGCCCTCCCCTCGTCGATCCTATTGGCGCGTTGTCCCGCCTTGCAGGCGCCCGGCGCTGACGTCCCCGCCTCCCATTGCGAGGCGGCGTTGCCGCCGAAGGGAGCTCCCCCTTCCTCGTGAGCGGAAGTTCGTCTCGGTCTGATCAACCCCCGTTCGCCTCCCTTCGCGAAGCATCCCGTCAGGGGCAAGCGGGGCTGGAGCCACCGGATGAAAATGAGATCACACCTTGCCGCTCAAGAGCGCCAGAGCCAAACGAAGAGCTTTATGAGGGTGCGCGTTCGACGAATACGCGGGACGACCGGCACAGCCACCCTTCGACAGGCTCAGGATGGCGGTGCCGGCAGGGGCTCCGCTGCCGAGGCGCTCTCGTGGCCCGGGGAGGATATCGCCACGCTGCCTGCGGTCGCTGGCAATGACACATGTGAGAAGGCCCTTGCACCGGCAGGAGCTCCTCCTTATATGATATATCCGGATCACACGCAGCAGCAGGGACAGCAGCGGGAAACCACAGGGGGTACAGAAAAACCCACCTTCCCAAAGCCATCCGCCCCTGATATGATAAGCTCTGGCAACTACCGACCCCGGCAGCTGGCGGCCGGGGTCTTATCTGTCAGATGGATTCTCGCCATCCGAGGCAAGGACATGCAGATCGTAAGGAACGAGCTCCGCAACATCGCCATCATCGCCCACGTGGACCACGGCAAGACCACGCTGGTGGACGCCATGCTCAAGCAGGCCAGGACTTTCCGCGAGAACCAGTACGTGGCCGAACGGGTGATGGACTCCAACGAACTGGAGCGCGAGCGGGGCATCACCATCCTGGCCAAGAACACGGCCATCTCCATCCATGACCCCCAGATCGGCGGCCCGGTGAAGATCAACATCGTCGACACGCCGGGGCACGCCGACTTCGGCGGCGAGGTCGAGCGCGTGATGAACATGGTCGACGGCGTGCTGCTGCTGGTGGACGCCGCCGAGGGACCCATGCCCCAGACGCGCTTCGTGCTGAAAAAGGCACTTGAGCTGGACCACCGCGCCGTGGTGGTGATCAACAAGGTCGACCGCAAGGGCGCTGACCCCGATCGCGCCCTGAACCAGACCTTCGACCTCTTCATCCAGCTCGGCGCCCGGGACGAGCAGGCCGACTTCCCCGTGGTCTACACCAACGCCGTGACGGGGCAGGCCGGCAACACCCCCGACCTGGGGCCGAACCTGGCACCGCTCTTCGACGCCATCCTGCGCCACATCCCCGCCCCGCGGGTCGACCCCGAGGCACCCTTCCAGATGCTGGTCACTTCGCTGGGCTACGACTCCTACCGCGGCGTCACCGCCGCCGGGCGCATCCACGCCGGGCGCCTGCAGGCCGGCGCGCTGGTGGCGCGCATCAGCAAACTGGGCGAGATCACCCCCGCCGAGGCGCGCTACCTTTACCTGCACAAGGGGCTGGAGCGCGTCGAGGTGCAGCAGGCCCTGGCCGGGGACATCGTGGTGGTGGCCGGGCTGGAGGAAGTGGCCATCGGCGAGACACTGGCCGATCCCGAACGCCCCGTCGCCCTGCCCATCATCCACGTCGAGGAACCCACCGTGCGCATGACCTTCGGGGTCAACACCTCGCCCTTCGCCGGGCGTGAGGGCCGCTGGGGGACCTCGCGCAAGCTGCGCGCCCGC
>JAJRUD010000229.1 GCA_024277995.1 Chloroflexota bacterium
GCCAGCAGCGCCGGCCGGCGCAGGCGCGTCTTTTGAACGCGGTATACAACCCGGCCTAAGGGAGAAATGCTCCTGGGATCTCCGCCTTCCATGGTCTTTCCCCCTGTTCGAGGAGCGACGGGTCACTTTTCAGTTTACAGGAAGACAAATATCTGTTCAAGCGGAAGGGACTGGGGGATGGAGAATTGGGAGCAGAGATGGGCGTCGCGGTCTCCTAGCGACCGCCGACGGCGGATCCTTGAGGGCCAGACTCAGGTTCCCGTTTCTCGCCCTTGACGAATTGTCCGCCAACCTCTCGCCCAACAGGCTGATCGCTGAGAGCCGACAGCCGATGGCTGCGCATTACTTCCCCAACCGCTCCACGACGCGGCGCCGGATTTCATCCTGGACCACCTCAGGAGCCCGGGAGGCGTCCAACACCACCCAGCGCCGGGGTTCAGCGCGGGCCAGTTCCAGATAACCCTGGCGCACGCGGCGGTGGAAATCCAGATCGTAGGCATCGAGGCGGTTCCAGTTGCCATCCACCTCGCGACGGCGCAGTCCATCTTCGACGGGCAGATCCAGCAGAAAAGTGAGGTCTGGCGTCAGGCCGCCGGTGGCGAAAGTTGTGATGGCTCGCAAGGCATCCAGGTCCAGGCCATGGCCGTAGCCCTGGTAGGCCAGCGAGGCGTCGTAGAAGCGGTCGCAGACCACCACGCCGGAGCGCTGCAGATGGGGCAGGATGAGCTCGCGCACGTGCTGGGCGCGCGAGGCGGAAAAGAGCAGGAACTCGGTTTCGGGGCGCATGGCGGTGTTGTCCATGGCGGTCAGCACGCGGCGCACCTGCTCACTGATGGGAGTGCCGCCGGGCTCGCGCGTCAGGAGCACATCATGCCCCAGGCGGCGCAGATGTTCCGCCAGATGTGCCGCCTGGCTGGTCTTGCCGCCCCCTTCGGGGCCTTCGAGGGTGATGAACAGGCTCACTCGCGGAAGATCCTGACGCGGCGCCGGGGCTCTTTGCCGTAGGAGTGTGAGATCAGGTTGGCCTGGCGCGCCATCTGGTGCTGCAGTCGGCGGACGTAAGCCGAGGCCGGCGTCAGGTCCACCGAGCGGGCGCCGTTGAGGACGGCCTGGATGGCCTGGCGCGTCTCCTCCATGGCCTGCTCCATGGAGGGGTCCTGCGGCGGAGTGCGGTAGAGGTTGAAGATGTCGCTCAGGAAGCTCTCCATCTGACCCACGGTGTTGGAGCGCAGGACGTAGATGGGGACGCGCCGCGCCTCGGCGTCGGCGATGAAGCGTTGCCGTTTGCGGTAATAGGAGCGCAACGTGACCAGAGCATCGGCCTGGGAGAGGTCGTCCACCAGCAGGACCGGCACGCCCAGGCGTTTTGCGGCGCTGCGCAGGCGGTTGCGGGCCACGCCATAAGCGTAGACGCGGACGGGCTTGAGGCCGCCGGGCATATGGGGCGGCGTGGGCGAATAGGGCAGGCCGGAATCCTGGCTGGGCGCGGCGCTGGGCAGCGCGGCCTGGCGGCGGTAGCCGGTCTGGCCGCGACCGAAGGAGGGTGGCGGCGCGGGAGGCGTATCGATGTGGACCTCGCCCTGCTCATCGCGGTAGCGCAGCTCTGGCGTCAGTGGCCGACCGCGCAGCATGGCATCCACCGCGGCGGCCACGTCCCTGTGCACCGCCAGGCGTTCCCGATCCTGGATTTCGATGACCACGTCGAAGGTGGGCGCGGCGCGGCGCTCCAGGACCGTCTTCTGCGTGCCCCGGCGGCGGGCTTCCTCATCGGAGAGGGTGACCGACTCGATGCCCCCCACCAGGTCAGAGAGTGTAGGGTTGAGCAGCAGGTTCTCCAGCGTGTTGCCGTGAGCGGTTCCGATGAGCTGCACGCCGCGCTCGGCGATAGTGCGCGCCGCCACTGCCTCCAGCTCGCGGCCGATCTCGTCGATGACGATCACTTCGGGGTTGTGGTTCTCGACGGCCTCGATCATCACCTCGTGCTGCAGCACGGGCTCACGGACCTGCATGCGGCGGGCGCGGCCGATGGCGGGGTGCGGCACGTCGCCATCACCGGCGATCTCGTTGGAGGTGTCCACGATGACCACCCGCTTCCGTTCGGCCAGGATGCGCGCCGCCTCGCGTAGCATGGTGGTCTTGCCCACACCGGGGCGGCCCAGCAGCAGTACGCTCCGGCCGGACGTGATCAGATCCTCTATGATGTCGATGGTGCCGTAGACGGCACGCCCGACGCGGCAGGTGAGGCCGACGACGTTGCCGTGGCGGTTGCGGATGGCCGAGATGCGGTGCAACGTGCGCTCGATGCCGGCACGATTGTCGGCATCGAAATCGCCGATGCGCGAGAGCACGTAGTCGATCTCCTCGCGCTGCACTTCCTTGTCGCTCAGAACAACCTCTTTATCCGTGAAGCGCGCCGTAGGCACGCGACCCAGATCCAGGATGATCTCCAGCAGATCGTCCTGGCGGTTCAATTCGGTGAGTTTCCGGGCGATGGGCGGCGGCAGCACGCGCAGCAGATCGTCCAGGTTGTCGGTGATGCGTTTTCCGGTCATCATCCCATGCACTGACGCCTGAAGTTGGCGATCTCGCCTCGTTCCATCGGACTGAATGGTGCCGTCGGCTCGGGGCGCGTACCTTCGATGGCGGGCAGGGCGGCCAGGGCCGGGCGGCGCACCGCGGCCGTGAGTCGCTTGACCATCACCGCCTGGTCCACCCAGGGCTCAAAACCGAGTCGCGCCAGCGGATCATTGAGCCAGCTCTGATATGAGCGCACGCAGACGAAGAGGGGCCGTCGATCCTCGGGATGCAGCAGAGCCAGTAAGCCGGCCAACAGCCGCTCGATGTGCTCTACGGCGGGGTGAAAGTATGGATGCACCCAGATACCGCGCGGCCCGCGCTCGACATCCAGATAGCCCAACAGTTCCCCCTCTCGCCAGTAGACCAGGCCCCCGGCGGTGCGCGAGGGCGAAGGTTCAACCTGCTGCACCAATCCCGGCACCAGGTTGAGGTACAGCGACCTTATCGCATGCCCATCGTGAGGCGCTTCCATCCGCCAGACTGCGTCCGGTGGGGTCAGGGCCTCCCTTTGATCCGCCAGGCGCCACACGCGCTGGCGGGCATAGATGGCGAAGCCGGCCCGGCGCAAGCCCTCGAAGGCCGGGCTGCTCTCATCCACGTCGGCGATCAGATTGTGAGCCCCACGCTCCCCGGCAACATGTGCCAGGGCATCCAGCAACTGTCCGCCGATGTCCTGTTCCAGAGCCTCGACCGGCCCCAGAAAGGCCAACTTCGCGTGCGGCTCTTCGCCGCGCTGGACAAACTGACCCAGAGCGGCAATCCCGTCCCCCTCCGGCCGGGCCACCAGGGTGCAGGCGCTGCGTCCCGGCGCCAGGGCCTCCCGCAAAGCGTTCCCCAGGATATGGGGCCCGCGCGTGAAGGCCAATTGAGCGTCCAGGCACAGGCCGCGGTCGCGCACGCGACGCAGCAAGGCCAGGTCACGCCAGTCGAAGGGTCGGATCATGCCAAGTCCCATCATGGGCTATGTATGGAGTCGACAGACTCGGCCCGCGGATGGCCGGGCGGCAGGATGACGCGATTCATCCAGTCCAGGGAACCATATGGTTTTATCGATTCTACCACGGAGCGCGGCTGCGCTTCATCCCCGCCCCTGTCCCGGGCGGCATGGGTGATCGCAGCCGCATAGGGCCGATGATTCGGCCTGGGGGCACTTCACACCTTTAGGATCAGACGCCTCTCATGGCGTCGGGGTCCGGTTGCCCAGGCCTACGTGCCGCTAGCGCAGGTCTTCTTGCACGCAGGCGGCGAATTTGCGCATCATTTGTCTGGCGACAGCCTGGATCATACCGCCTCCCACCCGCGCCAGCGCCCCCGCAATGGTCACCTGGGCGCGGAATGCGACCTGCGTGCGTGCTTCCCCCACGGGCCGCAGGCTGAAGGTTAGCCGCGCCTCGGCCCTTCCGGGTGCTCCCTGCTGATCCCCTCTGGCGACCATCTCGGCCGTCATGTTTTCGCCGTCCATCTGTTCAATCAGCACGGTGCCGCGGTATTGGGCCGTCACGGGCCCGACCCGGAAGCGCACTCTGCCCTCATAGGTCTTTTCGTCCACGACACGGGTCAATTCGGCACCGGGCAGGCAAGGCGCCACCCTGACCGGGTCTTGGAAATAGGCCCACACGCGATCCGCCGGGGCCTCGATCTCGAACTCCCCTTCAATGGAAATGGCCAATCAGGCACTTCCTTTCACTGCACGTTCATGAGCCTGGGCTGGCCCCATCGCCTGCCCGGCGGCGGGGCCAGCCGGCGTTCCACCAGCGAAGGCCTTCCCCATACCACGCTGGCATCCCGCCAGGAACAATTCGCGGCGCACCAAGCCCATCCCGGCTGCCGGCTATTGGCCCTTCATCAGGGCTTTCTTGACGTCCAGCAACAGGCGCATGCGGCGCTGCATCAAGGTCGGGATCTCCTCGGGCGTGTAGTCGAAGAGCCCCTTACCAGTCTTGATGCCCAGCTCGCCCTTGGCCACCTTTTCCTGGACCAACGCGCTCACCTCGCTCGAGGCGTTCAGGTCGGCGTTGAGATAGCTGGCGACGCTGTGGTAGATATCCAGGCCAGCCACGTCCAGCAGCTCCAGCGGGCCGATGACGGCCAGCTTATAGCCGATGCCCCACTTCACGATGGTGTCGATGGCCTCGGCGTCGGCGATCCCCTCGTCCAGCAGGTGCAGCGCCTCGCGCATGATGGCGTACAGGATGCGGTTCTCCACGAAGCCCGGCACGTCCTTGCTCACGTCGACGGGGATCATGCCGATCTTCTCGGCCAAGTCTCGCGTGATCTCGACAGCGCTGTCCTCCGTCTGCGCGCCGCGGATGACCTCGATGACGGGAATGATGTGCGGCGGGTTCGACCAGTGCATACCGACGACGCGACCGGGATAGCGACAGGCCTCGCCCAGCACAGTGATGGGGATGCCGGAGGTGTTGGAGGCCAGGACCACATCCTGGCCAACGATCTTTTCGGCGGCCTGATAGAAAGCCTGCTTGATCTCGCGCTTCTCGGGAATGGTCTCAAGCACGAAATCGGCGCCCGTCAGTGCCTGTGCCTGGTCCTGAACGAACTGCAGGTTAGCATTCCCCCGATCCACCTGCGCCTGGCTGAGGAAGCCCTCTTGCAGCAGCGTGCTGTAGATGGTCTTCACCGTCGCCCGCGCGCGCTCCAGCATTTCCGCCTTGACATCGGTCAGCCTGACCGCGAACCCGTGGCTGGCGAATACGGCGGCGATGCCGGGGCCCATGGTTCCCGCCCCAGCGACGGCTACGGTATGGATCTCGTTGCGGCTCATGGGTTCTCCTTGAAGATCGGTTCTTGCCTTTGCGGTACGTCGGATGCATGCAGGGCACGCCAGATACGCTCCGGCGTGAGCGGAAGCTCGTTCACCTTGATGCCCAGGTCAGCCAGCGCGTTGACCACGGCGGCCGGTACGCCGGCCAGGGCCCCCTCACCGACACCCTTGATGCCATAGGCGCCGGGGCCGTCCTCGTTCTCGACCAACCGCGAAATGAAAGCATCGGGCAGGTCCTCGATGGTGGGCACGTGATAGTCCAGCAGGGTGCTGTTCAGGATCTGGCCCTCGTCGAACACCATCTCCTCGAAGAGCGCATTGCCCAGCCCCTGCATCGAGGCGCCCATCTCCTGCGCCTCGACCAATTCCGGGTTGACGGCGTGACCCACGTCGGCCACGCTGACGAGCTTGAGGATGTGAATCCGTCCGGTGCCCGGGTCGACGCGCACCTCGGCGCCACCGATGCACACCTCCCAGAAGACGGGCCCCGCGGCGTAGGACCCCTTGCCGGCCTCTGGACGGACCGTGCCATGGCCGATGATCTCCCCACCGCTGAAGCCGAATCGCTCGTGAATGAGATCGGGGAAGGTGAGCGACTTGCCGCCATACCACACCGCGCCCTGGCGCAGCTCCAGCGCATGCGGCGCCACGCCCCAATGCTCGCCGGCGATGGCCAGCAATTCGTCGCGAACCTGCCTGGCGGCCCGTTGCACGGCCTTTCCCGCCAGCGTGGTCGAGCGGCTGGCGCCGGTGGAGCGGTCATAGGGGGTGACGTTGGTGTCGCCTCCGGGAACCTTGATGCGCTCCACGGGCAACGCCAATTCCTCCGAGACCAGTTGGCTCAATACGGTCCGGGCCCCCTGGCCCATCTCCGTGGTGCTGACCAGCAGCAGCGCCGTCCCATCCGCCTGAAGCCGGACGATCGCCGTCGAAACCGGGCGCGCGCCGGCCGCGAGCAGCCCCACACCCAAGCCGCGACCCGTCCCGGGAGGCTTCGGCGAATCCCAATCGAGGGCCTCGGCGATCTTGCGCACGTCCCCTACCAGATCAGCGTCGAGCGGCTTGCCGCCCGGCCGCACCTCCTCGCCAGGCCGCAGCAGGTTGCAGAGGCGGATCTCCACCCGGTCGATCCCGGCCCGCCGCGCCACCTCGTCAACCTGGCTCTCGCCGATCCACTGCAGGTGGGTGGCGCCGAAGGCGCGATACGAGCCCGAGGGCGGCCGGTTGGTATAGACGCCATAGGCGTCGACGTGGAAGCTCTCCCAGCGGTAGGGGCCGGGCGCGGCGTCCGCCGCCGTGGCCACAACGCGCGGCCCGTTGTCGGCGTAGGCGCCGGTGTCCAGCCACAAGCTCACTTGGCGCGCCAGCAGCGTCCCGTCGGCGGAGGCCGCCGTGCGCATACGGCAGACCATGTTGTGCCGCCGGGTGGTGACCATAGCCTCGTCGACGCGGTTGGCGATGCGCACCGGCCGGCGCGCCTTGCGCGCCAGGGCCACGGTGATGGGCTCCATCTTGGTGTAGGACTTGCTCCCAAACCCCCCGCCCACATAGGGCACGATGACCCGCACGTCCGTCACAGGCAGCCCGAAGAGATCGGCCAGCTCGGCACGCACCAGGTAGGGGTGCTGGCAGGAGGCCCACACGGTGACCTGGTCACCCTCCCACTGAGCCACAGCCGTATGCGGTTCCATCGCGTACTGGTAGACGGCGGGGAAGGTGTATTCACCTTCCACGACGATGTCGGCCCGTTCGAAGGCCTCTGCCACTTCGCCGCGGGCGATGGTGTGCTGATAGCAGATGTTGCCCTGCGGCCTGAGTTCGCCCAGGCCGTGGAAGAGTCCCGGGCGCAGCTTCTCGACCTCGTGCAGCAGCGGGGCATCTTCGGCCAGGGCGGCCTGCATGGTGGTCGCCGCCGGCAGGACCTCGTATTCCACCTCGATCAAGTTCAGCGCCGCTTCCGCTGTGGCCTCATCCTCAGCGGCGACGGCCGCCACCGGCTCGCCGACGAAACGAACGCGGTCGATGGCGATCAGCGGCCGATCCTTGATGGAATGCCCGTAGTAGGGGTCGATGTCCAGCAGGTCGGCGCCGGTGAGGACGGCGACGACACCCGGCAGGGCCTCGGCCTTACTGACGTCGACGCCAAGGATGCGCGCGTGGGGGTAGATGCTGCGCAGCACTTTGCCATGCAGCATGCCAGGCAGCTTCAGGTCGCCGGCGAAGCGAGCCTGCCCCGTCACTTTCTCACGCGCGTCCACACGCGGCACACTGCGTCCGATTCCGCTCCCGGAGGCCGTCATGTCGCCTCCTCGCCGACGCGCCCGCGCTGCCTGCCCGACCCGGCCACTGACTCGACGGCCTTCAAGATGTTCCAATAGCCCGTGCAGCGACACAGGTTCCCCTTGAGGTAGTGGCGTATCTCCTGCCGCGTCGGGCGCGGGTGGTCCTGCAGCAAACTCCTGGCCGTCAGGATCATGCCCGAGGTGCAGAAGCCACACTGCACGGCGGTGTGCTCGATGAAGGCCTGCTGCAACGGGTGGAGTGCGCCATCCTGAGCGAGGCCCTCTATTGTGAGGACTTCCCGGCCGCGGGCCTCATAGGCCAGCGTGCAACAGGCGCTCACCGGAAGGTCGTCCAGCAGCACGGTGCACGCCCCGCAGACCTGAGTATCGCAGGAGCGCTTGGCACCCATCAGCCCGAGTCGATCGCGCAGGAAGTCAAGCAGCAGCTCGCGCGGCTCGATGACGGCTTCCACGGGTTCCCCGTTCACGCGCAGCGAGATGGTCACCAGCGGCCGCTCCTGGCCAATGAGACCCTCAGTCATAATCGACCTCCGCCTGTGCGCGCCTGGCAGCCAGGTCCAGCGCCTCAGCGGCCAGCACGCGCACCAGGTGGCGCTTGTATTCGGCCGATCCGTGCAGGTCATCGACCGGGTCAGCTGCCCGCGAGGCGCTCTCGGCAGCGGAGGCGATGAGTTCCTCTTGTGGCTGCTGGCCGCGCAGCATCTCTTCCGCTTCCTTCGCCCGGAAGGCCGCCGGCCCCACACTTCCCACGGCGAGTCTGGCATCTGCGATCACGCCCTGCTCCAGCTGCAACAGGGCGGCCACGGTGGCCGTAGGCCGCTCATGGGTGCTGAACTTGCGGTAGGCGCCGGCGGCATTTGCGGGCAGCAATTGGAGATGGACATCGATCAGTATCTCGCCAGGCTGGAGCGCGGTTTCGAACATCCCCAGAAGGAAGTCAGCGATCGGGATGCGGCGGCGCGCCTCATCCGATCCCACTTCCAACACCGCATCCCAGGCGAGCAGGAGCGTCGCAGGATCGCTGTGGGGCTCGGCGAAGCACAGGTTTCCGCCGATGGTTCCCATGGCGCGCACGCGCACATTGCCGACGGTGGACTCCATCTCCGCCAGCAGCGGAGCATGTTCGGCGATGAGCGAAGAGTGTTCCAACTGGCGATGCGTGGTGAGCGCGCCGATGCGCAAGGTTCTCGCCTCAGGATCGAAGGAGATTTCATCCAGGCCGGGGATCGTCTTGATGTTGACCAGGTGAGAGTAGTGGGCCAGCTTCTCCTTCATCACCAACAACAGCTCGGTGCCTCCGGCATAGACCGCCGCCTCGTAGCCGTATTCCTTCAGCAGGCTCGAGGCTTCCTCGATCGAATCGGGTTCGTGGATCTGGAAAATGCCCAGCATATCAGCAGTGAGCCGCGATCATCGATCACGCCCCATCCGGCATGCCGTCGGCCCATCCGGCCCGACGCGCCTCACGAATCAGATAGCGCCAGTAGTCCTCGATGAGGTCGTCCTGGAACTTCTCCGGCTGAAGTCTCTCCACCATATCGGCCTGCATGGGGTGCATGTGACCGAGCGAGGCGGCGATGGTCTGGATGTACACGGCGCGCTCGAGCGTCAGGGCCGTGTACACCAGCCATGGCAGGTTCTTGCCGACCACCAACAGGCCGTGATTGCGCAGCAGCACGGCTCGGCCCGCGCCCAACGCGCGCGCCACGGCCCGACCCTGCTCAGGGCGCATGATGAGCTCGGCGGTGTCGTCGAAGATGCCCAGGCCATCCTTGAACAGCGCTGCGTCATGGCCCAGAATCTCCAGCTTGACGTCGGTGGCGCCCAGAGCGGTGGCAAAGGGCGGATGGGTGTGGGCCACGGCCCCCACGTCCGGCCTGACCCGGTAGACCTCCGTGTGCAGCACCGTCTCGAGGTGAATCTCGCCCTCTCCAGCCAGCAGCTTGCGGTCCATGTTGATGGTCAGGATATCCTCAGGGCCGACCTCGTTCAAGCCCAGACCGCGGCGTTTGATATGGACCTCTCCACCCTGGCCGCGAGCGCTGACGTGACCGAGGGTGAAATCACCATGGCCATTCATCGCCAGGATACGGCAGGCCCACGCAACCTGCAGATGCAGGTCCGCCTCCTCACTCTCCAGGGGTTCGTCTAGATGCGCGCGGTCGGGCTGCGTCGGGTTCATCGTCTCTCCGTGGGAGGGTACTCAGCATACGGGAAGGTGAAGACCATGATGACATCCTCCTCTCCCGGGTTGGCGACTGCATGCCACGTGTGCGCCGGTATGTAGAGCGCATCGCCCGGGCCAAAGGGGACCACGCCCCCCTCCAGCCGCAACTCCCCGTGCCCCTCGACGACGAAAGCCAGCTCCTCCACCGCGTGTGAGACGAGTGCCGTCACCGAGCCCGGACGAAAGAGCGAATACCCCATCGCGCTCTGGGGGTTGGGCAAGTTGGCCCTCGTCAACACCATCCGGCTCCAGCTACCGCCGGGCAGCGCGATGGGTTCTATGTTCTTGAAATTCACCACCTGGACGCTTTGTTTCACAGGACCCATTCTCCATCCTTGACGATGTACTGCCCTGTATCCTCAATCTGCAAAGAGACCTTCATGCACGCGCCGTCCAGATGCAATTGACATACGTTCTGGCCACCGGGGTAAGCGTGGTGGTTGTCGCCGATGGCGAAGTGCACCGTGCCCAGACGGCCCTTTTCCGAAGGAGAGCCGTAGGGCGACTTCTCGCTGGTGCCGAAGGCGAATTCCGCCACCACGTCCGCACCCTCGACCCCCTCGATCACCTCGCGCAGGCGCCGCGCCTCCTCGCCGCCTTCGATGGACACCACGCGGCCGTTTTCGACGGTCCAGATGATCGGCTCGCGCACCTGGCCTTCCACGCCGATGCCGAGCATGATGCCGTCGACGACGATCCGACCCTGGGTCTGGTCTTCCACCGCCGCGAAGGCCACCTCGGCCCATAGGGGCACCGGCCCCATCATCTGGCCGCGTTTCTTGATTGGCGTGACTTCCAGGGCCGGCCGGCCTTCAATGGATACGCTGACGTCGGTCCCGGCCGGCGAGGTCACCCGGCAGCGCTTGACCCCTTTCAATGCAGCGATGGCGTCGCGGGCGCGCTGCGTCGCCGCCTCGATGTCTGCGTCGGTCAGGTCCCAGCTCCCCATGCCCTCTTCGACGGAGGCGATCTTGGCGTTGTTGTCGCAGGACTCCTTGACGGCCGACACGTGCGCGAAGCGATTGGCCCACTCCAGATTGGTGATGATGATGATCTCGTCCGAGTTGACCATCGCCTGGTGCAGGTTGCGCGGCGGCGCCATCGGGAAGCGCATGTCCGCCAGAGCACGCCGCACCTGGTGCTCGTTGTTGGCGATCACAGGAAAGGCTCCCCGTTCCACAGCCACATGAGCCAGGATTTCCGCCTGCATGCGATGCGCGTCGTCCGTGATGATGGTGACCACGTCATCCTTCTCAACAGACATGCACACGTCGATCACCAGCTCGGCGTCGCGGCGCAGCTCTTCTGTCATCTCACTCATGGCACATCCTCCTCACGTTGATCGCGCAGGGCCATCAACGGCCGGTGTGGTGTGTTTCGCGGCTGTGGACCAGGTGGGCGGGCGGACAAGCGGCCGCAGGCCCAGAAGCCCTCCGCCGGCTCGAGGTGCCCGCGTCTCCCTCATGCGCTGAAGGCCGGCAGCACCTCACGCGCGAAACGCTCCACCTGACCGAACTGGTCCAGGCTGCCGAAGCGACAGATGAAATAGTCCACACCGGCTTCGGCGAAGGTCTGAATCCACTCGATGATGTCATCCGGGGTTCCGACAGGCCCCCATTCGCCCAGATCCATGGCCTTGCTGAGCTCTGGGTAATATTGGCCTATGTATTCACCGATGGATCGTTCAGCCTCCTCGCGGCTGTCGGCAATGTTCATGGTGACCTGATAGGACATGGTGAAGTCCTGCGGGTCGCGCCCCAATTCCCGCACGGCGTCGACGATCTGCGCATACTGCTCGCGATACTCATCCGGATGGCGGGCGCGGCAACAGGTCATCCAGCCATCGCCATAGCGCGCGATACGGCGCGCGGCGCGGCTGATGACACGCGCCACTTTGTCTTCCGCCTTCTTTCCCAGCACCAGCCTGGGGTTGCTCACAACCCAGATGGGCGGCGGCGACTGAAGGGGCTTGAGCGGCGCCATTTCCGTACCGGAATAGAAACTGACTCCCTCGTATTGGAAGTGCTCGCCGGAAAAGGTGACCTCGCCCTCCGTCCACAGGCGGCGCAACACCTCCAGGCCCTCCTCGAAAAGCGAGGCGCGTCGTTTGAAATCCAGCCCCAGCGCGGCGTATTCCCGCCGCACCCCCTCCTCCGGGTTGCCCATGCAGGCGCCCAGGATCGTCCGGCCGCCCGAGAGGTGGTCCAGGGTGGACCATTCCAGGGAGAGGTAGAGCGGATTGCGGGTTGCGGTTACCAGACAGGCCGTCCCCAGCTTCACCCTGGATGTGCGCTGCGAGATGGCGGCCATCAGCAGCAGCGGCTCATGACGCGGCTTAGAGAACAAACTGTCGCCGACCCATACAGAATCGAAGCCGGCTTGTTCCACAGCCTGGGAGAGATCGAGCATGTCGGTCAAGGTGTAGCTGGGGGCGAGTAATGGCTCACGATTATTGAGGTTGACACCAAATCGCAGTGCATGCTGGCTCATAGGGCATCTCGCTGGGCCCTCCCACTGCCGACGGCCGGGCCCCATGAACCGGTCGGGGCCTACGCGGTGATGGCAGCCTGAGAGGGCTAACGCTCCTCCTCTCGGATTGAGATCTCCGCCCAAGATTCGCCTTCCTCAGGCAGGTTATCGGGCGAAGTCAACACCAATTCGCTGCCCGCTTCCAGGATGCGTTGCGGCACGCGAATGTGCTCCTCAAGCAGGCGGGCAGCCTCTTCGGCATCGCCATTGCGCACCGCATCCAGGATAGCCCGATGCTCCTCACACGAGCGCTGGATGCCTCCCCGCAAGGAAAGGGAGCGCATGCGATAGCGGCGCATCTGGTTGACCAGCGGGTCGTAGAGCTCCTGGAGCTTCATGTTTCCGGAGCGTTCGACCAGCAGCCGGTGGAACGCGGCGTTGGCGCTGAAGAAAGCGTCGATCTCTCCCTGATCAGCGTGGTGGACCATCTTCTGATGGAGACGCTCCAACTCTTCCAGGTCCTGGGCTTCGAGGCGGGGCGTGGCCAAGCGGACGGCGAGCACCTCGAGTGCCTCGCGCACCCGATAGGCGTCCAGGAACTCCTCCTGTGAGAGCGAGCTGACCACCGCGCCGCGTCGGGGGATCAACCGCACCAACCCCTCGGCGTCCAACATGCGCAGTGCCTCGCGCACCGGGCCGCGGCTGACTTCGAGCGCGGCCGCGGTGGCGACCTCTTGCAGCGGCGTTCCTGGCGGAAGGCGGTTGGAGAGAATGTCGTCTCGCAACCTGCGATAGACCTGTTCGGTCAGCGTGGCCCTATCCAGGCCCTTACGGGGGACGTAAGCTGGTTCAGGGTTTTTCTTGCTGCTCATATCATTCCGCCCTCGGCAGTCGGGTCAGGGTGGGGCATCCATTGGAGCCCGG
The DNA here is from genome assembly GCA_024277995.1 of Chloroflexota bacterium. GTDB lineage: Bacteria > Chloroflexota > Anaerolineae > Anaerolineales > E44-bin32 > JAJRUD01. Next base: position 13,283 of record JAJRUD010000229.1, read on the forward strand.
ATAGGCGCATTTTAGCATCGCTCCCAAGCTTGCGGCAACCCGGTTGACTGTTGACAGTTGACACAACGTAGTATTATTATAGTCGTAGCTGCCGGGAAGGTCAACGCCCATTTGCAGCACTTCCACCGCCGCACGCCAGCGAAGCCCTTGGCAACTTGGAGACCTGCGGGCGGCAGGGGTCACATGATGCGATGCGACACCCCGGCCAACCGGGGGCACAAGGCTTTGCGGCCCCCGATGGTCCGGGATGGCGCATCAGCATTATAGGGAGGCGTTCTGTCGCCAAGACGGCCAGAGGCAGGTCTACTGACGGAACCGGGCGCCAGCAGAGAGAGCCGATGAGGAGACACTAACGGTGTCGCACGCAGAGGCTGTGGAAAACATCAACCCCGGCCCGATCAAGGCGGTGGCCGCAACCGGCGCCAGCCCGCTGGAAATCATCGTCCACGCCGTGATTCCGCAGATCGTGCCGGAGTTCATATCCTTTTCAGTGTACCATTGGGATATCAACGTACGGATCTCGACCATCATTGGATTCGTGGGCGGCGGCATCGGATTCTTGCTGAATGAACGACTGCGCACCTTCTCCTACCACAAGGCGAGGACCGCCATCCTGGCGATCGTGGTGTCCGTATCCTTGCTCGATTTCATGAGCGCCGAGGTCCGCAAGCGGTTCACCTGAATGCGCATCGATCGACGGAGAAAGGAGGTGCTGGATCCTGTACCTAGCGGAAATAGCCAGTTTCCCGGATTTCGCATTACCTTATGGAGGAGGATGAGCATCATGAACGTAAGAAGAATCGCTCTCATGGCCGTATGCATTGCTATTGTCGCCGTGCTGGTCGCGGTTGTTCCCGTCCCCATCCCCGCCACGGGCGGCTATACGCACCCCGGCGCGGTTGCTGAGATCTTCGTCTCCATGGCCTTCGGACCCATCGTCGGCATGGTCGCCGCAGGCATCGGCGCGGCCATCGCCGACCTGGTTCTCGGCTACGGCAGTTTCGCTCCCCTCACCCTCGTCGCCCACGGCGCGCTGGGCTTCCTGGCCGGCTACCTGGGCTGGAAGAAGGGCTGGGGCGGCATGATCGCCGGATGGATCGTAGGCGGGCTCGCCCTGGTGGCCGTCTATTTCCTGGGTGAGGCCACCGTCTACGGCTTCGGCTTCGCCGGGGCAGCGGGTGAGTTGCCCATCAACCTCTTCCAAGTGGGGCTGGGTGTCTTGGGCCTGCTGCTCTTCCAACTGGTCAAGAAGGCCTATCCGCAGATCGAGCAGCTGGGCGAGGAGGCCACCTTCAAGGAGGTCTAGGCCTTTCCTGAAGCGGGTGCGCCCCCCGGATCGGGGTCCCGGCGTATCCATCGTCGAGGAGGCGGCCGTAGACCGCCTCCTCGACAGCAGAAACCGATCGAGTCAGGCCGTGGGGCTGAGCCCCTTTTTTGGATAAGGAGCGGCTTTGTCTAAGATCATCGTCGTCGAAGAATTGAGCTACGCCTATCCACCCGCCATTCCCGGGCACGACCCCGTGTGGGTGCTGCGCGGCGTCGACCTGGAGGTGGAGGAGGGCGAATTCGTCTCCATCATGGGTCCAACCGGGGTGGGCAAGACCACGCTCTGCCTGGCGCTCAACGGCATCGTCCCGCAGTCGACTGGCGGACTGATCAAGGGCCGCGTGCTGGTTGACGGCCTGGACACCAAGCGCGAGCCCGTCCCCCAGCTCGCACAGCGCGTGGGCGTCGTCTTCCAGGATCCTGAGACTCAGCTTTTCAACATGAGTGTCGAGGCTGAAATCGCCTTCGGCCTGGAGTGCCTGGGGGTGCCGCGCGACGAGATCAAGGAACGGGTGAGTTGGGCCCTGGCGGTGGTGGGCATGACCGGCTTCGAAGACCGTCCTCCCTTCCAGTTGTCGGGAGGTCAAAAACAGAGGGTCGCCATCGCCTCCATCCTGGCCATGATGCCCAAGATCCTGGTGCTGGACGAACCGACCGCCAATCTCGACCCACTCGGCAAGGCGGAGGTCTTCTCCGTGGTGCGCGAACTGCGCCACAAACGTGGCATGACCATCATCATGGTGGAACACGAGAGCGAGCACATCGCCGAGTTCTCCGATCGGGTGATCGTCCTCAACGAGGGTCGCGTGGAGATGGCGGACACCCCGGATAAGGTCTTCTCCCAGGTCGATCGCATGCGCGAAATCGGGCTGGCCGTGCCACAGGTGAGCGAACTGGCTGACTGCCTGAACCACAGGTTCAACTCGCAACTGAATTTCACCCAGTTCGACGAGGCCCTGAGAACGCTAAAAGGACAACTCGATGGCCGATGAACCCATGAGCTCCCAAACCGACACCATCTGCCTTGAGACGCGCGACCTGTGGTTCGCATATGGAGACAACCCACCTGCTCTGCGCGGCATCTCGTTGACGATCAGGGCTGGCGACTTCGTCGGACTTGTGGGACAGAACGGCTCGGGCAAGACCACACTCGCAAAACACTTCAACGGGCTGCTCAGGCCCACACAGGGCCAGGTGCTGCTTTACGGTCAGGACATCCGTGATCGGCCGGTGGGCGAACTGGCTCGCACTGTGGGCTACGTCTTCCAGAATCCCGATCACCAGATCTTCAGCGCCACGACGCGCGAGGAGATCGCCTTCGGCCCGCGCAATCTGGGACTGGAGGAAGCCGAGGTGCAGCGCCGAACCGAGCAGGCCATGGAGCATTTCGACCTGACGGAATACGCCGACCACCAGCCGGCCGTCCTGGGATTCGGCCTGCGGCGTAAGGTGAGCATCGCCGCCGTCTATTCCATGCGGCCGCAGATCCTCATCCTGGATGAGCCCACCGCCGGCCTCGATTGGCACTGCACGCACGACCTGATGGAGCGCCTGACGGCCCTGCACCGCCAGGGCCACACCATCATCCTGATCACCCACGACATGCGCCTGATCGCCCAGTACACGCCGCGCTGCATGGTGCTGCGCGAGGGGAAGCTCCTCTTGTACGACGACACCCGCAAGGTCTTCGAGCACTGCGACCTGCTGAGAGAGACGCACATCGAACTGCCGCAGGTTTGCGAACTGGCCAGGGAACTGGCGCCGATCGGCGTGCGCCGCGATGCCCTGACCGTCCCCGAACTCTGCGACAGCTACGCCGACTTGATCGCGCGACGGGAGGTGACCAATGCAGGTGGGCATTGACCTCTTCGTGCTTCGCAAGAGCTGGCTGCACGAAATCGATCCGCGCGTCAAGCTCTTCTTCGTCGCCGTCTCGATCATCATCCTGCTCGTCTTCAAGAACATCTTCTTCATGCTGACGGCGCTGGTCCTGCTGCACTTGCTGCACTGGTCGGCGAAGATCCCACGCGACAGAATCCTCTTCGTCTGGAAGACGCTGATGCCGGTCGCGATCCTGATCTGCGTCCTGTGGGTGGTTTTCTATCCGGCTGGTGATCCCCTCATCCAGATCTGGATGGTCAAGATCACGCTGGTGAGCCTGGCCCAGGGCGCTGTACTGGGCCTGCGCATCATGACCATGGCCTTCGTCGTCTTCGCCTGGCTGTATTCAACCGATCAACCGTCCATCGTTCGCAGCCTGGTGAAGTTGAAGATGCCCTTCGAATGGGGGCTGATCCTGGCCCTGGCCTTGCGCTACATCCCGACCTTCCAGGGTATGTACGCGGTGATCTCGGAGGCCCAGCAAGCCCGCGCCCTGAACATCTCTGAGGGCAAGGGCTTCGGCCGGGTGCGCACTTTGATGCCCATCTTCGTCGCCATGGTGATCAGCGCCCTGCGCGCCAGCGACCAACTGGCCCGTGCCCTGGAGGCGCGCGCCTTCGGCGCCCACGGCGTGGAGCGCACCTACCTGCGCGACATCAGCTTCAGGCCTCTGGATTGGGTCTTCACCTTCGCGATCTTCGCCACGGCGCTCCTGCTGCTGTACCTCAACTTCCGCTATGGCTTCGGCAGACAGCCGATCAGCTTGTTCTGAGGCGCGCGTGGAGCCGAGGCGAGGTTCGCCGCAGGGCCTCGATCTTATTGTGAGCTGAACACGAGAGAACGGGAGTTACGCGTATGGAAGGCTTCCTTCCCACCGGCAAGCTGGAGATGGCCTTTTTATCGGATCTGCTGGCCAAGTACACCACGAAAGACGAGCGGGTGGCCATCGGCGCCAAGATCGGCGAAGACGCGGCCGTGATTGACCTGGGCGATCGCTACCTGGTCACCAAGACCAACCCGATCACCTTCCCCACCGACGAAATCGGCTGGTACCTGGTCAACGTGTGCGTCAACAATATGGTGGTGCGCGGCGTGCGCCCGCGCTGGATGCTGAACTGCATCCTGCTCCCCGAAGAGAAGACCACCCCGGCCATGGTGGAGGACATCTTCCGGCAAATCTTCGAAGCCAGCCGCAAGGTGGGCGTCACCGTCATCGGCGGCCACACCGAAGTGACCTACAACCTGGACCGCCCCATCGTGGTCGGCCATCTGATCGGCGAGGTGGCGCGCGATGCGTTGGTGGCCACGGGCGGTGCGCAGATCGGGGACATCGTGCTGGTGACCAAGGCCGTTGGCATCGAGGGCACGTCGATCATCGCCCGCGAGCGGGGCGAGGACCTGGTCTCTAAAGGCCTCCCGGAGGAACTGGTCGACCGCGCCAAGAGTTTCCTCTACGACCCGGGGATCAGCGTGTTCCACGAGGCCCTGATGGCGGCGGAGACGGAAGGCGTGCATTGCATGACTGACGCCACCGAGGGTGGCCTGGCCACAGCGCTGCACGAGCTGGCAGAAGCCGGCGAGATCGGCCTGCGCATAGAGGCCGAGAGGATCCCGGTCTTGCCCGAAACCGAGAGCATATGCGGCGCCTATGGGCTGAATCCCATCGGCCTGATCGCCTCCGGGATGTTGATCCTGACCGCAGCGCCAGCGAGCGTCGCCGCGCTCAGTGAGCGCCTGGACGGGATCGGCGTCACCTGCACACCCATCGGCGTGGTGACATCCGCAAAGGAGGGGCGCCTGCTGGTGAGCGGGGCGTCGGTCAACGAATTGCCTTACTTCGCCGTCGACGAACTGACCAAGATTCTGTAAAACGGAAAGAGGCTGATGGCTACATCCAAAGACATACTCACCAAGTACACCATGTCCGCCGGGCCGGTGACCATCCATGACCGGGTGCGACAGGCCTACGCCCGACAACTGCTGTACCACTACGATCCTGAATTCCACGCCCTCTTCGACGACACCACAGAGAAGCTGCAGCGCGTCTTCCAGACCAAGGGCGACGTGGTGATCATGCAGGGGGAGGCGGTGCTCGGGCTGGAGGCCGCCAGCGCGTGCACCGTGCGGCCGGGGGATAAATGCCTCAATCTGGTCTCGGGCGTTTTCGGGGCCGGCTACGCGCGCTACTTCAAGTTCTACAGCGGCCAGGACCCCATCGAAATCAAGGTCCCCTACAACCAAGCCATCGACCCGGCCGAGGTGGAGAAGGTTCTCAAGCGGGAGGGGGACATCCGTTTCATCGCCATGGTGCACAGCGAGACGCCCTCGGGCACGCTCAACCCGGTACGCGAGATCTGCGCCCTGGCGCGCCAGTACGGCGCACTCACCATCGTGGACGCCGTCTCATCCCTGGGCGGCATGGACGTGCCGGTCGACGAATGGGGTGTGGACCTGTGCATCGCCGGTCCCCACAAATGCCTGGGCGCTGCTCCCGGCTCCGCCCTGCTGGCCGTCAGCGAGCGGGCCTGGCAGGCCATGCGCGAGCACCCCACCCCGCGGCGCCGATCCTACCTCAGCCTGCTTGACTGGAAAGAGCTGTGGATGGAGCAGCGCCGTTTCCCCTTTACGGTCTTCGTCGCCCAGATCAACGGCGTCAACGAGGCCCTGACGCTCGTGCTGGAAGAAGGCCTGCAGAACCGCATCGCCCGCCACGCCCAGGCGGCCAGGATGTGCCGCGCTGGGGTGCGCGCCATGGGGCTGGAACTCTGGCCGGCCAGCGATGAGATCATGTCCACCTGCGTCACGGCCATCACCGTCCCCGAGGGCATCGACGCCAACCAACTGATCGATCGTATGCGCGAGCGTTACGGGGTGGCTATCACGGGATCGCTGAAGGAGCTGGCGGGCAAGGTCATCCGCATCGGCCACATGGGCTACATGGCGCAGCCGGTTTACGTCGAGATGGCCCTCTCCGCGCTGGAATGCAGTCTGCGCGATCTGGGATACCCGGTCACGCTGGGGCAGGGCGTGGGAGCCGCGCTCGCGGCGCGGTGATCAGCCCTCCATCGCGGGCGGATCTGCGAAGGAGAGGATGACATCGTTGTAGTCAGGGGGCAGCTTAGCCCCCTCGAGGTGGGCACCGTCGAGGATCGCCTCCTGCAGCAGTGCCGCCGACAGGTCGGCCCCCTGGAGTTGAGCATCGATCAGATTCGCCCCGCGCAAGTCGGCCTGGCGCAGGTCCGCCTGACGCAGATCGGCCTCGCGCAGGTGAGCCTTGATCAAGACAGAGCCCTGCAAGCATGCACCACGCAGGTTGGCTCGGTAGAGGTTAGCGCGGCGCAGGTCCACTCCTGCCAGGTCTGCCGAGGAGAGATCTGCGCCGCGCAGGTCAGTCTCCCTATCCGCCCGCTCATCCGGGTCCATATCGCGCAGCGAGGCGTAGCGCCGCGCGCGCTGCACGAGCGTCTCTGAAGTCATACTCGCCTCCAGGTCCATCCATATCTGATGTGCGCCGCGCAGCCGGAAGGGACCACGCCGCTCTGCCCGACATCGAGCGAACTCTCGTCAGGCGGCGGGCGCCATGCGCCACAGCCGCCCGCGCGCCATGATCGCTCAGCCCCCAACGACACCTTCCACCCACAGCACCTTCTCCGGGCACCACTTGACGCAGAGCGGATCGCCCCCGCACAGATCGCAGATGTTGAAGCTGCCGGCCTCCTCGTCATAGGCCACCGCCTCTTCAGGGCACGCTTCAACGCAGGCCATGCACGTGATGCACAATTCTTGCTCGAACTTGACGAACTGCCCAGAGCCCAGCACGGCGAGCAGCAGAGCCTCCGTCGGGCACACGCTGACGCACATCTGCTCCCCCAGCCCCTCGCACAGATTGCAGACCTGCGCGCTGATCTTGAGGAATTTTCCCGGCCGCTCCAGGCGAATGGCGGCCACCGCCGGCTTGAAGGACCCGGCGAAGTGGTATGAACACACGTCCTCGCACAGCCGGCAATTGATGCACCCGTCCGAATCGAAGGCGATCACAGATCAGCTCTCCCTTTCACGCCAGCGCTCCCCATAGAGCGGGACCTGCTTCAGCGAGCTAATGACGGCGTCTGCGACTTTCCTTTGCTCCGCCGCGATGGGTTCCTCATCCGGCCGGAACCAGAGGGCGCGCATCCCCAGTTCCTTCGAGGCCTGTACGTCCTTGCGGAAATCGTCGCCCACATACACAACCTGCTGCGGGAGGAGCTCCATCCGTTCAAGGGTGATCTCGAATATGCGCAGCCAGGGCTTGCGCGTGTGCACGTCCGCCGAGACGACGACAAGCTCGAAGAAGCCCGACAGGCCAAAGCGTTCCAGCGTCCAAGTCAGAAAAGGGCTGTAGGCGGCGTTGGAGACGATGCCCAGGCGGTAGCCCATCCCTTTCAGATCGGTCAGGGCCCTGGTCGCGCCGTCCATCAGTTCTGCAGTTTCGACACAGCGCCTGTGCAGCTCCGCGACGGTCTGCTCAACCACGCGATCGGGAACCGCGTCTCGCAGCCCCAACGCCTCCACCATGTCCCGCAGGTCCTCCACGTGGCTCGTCTCATAGCCGGTTTCCTCGGCCCGCATACGGGCAGCGCGAAAGACAGCCTCGGCCCTGGCAAACTGCTCTTCGTCAAGCAGTGGGATCCGCCCCGTGCGCGCCAGATATGCGAAGGCGGCACGCGGCAGGGTCTTGATCTCAAGCGCCAGCCAGGCCCGGGAGTAGACCAGGGTGCGGTGAAAGTCGAAGAGGAAGGCCTCGATCATCCCGCGCCTTCCTTCGCCTCGTGGGGCGCGAGGTCGATCAGGTCCAGGGCTCGCAATCGCTCACGGGTGGGCGCGCCGCTCTCGTCCCAGCCGCGCAGGTCGTAGTACTCGCGCAGCATGGCTTTGATGTCCAGCGGGCCGGCGTCGCCCTCCGCGACGGCCTCCCGCTGGATGCGCGGCGGCAGTCGATCCTGCTCGCCGCCGATTCCCTGGCGCAGGTTGAAGAGGCGCTCCAGGTTGCTGATGCGCTCACCGATGCGGTAGTACTCATCCGGGTCGATCTCCATGCCTGTGATCAGGTTGATGGCGTCGGAAAAGAGCTGCACATCGGTACTGAAGTCGATGGTGAACATGCAGGCGATGATCGAATCGATGACCGCGGAGAAGTCCTGCAGTTCCTTCACCATCTTCGCCTTGCCCTCATGGGCGTGGCGATCCAGGTCGCCCAGGATGCCGTAGTACTCGGCGGCGATGGTGAAGGCGCGATTGTGATCCGCGCCGCGGCTGGCGGTGGCGAAATTCAGGCCCATGCCGGTAAAGGCGCGCGGCTCGAAGGCCGACAACTCGAGCCCCTTGGTGTGCATGGCGAAGTAGTGCGCATCGCCGCCCAGTTTCTCCGCCGCCAGACGCACGCCGTCAGCCAGCAGATCACCGATCCCCTGCCGGCGCGCGATGCGGTCCAGCAGGGGGTCCAGCAGGGTAGGATCGCCCCATCGCAGGTCGAGCCCGTCCAGGTCCTCGTCGCGCAACAGCCCGCGCTCCCGGGCCTCCATGGCGAAGGCGATGCTGGCGCCGGCGGAGATGGTGTCCAAACCGAGGCGATCGCAGGTGTCGCTGGCCTTGAGGACCGCCCGCAGGTCTCCGACGTCGCAGAGCGGCCCCAGGGCCCAGTGGCTCTCATGTTCGATGCGCTCGCTGACGATTGACTCGCCGTTGAAGTCGAAGCGCACCACGCTGCCGCAAGAAACCGGGCAGTGGGCGCAGGACTCGTAGCGTTGGATCATCTCCACCAGCGGCTCCGGGCCAAAGTGCTCCACGTGGTCGAAGACACCCCGCTGGAAGTTGCGCGTCGGCAGGGCGCCGATCTTGTTCTTCTTGGGCATCCCGCTGGCCGTGCCGATCTGACGGAAGCGGCGCGCGATGGGGTCTTCCTGAATGATGGACTGCATCTCGCGCATGCGCGCGAAGAACAAGTCGGGGTCTGCCGCAACCTGCACCGAACCGGTCCCCCGGACGGCGATGGCCTTGAGGTTCTTGAAGCCCATCACCGCCCCCGCACCGCCGCGGCCGACCAGGTGCTGTTCATGCGCGATGGCGGCGTAGCGCACGCCGTGCTCGCCCGCCGGGCCGATGCACATGACCTTAACCGGGCCCACGGCCCGCGTGATCTCCTCCTGCGTGACCTGCGTATCGAGCCCCCACAGGTGAGAGGCATCCTGCAGCCCGGCTCGGCCGTCCTGGATGACGAGCATCACCGGTCGCTCGGCGCGACCGGTGACCAGGATGCCATCGTAGCCGGCATACTTCAACTCTGGGGCGAAGTGCCCGCCCATGTAGCCCGTGCTCAAGGTCATGGTGAGCGGCGACACCGTCGCCACCGCGGTGCGCGAGCCCGTGGGGAAAGGTGTGCCGGCGGCGGGCCCTGTCAAGACGAGCAGGTCGTTCGCCTCGGAAAAAGGATCCACCCCCGCAGGCAGTCGGCGGTAGAGGATCTCGGTCGCCATGCCGCGGCCCCCGACGAAACGCGCCGCCTGCTCCTCCGTGACGGGGATCTCCCCGATCGCGCCGCTGCCCAAATCAACGCGGAGCAACCTGCCCGTGTAGCCTTTGTATTTCATCGCACCACCGCCCCGATAGGTTTGTCGATACGGCGATCAGTTCGCTCGCCGCGAGGGCCCCGCTCTCTGCGAGGCTTCCCGCTCCGCACGCTCACGCGCTCCCGCCGGCGAAAAGTGCCACCAGCGCGATCTCATCCTGATCACAGAGCGCGCCCTGGTAGTCCTCGAAGACGGCTCCGTTGCGTATGACGACGAATTCCGGTTCGAACCGCGAGCCGTCACGGAAGAAAAGCCGGAGAAAGGGCTGCCCATGGGTCCGGCCCAGGTGCCGGATGAGCTCGACCAGGGTGGCCTGCTCGGGGAGCACGACCGCCTCCCGCCGCCGCCTGGTGATCTGGATCAGGGGTCCCGAATAGCGGACCATGATCTGCACGGCCATGCCTCACGATCTTTCAGTGCGCAGGATCGCGCCTCAGCGCTCGACCTCGAAAGTGATCCTGCTCCGGTCGCCGCGGAAGCGCAGGCGGGAATACTCGATGGGCCGCCCATCCTCCAGATAGGACAGGTTGTGCATGAAGTGGATGGGCGCGCCGACGGGGATGCCCAACAGCTCGGCCTCGTATTCGTCGGCGGTGGAGGCCTCCAAGGTGCGCGTCGCCCTGGCCAGGTGCAGGCCGTAATCCTCTTCCAGGATCTCGTATAGCGTGCGGTTCTCCAGATCGCGCTCCAGCAATCCCGGGCACAGTTTCTCGGCCAGGTACGTGAAGGCCACCACGAAGGGTTCCCCTTCCACCTCGCCCAGGCGCTCCATGTAGAGCACGCGGTCCTCATGGGTCAGGTTGAGCTTGGTCAGCAGGCGACCGCGCGCGGGGATGACGTTCCTGTCCAGCACGCGAGTGGCGAAGAGCACGTCCATCTCGCGCATATCTTCGGCGAAGCTGGTGAAGCGGCGCACCAGGCTCAGCGCGGGCGGGGACTGACTCACGAAGGTGCCCTGACCCTGGACGCGGTACAGGCGTCCTTCATTCACCAGCGCGGTGAAGGCCTGGCGCACGGTGCCGCGGCTGAGGCCCAGTTCCTGGCTGATGCGGGTTTCGGAGGGCAGCTTGCTGCCGGCGGGGAAGGTGCCGTTGCGGATGAGCAGGGCCAACTGCTCCTTGAGCTGGTAATAGAGCGGCGTGGGGCTATCCTTATCGACGATCAGCGGTAGTTGTTTCATTGACTATACATCCATACAACCTCGCCGCCTATTGTAGCACGCGGCGACGAAAGATCAAGCCCCGGCGCCCCGCGGCAGCAGGCGAGAAGGAGGGGGGCAAGAGAGCAGGGGCATAGCATCTCGTCGCCAAGGCCCGCCGACCGATCCCGAGGCATGCACACTATGTCGCGGGCCAGGGACGACCTCGCCTTTCCCCGGCGCATGCAGGGTGACGGCTTGCATCCCGGGCACAAAGTTGTATAATTAGCTAAACGTCTAATTATCGACGCGGGCTCCTGCCACAGCCGGGCAGTGGGCACCTTGCACCCGCCGCGCCGGCATCGACGGTCGAGGGGCGGCGCGGCGCAGCCGCCAGAGGATGCCATGCAGCAAGCATTCAAGGCGCTGGCGAACAGCACACGTCGCGAGATCCTGCGCCTGCTGCAGGAGGGCGACATGAGCGCCGGGGACATCGCGGCTCATTTCACCATCTCCAAGCCCTCCATATCGCATCACCTGAGCGTGCTCAAAGCCGCCGGGCTGGTGTCGGCCGAGCGGCGCGGGCAGGAACTCATCTACTCGCTCAACGCCACGGTGATCCAAGAGTTCCTGGCGGGGCTGTTATCCCTGCTGGGGGAGGACGACGATGCGCTTTAGCTGGAAGCGAGAATGGCTCCCGCTCACCCTCATCGGACTGAGCTTCCTGACCACTGCGCTGATATATCCACGCCTGCCGGACCCCATGCCCGTCCACTGGAACGTGGCCGGCCTGCCGGACAACTACGCCCCGCGGGCCGTGGGCGCCTTCCTGCTGCCCGCCACGACCCTGGCCACCTACCTCGGCCTCTTCCTCCTGCCGCGCATCGACCCTCTGCGGGCCAACGTGGCCCGCTTCGAGCAGACCTACCGCCTGGTGCGCGTGGGCGTCACACTCGTCCTGATCTACCTGCAGGCGCTCGTGCTGCTCACGGTGATCCAAGGGCGCCAACGGCTCCCAGTGGCCATGCTGCTGGGCGGGTTCGGCGTCTTCCTTATCATCGTAGGCAATGCCCTGCCGCGGGTGCGCCCCAACTGGTTCGTCGGCATCCGCACGCCCTGGACCCTCTCCAGCGAGCGCGTGTGGCGCGAGACGCACCGCTTCGGCGGCCGCCTATGGGTGATCAGCGGTCTGCTCATCCTGTTGATCTCCCTGCTGCTTCCGGGCGGTCACTTGGCCGCGCTGCTGACCATCCTGATCCTCGCTGGCCTGATCCCGGCGACTTATTCTTACCTGCGCTACCGCAGGGAAAGGGTGCACGGCGAGGGAGAGGGGCGGCAGCAATGATGTTTCACGTGAAACATGTGCCCTGCGCCTGATCGCGGGAGCCATCGCATGAGCCGCCGCTCGAAAGGTGTCCTGTCCTATCTGGCCCTGACCTTCGGCGCCGCCTGGGGCTTATGGGCCATCCCGCTGCGGCTGGGCCTCCAGCCGCGCGATCCCCGCTTCCAGCTCGCCATCCTGCCGGCCGCCTTCGCTCCAGCGCTGGCGGCGGCGATCGTGCGCCGCTGGGTCACCGGAGAGGGCTTCGACGACGCCGGCCTGCGCCCCAACCTCCGTTCCTGGCGCCTGTACCTGCTGGCCTGGCCCTATCCGCTGGTCGTCGCCGGCTTCATCCTGGTGCTGACGACGGCGTTGGGCCTGGCGCAGCCCGATTGGAGCCTGCAGCGCGCCCTGCAGGCCCTTGGCGCCCCGCCGGACGCCTTGCCTCTCCCGGGGCGCCTGCTGCTGCCGCTGATGGCTGCCCAATCGCTGCTCACCGGCTTGCTGGCGACGCCCATCCTGCTGGGTGAGGAGTTCGGATGGCGTAGCTACCTGCGTTTGCGCATCGCCCCCGAGCGCCCCCTGCTGGCAGCCGTGGCGACCGGGGTGATCTGGTCGCTGTGGCACCTGCCGCTCAACCTGCGCGGCCATGATTTCACCGACCATCCCCTGCTGTGGCCAGCCGTCTTCACCGTGACCACCATCTTGCTCTCGATATTCTTCGGCTGGCTGCGCCAACGCACAGACAGCGTGTGGGCGCCCAGCCTGGCCCACGCCGCCACCAACGCCGTGGCCGGCTCCCTGAGCCTGTTGCTCTTTTTCGGGGGCCCCAACCCGATCTTCGTCGGCAGCGCTGGCGCCCTCTCCTGGCTGCCGCTGGGGGCGCTCTGCCTTTGGATCGCACGGCGGGGCGGATGGCAGCCAATCGCGGAGCGACCCTGATGACCATCGCCGCCCGCGCGCTCAATGGCCTGCTCATGATCCTGCTGCCCCTCGCGCTGGGGCTTTTCCTGGCCCGACGCCTGGGCACGCCCTGGCGGCTCTACTGGGTCGGCGCGGTCACTTTCGTGACGTCACAGGCTCTTCACCTGCCCTTCAACTCCCTGGCCCTGCGGCCAGCCCTGGCTCGCTTCGGCCTGCAGGGCCAGTTCTCGGGCTGGCCGCTTGCCCTGACGGCCATGGCCTACGGGCTATCCTCGGGGATCTTCGAGGAAGGGGCGCGCTATCTGGTCTATCGCTATTGGCTGCGCGAGGCGCGCACCTGGCACCAGGCGCTGATGTTCGGCGCCGGCCACGGCGGCATCGAGGCCGTCCTTACCGGCCTGCTGGTGCTCTACGCACTATTGCAGGCCCTGGCCCTGCGCGGAGCCGACCTGAGCATCCTGGTTCCCGCCGAGCAGTTGGCTCAGGCTCAAGCCCAGTTGCAGGCATATTGGGCCACCCCCTGGCCCATCGTGCTGCTGGGCGCCCTCGAGCGCGCATTCTCGCTGGTCCTGCACCTCACACTGGCTGTGCTCGTACTGCAATCCTTCACTCGCTCCCGCGCCCGCTGGCTGGGTGCCGCAATCCTGTGGCACGCGCTGGCCAACGCCCTGGCCCTGATGGCGGTTTCCCTCTGGGGCGCCTATGCGGCCGAGGCGCTCTTGGGCGCGCTCGCGCTCGCCAGCCTGGGGATCATCTTCGCCCTGCGAGGGGGAGAGCCTCCGGCGCAGGCCCCACCCGCGGGCGGGATGGCCCCACCACCCCCGCCGTCCCTCTCTCCGACCCAGGGGCCGCTCTCACCTGAAGCCCTGGAGGACAGCCGCTATGCCTGAGACCGCGCACAGGATAAGCCACACCCCTCTGATCCAGGCCGAGGGGCTCAGCAAGCGCTTCAACCACGTCCTCGCCGTCGACAACCTGAGCCTGGAAGTGCAGGCGGGCGAGATATTCGGCTTCCTGGGGCCCAACGGCGCCGGAAAGACCACCACCATCCGCATGCTCAGCGCTCTCATCGCCCCCACAGAGGGTCGTGCCTGGATTGCAGGGCACGAGGTCGGACGCGAAAGCGATCAGGTGCGCCGCAAGGTCGGCGTGCTCACCGAATCCCCCGGCCTCTATGACCGCCTCAGCGCGGCCCAGAACCTGTCCTTCTACGCCCAACTCTATCGTGTCCCAGATGTGGAAGCGCGCGTGGAACGCTACCTGCGCCTGTTGGGCCTCTGGGACCGTCGGAATGACCCGGCCGGCACCTTTTCGCGTGGGATGCGCCAGAAGCTGGCCATCGCCCGGGCCCTGCTGCACGAGCCCCAGGTGCTCTTCCTCGACGAGCCCACCAGCGGCCTGGACCCCGAGGCGGCTCGCATGGTGCGGTCCTTCATCGCCGACCTGCGCCACGCGGGGCGGGCCATCTTCCTCTGCACCCACAATCTGGACGAGGCCGATCGCCTGTGCGATCGCATCGCGGTCATCAACACACGACTGCTGGCCCTGGACGCCCCCGCCGCTCTGCGTCAGCGCCTATTCGGCCGCACGGTGGTCTTCCACCTGCGGATCGCCCATCCGTCCCACCTGGCTCTGCTGGAGGGATTCCCCTTTGTGCGCTCGGTCCGCCAGGTGGAGAATAAACTGGTGGTGTAGCTGGAAGACCCCGAGACTCAAAACCCGACTCTCATCAGGGCGCTGGTCGAGGCCGGGGCCGATGTCCAATTCGTGGGTGAGCTTCGCCGCTCCCTGGAGGACGTGTACCTGAGACTGGTCCAGAAGAGGAGCGGCCATCGGGGAGAGACTCGCGGGGTCGCCGATAGCCGATAGCTGATAGCGAGCAAACCATGCACGAAACCTGGATCCTGGTCCGCAAAGAATGGTCGGAAGTCTTCAAGAACCGCTTTGTCCTCTTCACCGTGGCCTTCCTGCCGCTGATCCTGACCGCCCTGCCGCTGGTCATACTCTACACCACTCGCGGCTCAGGCGATCTGGCAGGGACGATGACCGCCGACGTCCCGCCCGTCTTTCTCGAGTCCTGTTCGGGTTTGAGCAGCCTGGGATGCATGCAGTACTTCCTGGTGAGCCAATTCCTGCTGCTCTTCATGCTGCTCCCGCTGGCGATCCCCGTCACCATAGCCTCCTACAGCATCGTGGGAGAGAAGACGACCCGCACGCTGGAGCCGCTGCTGGCCACGCCCATCAGCACCCTGCAATTGCTGGCCGGCAAGGCTTTGGCGGCGGCGATCCCGGCCGTGGTGGCCACTTGGGGCGCCTTCGGCCTATTCGCCCTGGGAGCCTGGCTGCTGGCCGCAGAGCCCGCGGTCCTCGCCCGTTTGCTGGATCCGCTCTGGCTCACAGCGGTGTTCCTGGTGGGCCCGCTGCTGTCGCTGGCAGCGGTCAGCGTGGCGGTGATGGTCTCCTCGCGCGCCAGCGATCCCCGCGTCGCAGAGCAGCTCTCTATGCTGGTGATCCTGCCGATGCTGGGCATGTTTTTCGGCCAGGTCGCCGGCCTGTTCTTCCTCAATCAGCGCCTGATCCTCTGGATGGCCGCCAGCCTGGTCGTGCTCGACGCGGGGCTGCTGTACGCCGCCACGCGCCTCTTCGAGCGCGAAACCATCCTCACCCGGTGGAAGTGAGGGTATTATGCAGCACCGCTCTTCGCAGTACATCCTGGTCCTCCTCCTTCTCCTCCTGCTGCTCGTCCCACTGCCGGCGCGCGCCCAGCAGGAGCTGCGCTTGAGTCTGAACAAGAATTTCGGCTACAACGACTTCAGTGGGCGCATGCAAGGCACCTTCACCCTGGGCGCCGAGGGTCCGACCGACCTGACGCAGGTCACCTTCTACCTAGACGATCAGGTCCTTCGGGTCGATCGCGAGCCGCCCTTCGAAACCAGGTTCAACACCGCCGACTTCGCCCCTGGTCGTCACACGTTGTCGGCAGTGGGCTTGACCAGTCAGGGGCGGGAAGTCCGATCCGCGCCGCGTGCCGTGGAGTTCATCACCCGGGAGCAGGCTTGGCGGAACCTGCGCGCGCTTCTCCTGCCATTCCTTGGCATTCTGGCGATCTTGATGTCACTGGGTGTGCTGATCACCGCGCTGTCGACTCGTCGCGGCGGCCGCCGGCCCGGTGATTACGGCCTCGCGGGGGGCGCGGTCTGTCCCCGCTGCGGGTTGCCTTTCAACCGGCATTTCTTCGCGCTCAATATGATCTTGGGCAAGTTGGAGCGCTGCCCCCACTGCGGCCGATGGTCCGTCGTGCGTCGTGCCTCGCCAGATGAGCTGGAACAGGCGCAGGCCCGCTTAAAGGCCGAGAGCTCCAGCGGCGCCTATGAGGTCCTGGAAGAGCCCGAACAGTTGAGGCGCAGGATCGAAGAATCCCGCTTCGAGGAAGATTGACGGGCAGGCAAGTCTCCAGCATCTTCTCATCCCCTGGGTTGCTTGACATAAGCGCCTTCGCCATTGCCTCTCTGCTGGCCGGGCTGGGACCCGCGCGGGGCACCTTCCCCGGCTCCCGCCCATCGCGCCATCGCGCATGAGCACTGTGTGCCCCGGATGCCTGTCAGGCACGAACCGGGCCGTTGGGCGCCTGGGGCGCCCCGCGATTCTGGATCCCGCATGGATCCCATTGTCGCCGGGACTTTCGGGTACAATAGGGCCGATCCGAACGCGCCGGTGGCCCTGGGCCCCGGCGTTTCGCGGGTAAACCGATGAACCAATCGCCGCCCATCTGCGATTACGAAGACTCCGACTACCAGCAGCGCTTCTGGGAACAGGGCGGCCGCGCCTATGAAGACCTGGTGGAGGCCATCGCCTTGCGAGCGCTACTGCCGCCGGGCGCCGGCCGCCTGCTCGAGGTGGGCGCCGGGGCGGGACGCAACACGCTCCGCTACCGCGGCTATGACCAGATCGTGCTGCTCGATTATTCCCGGACGCAGTTGCGACAGGCGCAGGATCGCCTGGGGCGGAGTGAGAGATATCTGTACGTGGCGGCTGACGTATATCGCCTCCCCTTCGCCCCCGGCCTCTTCCAGGCGGCCACCATGATCCGCACCCTGCATCACATGGCCGACCCTCTGGCCGCGCTGCGACAGGTGCGGGCCGCTCTCGAACCGGAGGCGCTCTTCATCCTGGAGTACGCCAACAAGCGCAACGTGAAAGCCATCGGCCGCTGGCTGCTTCGCCGTCAATCCTGGTCTCCCTTCGACCTGCGGCCCGTCGAGTTTGCCCCGCTCAATTTCGACTTCCACCCGCGCACCGTGCGTCGCTGGCTGCAACAGGCTGGCTTCCGCGTGCGTCGCGTGCGCACTGTCTCCCATTTTCGGATTCCGGCCCTCAAGGAACACGTACCGTTGAAATTGCTGGTCTCTCTCGACGCGCTGCTGCAGCCAACAGGCCGGCTGTGGCAACTCTCACCGAGCGTCTTCACACAGGCCGTGGCGGTCGGCGAGGGGGCCGGTGCGCCCGCAGGCGCCTTCTGGCGCTGCCCACGCTGCGGTGCACTGGACATGGCCGAGGAACCCACCGGCGTCCTGTGCGGCACCTGCGGGCATTTGTGGCCCATCGAGGACGGCATCTACGTTTTCAAGGAAATCGACAAGCAGGGGCCGGGGGCCGCATAGCAGATCTTTCGATAGGCCGCCCCCCTGACCCGTGCCTCGCCGATATCGGGAGAGGCGGTCCAACGCCGCCCCATCCGCCACTGGGTTATAATGTGCCCTGCCATGCTCTGGATCAGCCCTCGCAGTTGGCTATTGAAACCATCGAAGGGCGAGGCGCGACCTGAAAGACCCTTGCCCGTCCCCCCTGGCGGGCCCTGCAGGAGGAGAGGACCTCATGCTGCCCGAGCGAGAGACCTACAGCGTTGAAGTAGCCGGCTTGCGCCGTGACCTGCCGCTCTTCGAAGTGGCACCCGGCCTGCGTATCGCCGTGCTCAACATCCTGGGGGACACCGAGTTGGTGGAAGCCTGCGCCCGTGCCCTGGCCCAGCGCTTGAATGGGGTGGACTTCGATCTGATCGTCACTCCCGAGGCCAAGAGCATCCCGCTGGCGCACGCGCTCTCCCTCATCACAGGCAAGCGCTACGTGGTGCTGCGCAAGACGTACAAGCTCTACATGGGCGAGACGATACAGGCTGAGACGCTCTCCATCACCACCGGCCAGCCGCAGACTCTCTACCTGGACGAGAAGGATCGCGGTCTGGTCCAGGGCAGAAACGTGCTGCTGATCGACGACGTGGTGAGCACCGGCTCCACGCTGGAGGGCATGCGCAAATTGATGAGCCTCGCCGGGGCCGAGATCGCAGGCGAGGCGGCCGTCTTCACCGAGGGCGATCCGCAGAAGTGGAGCCACATCCTCGCCCTGGGCCACCTGCCGCTCTTCAAGGATCAGTAGCCAGATTGCTGCGCCGCGCGCAGCGGATCTGCGGGACGACCCATGCACCAATGCAGTATGTAATCGCCGGCCTGACCCTCGGGCTCTCCGCGGCGGCCTCTCCCGGCCCATTGCAGGCCTATCTGCTGTCCAGCACCATGCGCAACGGCTGGCGGCGCACGCTGCCAGCCTCCCTGGCGCCTCTGCTCAGCGACGGCCCCATCGTGGCCCTGGTCGTGCTGCTGCTCACCCAGACGCCGCCGGCTCTACTGCGCGGCCTCCGATTCGCAGGGGGAGTGTTCCTGCTGTACCTGGCATACGGCGCCTGGATGGCCTTCCAGGAAACGTCCTCGCCAACTCAGGTCTCCCATCGCACCCCCAACAGCCTGCTGCAGGCAGCCATGATCAACCTGCTCAACCCGGCGCCCTATATCTTCTGGGCCACGGTCGCTGGCCCCCTTCTGCTACAAGGATGGGCCCTGGCCCCTTCGCGGGCCATCTCTTTCATCACCGCTTTCTACAGCTCACTGATGGGCGGAATGGCAGCCCTTATTCTGCTCTTCAGCCTGGCGCGCAACCTCGGACCTCGAGTGACGCGTACGTTGAACGGCTTCTCCTCACTGGCGCTGGCGCTCTTCGGCCTGTATCAATTGTGGACGGCCATCGCAGGCTAGGGAGCCTTCAGGGACCTTCACCTGTCCGGCTCCCTTTCTCTTCCCTCCCTCAACGCGCAGTCGCTTACGCCGCTCCTCTCGGCCATCACTTCCGTCCCCCTCCCGCAGATCCGGCCAAGCGGCCAACTCTCTTTACATAATACTGCGGCAGCCAAATGCGCCGCTATTTCTGTCAGCGAGAGGATACCGTCGCGCGTTGGCTGCGGATCACCGACCGGCCGGCCGCGATCGGGTTCATCCATCGACAAGCAGCCTGAGCCGCGGTAGGATTGCCGAAGCGCCGGGGATGAACGCTCCGGCGCTTCGATAGGGAGAGAAACACGTGCAACACAAGACCCTTGGGCGGATCCTGATCTGGCTCGGTGTCGTGGCCTGGATCCCCTATTTCCTCCTGCTGTGGTTCGCTGAGGTTGAGCCGCCCATGTGGCCTTTCCTCACAGGCCATCTGGTGGGAGTGCTTGGCGGCGGGACGATCAAAGGCAGCGCCTGGCTGCAGCGCCGGCGGAAAAATGGCTAGAACTTGCGCGACCACTCGCGCGGCCAGCGCTCTACCACAACCTTCTTCTGCGTGAAGAACTCCACCGCGTCCATCCCCTGACCATGCAGATCGCCGAAGAAGCTCTCCTTCCATCCGCTGAAGGGGAAGAAGGCCATGGGCGCCGCCACGCCCACGTTGATACCCACGTTGCCCGCGTCCACCTCGTAGCGGAATTTGCGCGCCGCCGCCCCGCTGCTCGTGAACAGGCAAGCCATGTTGCCGAACTGTCCGCTGTTGACGAGTTCGATGGCGTCGTCGATGGTGTCCACGTGCATCAGGCCCAGCACGGGGCCGAAGATCTCCGTGCGGGCCACTTCGCCCTCTGGCGGCAAGCCCCGTAGAACCGTCGGCCGGACAAAGTAACCCTGCTCGTAGCCCGGGATCTGCGGGTTCCGCCCGTCCACCAGGATCTCAGCCCCCTCCTGGGCGCCCTTTCCGATCAGGCTCTCGATGCGTGCCTTGCTTTGGGGTGTGATCACCGGCCCCATCTGCACGCCCTCTTCCAGCCCATATCCCACCACGCGCTTCGCCGCCGCCTCCGCAATGGCCTCAGTGAAACTGTCGCGCGCCTCCCCCACCGTGATGGCCAGCGAGGCCGCCAGGCAGCGCTGACCCGCGCAGCCGAAGGCGCTGTCGGCTGCGATCTCGGTGGTCATCTCCAGATCGGCGTCGGGGAGGACGATGATGGGGTTCTTGGCCCCGCCCTGGCACTGGGCACGCTTGCCGTTGGCAGCGGCCCGGGCATAGACCGCTTTCGCCACCGGCGTCGAGCCCACGAAGCTGATGGCCCGCACTTCGGGGTGGTCCAGAATGGCCTCCACCGTCTGGCGCGTCCCGTTGACCAGATTCACCACACCCGCAGGCAGCCCCAATTGATCCAGCAGCGCGAAGATCTTCTGCATGGTGAGCGGCACCCTTTCCGAGGGCTTGACGATGTAGGTGTTGCCGCAGGCCAGGGCATAGGGCATGAACCAGAAGGCGATCATGCCCGGGAAGTTGAAGGGGCAGATGGCCGCCTCCACGCCCACCGGCTGGCGGATCATGATCTCGTCGATGCCGCGGGCGATGTCCTCGCTGTTGGTACCCTGCATCATCATCGGAATGCCGCAGGCCACCTCCA
>JAJRUD010000230.1 GCA_024277995.1 Chloroflexota bacterium
CCATCCACGCGCCGAAGATGATCCCCACCAGTTCATTGGCGGCGCTGACCAGCAGCCCCAGGCACAACCCGGCCAGGGCCGGTCTGTGCCTGAGTACGCTTCTCAGCGAGCGGCGCAGGGATTGGCGCGCCGCTTGCGGACGCTCGTCGGAGGGCAGGAGACGCGTCAGGGCGACAAAGGCCACCACGCCCAGCAGGGCCAGCACGGGGAAGGGGGCGCGCCAGCCGCGCCGGTCGATGAGCCATCCCACCAGCGGCATGCCGATAAAGAAGGATGCAGACCATCCCAACTCGGTGAGAGCGATGGCCAGGCCGCGGCGAGCGTAATGGATCCGGTCGCCCAGGTAGGCCTGCATGGCGGGGTCGAAGATGATCTTGCCCGCCATGGCGAGCAGCAGTCCGGCCGTGAAAACGCCGAAGGTGGGCCACAGGCCGACTATCCCCAGGCCCAGGGAGAAGAGGACCAGGCCCAGCAGCATGGCGGTCTTGCGACCGCGGGCATCAGCCGTGCCCCCCAGGAAAGGCCCGGCCATGCCCAGCGCCGAGCGCGCTGTGATGGCCAGGGCCATGGTCTCGAGATCCACTCCGAGGCCGCGCGCCATGACGGGCAGGAAGGGGTAGACCATGCGGTAGCCGGTGTTGAGTACGGTGCGAACCGCTGAGAAAGCGATCAGTTGGGACCGCAGGCGGGGATGCCGGGAGGCCACGTTAAGCGACGGCACGCGCTTCCAGCCAGCGGGCCAGTTGCCAGGCTGCCAACAGGCATGCCAGGACCAGTATGGCGAAGAAGCCGCGGATGGATGATGAACCCGAACTGGCGATGGGGGAGGGCGGGTGCATCACCTGCTCCGTCCGGCTGAGCGTCCAGACCAGCGCGGCGAAAAAGCCGGCGTTCAGGGCGCCGGCCAGGCGCGGGCGGTCGAGGAGCAGGATCGCTCCCTGCAGCAGCAGGGCGATGATGGCGAAATCCAGCCCCACGCGCCAACGGGGCTCCTGCAGGAACAGACCGTTCCAGTTGGTCTGCATGGCCCAAAGGCTCAGCGGCAGATAGGTGACCCAGAAGAATGCGGCGGCCTGGCCGAGGGCCAGCGATCGCTGGGGCCAACGTCCCTGACGCCAGAGACCGATCAGGCCCGTCAGCGCGCTGGCCGCGAAACCCAGCAGGGCCGTCCACACCCAGGCGCCGTGCAGGTAGACCACGCGCACGTTGACCCCCAGCGTGCGCTCGGGAGGGCCCAATTCCACCAGTCCGGCGACCACGATCAGCAGGAGAGCGAAAAGCAGCAGAGGGGAGGCTCGACGCAACATGGCTTGATTCTACACCAGATTGGGGTGTGGGGGTATGAGTCACAAGACGCAGGACGCAGGACACAAGTCTCAAGTCTCAAGTCAAGAGGTGAGGTTGGGGGGGGGGCGGTGTGATTGGAGGTTGAGGCCGGAGGTCGGGAGGCGGTGGGCGAGTGGAGCGGGGTGCGGCGACGCTGCGCCGCCGCCGGCCCTAATCCCTAATCTCTAATCCCTGCATCCCTATTCCCTGTTCACCAATCACTGATCACCAATCACTTCTCCCCCCTGCCCGCTCCGTTCCCCCTAGTCCCCATCGTCCTTCGCCGCGTCCAGCATGGGCATCTTGATGCCGTGCTGGCGGGCCGTATCGATGGCCAGATCGTAGCCGGCGTCGGCGTGGCGCACCACGCCCAGCCCGGGATCGACGGTGAGCACGCGCTCCAGTCGCCTGGCCGCCTCAGGGGTGCCGTCGGCGACGATGACCTGGCCGGCGTGCTGGCTGAAACCGATGCCCACGCCGCCGCCGTGGTGGAAGGACACCCAGGTCGCGCCGCACACGGCGTTGAGCATGGCGTTGAGCAGGGGCCAGTCGCTGACGGCGTCGGTGCCGTCGAGCATGTCCTCCGTCTCGCGGTTGGGGGAGGCGACAGAGCCCGTGTCCAGGTGGTCGCGCCCGATGACGATGGGCGCCTTGAGTTCGCCGCTGGCCACCATCGCGTTGAATCTCAGGCCGGCCCTGGCGCGCTCACCGTAGCCGAGCCAGCAGATGCGGGCGGGGAGACCCTGGAAGGGGACTTTCTCGCGCGCCAGGCGCAGCCAACGGTGCAGGTGCTCGTCCTCGGGGAACAGCTCCATGATGGCTTCGTCGGTGCGGTAGATGTCCTCGGGGTCGCCGGAGAGCGCCACCCAGCGGAAAGGCCCTTTGCCCTGGCAGAAGAGCGGGCGGATGTAGGCGGGCACGAAGCCCGGATAGTCGAAGGCCTCTTGGACGCCGGCTTCGAAGGCCCGCTGGCGGAGGTTGTTGCCGTAGTCGAAGACCTCCGCGCCGTGGCGTTTGAAGGCCAGCATGGCCTCGACGTGACGGGCCATCGATTGCATGGCGCGGCGGCTGTACTCCTCGGGGTTCACCTTGCGCAGGGCCTCCGCCTGCTCCACGCTCATGCCATGCGGGATGTAGGACAAGGGATCGTGCGCCGGCGTCTGGTCGGTGACCACGTCTGGGGTGACCTCGCGCAGGGCGAGCTCGGGGAAGACATCGGCCGCGTTGCCGATCAGGCCCACCGAAAGCGGGTCTTGCTTCCTGAGCGCCTCTTCGACCAGGGTCATGGCCTCTTCCAGGTCGTCAACCACCGTGTCCACGTAGCCGTTGTCGAGGCGGCGCTGGGCGCGCGCCGGGTCCACCTCCACGATCAGCCCCACGCCCTCGTTCATGGTGATGGCCAAGGGTTGGGCGCCGCCCATGCCGCCCAGGCCGGCGGTGAGCACGAACCTGCCCTTCAGCGAGGGCCAGCCGCGTTGATGGGCCAGGGATCCCAGGGTCTCGTAGGTGCCCTGCAGGATGCCCTGAGTGCCGATGTAGATCCACGAACCGGCGGTCATCTGGCCGTACATGATGAGGCCCTTGGCGGCCAGATCGTCGAAGTGCTCCTGCGTAGCCCAGTGAGGCACCAGGTTGGAGTTGGCGATGAGCACGCGCGGTGCGTCGCGGTGGGTCTTGAAGACGGCGACGGGCTTCCCCGACTGGACCAGCAGGGTTTCATCCTCTTCCAGGTCCTTCAAGCTTTCCAGGATGGCCTCGAAGCTGGCCCAGTCGCGCGCCGCCTGCCCCCGGCCGCCGTAGACTACCAGGTCTTCCGGGCGTTCTGCCACCTCAGGGTCCAGGTTGTTCTGGATCATGCGGAAAGGGGCTTCGGTGAGCCAGGACTTGCAGGTGAGGTTTGTGCCGCGCGGGGCGCGGACGGTTCGGGGTGATGTCATGGCGACC
>JAJRUD010000231.1 GCA_024277995.1 Chloroflexota bacterium
CAGGAGATCCGCCCCGGCCTCTCCGATCACGCCCGTCGGGGGGTGGAGCAGGCCGGCCGCCTGATCGCCGAGCGGCTGTCTCTGGTCCCGTCCCCGACCCCCGGCTGAGCCAAGTTCCCCTAATGGGATGAACTTGGGCGAGAAGTTCCTCCCCGGAAAGTGACAATGTGCACTGCAAAGGGTGGGCGTTTGCGGCTAGGCTCAGGTTGGGATTCGCGCTGATGGCGGGCTTCCGGATCCGGTGCGCGGGGCCTGATCGCGCAGCGTGTGACTGGCGGCCGGTGGTGCACCACGCGGCGCCCGCATCTTGAGAGGCAGGTATGGGAAAACGCATCCCCATCGTCGAGAAGATCCTCAGCGCCAACGATCGCCTGGCGACGCAGAATCGGGCGCGGCTGGAGCAGGCCGGCGTGGTGGCCCTGAACCTGATGGCCTCGCCGGGGGCCGGCAAGACATCGCTCATCGAGCACACCATCCGCGGGCTGCATGGCGAGCTGCGCCTGGCCGTGGTGGATGGGGACGTGGCCACCAGCATCGACGCCGACCGCGCCGCGGCCGCCGGCGCGCGCGCCGTCCAGATCAACACGGGCGGCGAATGCCACCTGGACGCGGTGATGTTGCAGGGCGCGCTGAACGAACTGCCGCTGGAGGAGATCGACCTGCTCATCGTGGAGAACGTGGGCAACTTGATCTGCCCCGCCAGCTTCCAGCTCGGCACGCACAAGAGCGTCCTGATCGCCTCGGTCCCGGAGGGGGACGACAAGCCCTACAAGTATCCGGGCATGTATCGCGGCGTCGAGGCGCTGGTGATCAACAAGATCGACCTGCTCCCTTATGTATCCTTCGACATGGATTATTTCCGGCGCGGCGTGGAGGTGCTCAACCCCGGCCTGGTGACTTTCCCGCTCTCCTGCCGCACCGGGGAGGGTCTGCAGGCCTGGCTGGCCTGGGTGCGCGATCTGGTGGCTGGCGTGCGGGCGAAGCGCGATGCGTGAGCGGCGGGCGGCCGGCTGAGTGGAGGCGATGACGGCGCTGCGAGGAGCTCGCATCCACATCACGGGGATCGTGCAGGGCGTGGGCTTCCGACCCTTCGTCTACGCCCTGGCGCGTCGTCATGCCCTGATGGGCTGGGTGCGCAACACCTCGGCCGGGGTGGAGATCGAGGTGGACGGCACACCGCAGGCGATCGAGGCCTTCGTGCTGGCGCTGCGCGAGCAGGCCCCGCCTCTGGCGCAGATCGATGATCTGCGGGTGGAGCAGGGGGCGCCGAACGGCTTCACGGACTTCGAGATCGTCGCCTCGCAGGCGCTGGCGCAGGCCTTCCAGCCCGTCTCACCCGACGTGAGCCTGTGCGAGGATTGCCTGCGGGAGCTGCTCGATCCACAGGACCGTCGCTACCGCTACCCCTTCATCAACTGCACCAACTGCGGGCCGCGCTTCACCATCATCAGGGACATCCCCTACGACCGGCCCAACACCACCATGGCGCCCTTCGAGATGTGCGCCGACTGCGCCGCCGAGTATCACGACCCGCTGGACCGGCGCTTCCACGCCCAGCCGGTGGCCTGCCCGCAGTGCGGGCCGCACCTGTGGCTGGAGGTGGGAGGCGAGCGGGTGGCGGAGCGCGGCGAGGCGCTGCAGGCCGCCCGCAAACTGCTGCGGCAGGGGAAGATCGTGGCCGTGAAGGGTCTGGGCGGCTTCCATCTGGCCTGCGACGCGACCGATCCTGAAGCGGTGGCCGAGCTGCGCCGGCGCAAATTGCGCGTGGACAAGCCTTTCGCCCTGATGATGCCCGACCTGCAGGCCGTGCAGGCCCACTGCCTGCTGGAAGAGGCGGCGGGCTCGCTGCTGACCGGCAGGGAGCAGCCCATCGTCATCCTGCCGCGCCGCGCCGACTCGACCGTCGCCCCACAGGTCGCGCCGGGGCAGAGGACGCTGGGCGTCATGCTGCCCTATACGCCCCTGCACGTATTGCTGCTGGAGCGGGAGGCCGGCTTCCCGCCGGCGCTGGTGATGACCAGCGGCAACCTGAGCGAGGAGCCCATCGCCACTGATAACGAGAGGGCGCGCGAGTGCCTCTCCGGCCTGGCGGATGCCTTCCTGATGCACGACCGCGACATTCACACGCGCTGCGACGACTCGGTGGTGCGCCCTCTGGAAGGACGTGTCTATTCCCTGCGGCGTTCGCGCGGCTACGCGCCCTCGCCCATTCAGCTGCCGTGGGAAGCGCCGCCCCTGCTGGCGGCGGGGGCTGAACTGAAGAACACCTTCTGCCTGACGCGCGAGCGCTACGTCTTCCTGAGCCATCACGTGGGCGACCTGCAGAACTACGAGACGCTGCAGGCCTTCGAGCAGGGCGTGGCGCACTTCGAGCACCTCTTCTGCGTGCGCCCCGAGGCGCTCGCCTACGACCTGCACCCCGATTACCTGGCGACGCGCTACGCGCTGGAGCGCGCCGCGCGCCAGGGGTTGCCCGCCGTGGGCGTGCAGCACCACCACGCCCACATCGCCGCCTGCATGGCCGACAACGGACTCGAGGCGCAGGCGAGCCTGATCGGCGTGGCTTTTGACGGCACCGGCTACGGCGAGGATGGCGCCATCTGGGGCGGCGAGTTCCTGCTCGCCGGCTATGGGGAATACCGGCGAGCCTGCCATCTGGCCTATCTGCCGATGGCCGGCGGCGAGGCTGCAGTGCGCGAGCCCTGGCGCCTGGCCCTGGCCTGGCTGCACCAGGTCGGCGTCGATTGGGAGGCGGACCTGCCGCCGGTGAAGGCCTCCAGCGCGGCGGCCCGTCGCGTGCTGCGCCGCCAATTGGAACTGGGGCTCAACGCCCCGCTCACCTCCAGCATGGGCCGCCTCTTCGACGCCGTGTCGGCCCTGATCAGCGTGCGCCAGCGCGTCAACTATGAGGCCCAGGCGGCCATCGAACTGGAGGCCCGGGTCGACCCGGATGAGCAGGGCCACTATGAATTCGAGATCGAGGGGGAGATTGTGGATCCCGCTCCCCTCATCCGAGCCGTGGTGTGGGACCTGCGCGCCGGCCTGCCGGCGGGGCGCATCGCAGCCCGTTTCCACCGCGGCGTGGCGCGCATGGTGCTCGAGGTCTGCCGGCGCCTGCGGCGGGATGCGGGGCTGCAGCGGGTGGCCCTGAGCGGCGGTGTCTGGCAGAATATGGTCTTGATCGAACACACGCTGGCGTTGCTGCGGGAGGCCGGTTTCGAGGTGCTGGTCCACCGCCAGGTCCCAGCCAACGACGGCGGTCTTTCCCTGGGCCAGGCGGCGGTGGCGGCTCATCGGATTGGAAGCGGTCAGGCGTCAGCCATCAGCGATCAACCGTCAGGTCCAGAGGATCGTGAAGAGGAGCCGAGCGCTGAAAGCTGACCGCAACGGCCAATGGAATATGTGTCGATTGCGCTGGAGGATGGAGGATTCGCATGTGCCTTGGTGTGCCCGGGAAGATCATCGAAATCTATGACGCCGACGGCCTGAAGATGGGCAAGGTGGACTTTGGGGGCGTGGTGCGTGAGGCCTGCCTGGAATACCTGCCCGAGGTGAAGGTGGGGGATTACACCATCGTCCACGTGGGCTTTGCCATCAGCCTGCTCAGCGAGGAGGAGGCCATGGCCTCGCTGGAAACCCTGCGCGAGATCATGGACTTCGAGCAGGAGCTGGGAATCGGACCGGAGGAGACATGAGGTACGTCAGCGAATACCGCGACGCCGGGCTGGTGCGGGGGGTGCTGGAGGATATCCGGCGCGCCGCGACCCGGCCGTGGGTGTTGATGGAGATCTGCGGCGGGCAGACGCACGCCATCGTGCGCCATGGGATCGATCAGCTCCTGCCGCCGGAGATCGAATTGGTGCACGGCCCCGGCTGCCCGGTATGCGTCACCCCGCTGGAGCTCATCGACAAGGCCCTGGCCATCGCCTCCCAGCCCGGGGTGATCTTCACCTCCTACGGCGACATGCTGCGCGTCCCCGGGTCGGGTCGGGATCTGTTCTCGGTGCGCGCCTCGGGGGGCGACGTGCGTGTCGTGTACTCGCCGCTGGATGCGGTCAAGATCGCCCGCCAGAACCCGGACCGCCAGGTGGTGTTCTTCGCCATCGGATTCGAGACCACCGCGCCGCCCAACGCGATGAGCGTGGTGCAGGCGAAGGCGCTGGGTTTGAAGAACTACAGCGTGCTGGTCTCCCATGTCTGCGTGCCCCCGGCCATGCACGCCATCCTGGGCTCCCCGGACAATCGCGTGCAGGGTTTCCTGGCTGCCGGCCACGTGTGCGCAGTGATGGGCTACTGGGAGTACGAGCCCATCGCTGAGAAGTACGGCGTGCCCATCGTGGTCACGGGTTTCGAGCCGTTGGACATCGTTCAGGGGATTCTGGTGGCCGTGCGTCAGTTGGAGCAGGGGCGCGTTGGTGTGGAGAACGCCTATCCGCGCGCCGTCAGGCGCGAGGGGAACCAGCCAGCCCAGGCGTTGATCCGCAAGGTCTTCGAGCCCTGCGACCGCAAGTGGCGCGGCATCGGTACCATCCCCACGAGCGGCTGGCGCCTGCGGCCGGAGTACGCCGAATTCGACGCCGAGCGGCGTTTCGACGTGCGGGCGATCCAGTCCGAGGAGTCGCCGCTGTGCATCGCGGGCCAGATCCTGCAGGGGCTGAAGAAGCCGCATGACTGCCCGGCTTTCGGCCAGGCCTGTACGCCCGAACGGCCGTTGGGTGCGACCATGGTCTCCGCCGAGGGCGCCTGTGCGGCCTATTATCAGTACGGCAGGCACCTGGTGTCTGCGGAGGGATAGATCGCAGTCCGCAGGCTTGCCCGCGGGCTGCGGGCGAGCCGCGGGGCAGGGACGAGGCTCGGGAAGGGGCGCGTCAAGGGCAGCCCATTTCTCGGGGTGAGCCACGGGGGTCCAGGTCCTCGCAGGTCAGGTTCCTGGCTGGTGACAGGACGCTGGATGCCCATCCTCGGCGCGGAGGCAAAGGTGGATGAGATCCGCCGGCCTTGCCGGCCCCCGACGGCGAGCCGCCGGACTCCTGGGGAATGATGGGAGTCCGCAAGCTTGCCTGCGAGCTGGGACGAGCGGTCTTGAGAGGAGTCGCCCATGGCGAAGGAAGGTGAGCAGGTGGTGATGCAGGGGCCGGTGTGCCCGCTGCCGCTGCCGCACGGCGAGCAGGTCGTGCTCGGCCACGGAAGCGGCGGCAGGATGACGCAGAATCTGATCGAGGGCACCTTCTACCCTCCTTTCGACAACCCGACCCTGCGCGTCGGCGACGACGCGGCAGTTGTGGCCTCTCCCCCGGGGGGCAGGCTGGCGATAAGCACTGATTCGCACATCGTCTCACCGCTCTTCTTCCCTGGTGGGGATATCGGACGGCTGGCCGTTTGCGGCACGGTGAACGACCTGGCGATGGTGGGCGCACGGCCTCTGTGGATCACCGCCGGCTTCATCCTGGAGGAGGGACTGCCGCTGGAGACCCTGCAGCGCGTGGCGCGCTCGATGGCCGAAGCCGCCGCCGAAGCCGGCGTGCAGATCGTCGCCGGCGATACCAAAGTGGCCGAGAAGGGCAAGGCCGACGGCGTGTTCATCAACACCAGCGGCGTGGGCTGGATCCCCGAGGGGCGGCAGGTGAGCGGCGCCAACGCGCGGCCCGGAGACGCCGTTCTGGTCTCGGGCCCGGTGGGGGACCATGGGATCGCCGTGCTGGCAGCACGCGGCGAATTGGCCTTCGAGGCCACGGTGGAATCCGATATCGCGCCGCTGAACGGGCTGGTAGAAGCCATCTTCGCCGTCTGTCCGCAGGTGCACGTCCTGCGCGATCCGACGCGCGGCGGCCTGGCCACGACCCTGAACGAGATCGCACGTCAGAGCGGCGTGGCTGTGCAGATCGACGAGGCGGCCATCCCCGTGCGGCCTGCGGTGGCTGCGGCCTGCGAGATGCTGGGCTTCGATCCGATCTACGTGGCCAATGAAGGCAAGCTGGTGGCCGTGGTGCCGCAGGAGCACGCCGAATCCGTGCTGGCGGCCATGCGCGGAGCGCCCTACGGGGAAGCGGCCTGCCGCATCGGCACAGTGCTGGAGGCGCCCGCCGGGCGGGTGCTGATGCGCACGGGGATCGGCGGCACGCGGGTGGTGGAGACGCTGGCGGGGGAGATGCTGCCGCGCATCTGCTAGGCGGCGCTGACGCCCGCAGGGCCCTGGACGAACCGCGAAGCGCCGACCTGCCGCGCCCTCCCGCCGCGGCCGCCGAAGCCTGAGAGGGGGATCGACCTCCGCAATCCTGCCCGCCCCAATCCCCGCGGTCCTTCGCTGGTCAATCGATCGGAGTGATGCCAGGCGACCAGCCCCCGCAGCCCCGCAACCGCAGCGCGGCTGCCTGCCCGCGCCGGGGATTCCTGCTATCATGGGGCAGGGAGGGAGCGGTGAGGCCGCATCTGAAGGACGGCGACCGGGTTTGCATCGTTGGAGCGGGGCCGGCAGGCAGCTTCGCCGCGCTTCATCTTCTCCACTTGGCGGACCGTGCGGGCCTCTCGCTGGAGGTGCTGCTCTTCGAGCCGCGCGATTTCTCTGCGCCGGGCCCGGGGGGCTGCAACCGCTGCGCCGGCGTGCTCTCCACCCGCCTCTTGCGCGGCATGCAGGCGCTGGGCCTGGACCTGCCCCCGCAGGTCGTCCAAACCCCCATCCGTTCCTATGCCATCCACCTGGACGGCGATCTGGTGTCCATCGGTCAGCCGGACCCGCAGCGGCGTATCGTCAGCGTGTACCGCGGCGGCGGCCCGCGCCTGGCGCCGGGGGGAGGCGTAGCCGGCTTCGACGCCTTTCTGCTGGAGCAGGCCGTTGCGCGCGGTGCCCGGCACATCCCCGTGCGCGTGCGCAAAGTGGACTTGGACGCACGCCCCGTCGTCCACACTGCCCGAGCGAGCTATGCCGCCGATCTGTTGGTGCTGGCTACGGGTGTCAACAGCCGTGCGCCGCTGGACCGGGCTTTCGCCTATCACGCCCCGCCTACGGAGGTCATGGCGCAGGACGAGATCCTGCGGCCGCCGGATTGGCCGCCGGATCAGGTGAGCGCGTTCTTCCGCCATCCACCAGGGCTGACCTTCGGCGCCCTGATTCCCAAAGGTCGCTATCTCAACATCTCCCTGCTCGGACGCAGGTTGAGCACCGACGCGGTGGCCGATTTCCTGGAGGCCCAGGGTCTGGCGCCGGGGCTGCCGCCCGCGCCGGGAAGTCTGTGCGGCTGTACGCCGCGCATCGCTGTGGGCGCTGCCGGCTGCTTCTTCGGCGAGCGCTGGGTGGCGGTGGGTGACGCGGCTGTGACCCGGCTGTACAAGGACGGCATCGGCTCGGCCTTTCACACCGCCAGGCGGGCCATGCAAGGCGTGCTTGAACACGGGCTTTCGCAGCGCGGCTTCCAGCGGGCCTACGCGCCGTACTGCCGCGCCATCCAGCGCGATAATCTCTACGGCCGCCTGCTCTTCACCTGCTGGGAGTGGACGCTGCGATCGCCGCTCCTGCTGCGCGCCTGGAAGCTCGCCCTGCAGGCTGAGCAGGCGGAGCCCCCCGAACGCCGCGTGCACATCCGCGTGCTCTGGGGGATGTTCACCGGCGACGAGCTCTATCGAAATTTGTTCTGGCTCTCCGTGAGCCCGCGCGCGCTGCGCGGGCTGGCACGCGGGCTGCGCGGATCTCCGAGGAAGGTCGTGGCACGTTGAGCGAGTTGGGGCCGCTGCAGGACGGAGGGCACGTGATCGTCGTCGGCGGGGGGCCGGGCGGCGTCGCCTGCGCGCTGGCGCTGATGCGCGGCTGCGCAGAAGCGGGGCGAGGGGTGCGCGTCACCATCGTCGAGGGCAAGCGGTTCTCCGAGGGGGAGCACTACAACCAGTGTGTCGGAGTGCTCTCGCCGCCGCTCCAGGACCTGTTGGAGCGCGATCTGGGGGTCGCTTTTCCAGACCATTTGAGCCGGGGCGAGATTCGCGGCTATGTGCTGCACAGCGTGCGCGAGCAACTGCGCATCGCCGGGGAGGGGGTGCCCTCCACCGTCGTGCGCAGGGTGCAGTTCGACGCCTACATGCTCGAGGTGGCGCGCCAGCGCGGCGCGCAGGTGGTCTCAGCCCGCGCCGTGGACCTGGAATTCAACGCTCGGGAGGTCGTGGTGTACACGGAGAGTGCACCGCTGGCGGGGGATGTGGTGGTGGGGGCCTTCGGCCTGGATGATGGCAGCGCCGCCATGTTCGAACGACTGACCGCCTACCGTCGCCCGAGAGCCCTCAGTTCCGTAGTGACCAAGTACCACCCCGGCCAGTTGGCCATGCAGGCCTTCGGCTCCTGGATTCACGCCTTCCTGCCGCCCGACCCGCGTGTCGAGTTCGCCGCCGTCACGCCGAAGGGCAATCACCTGACCATCAACATCGCCGGCAAGGCCGTCGACTCGGGCAAGATGCGCGCCTTCCTGCGCCGGCCGGAGGTGCGCGCCGTCCTGCCCAACCTGGAGAAGGCAGGCGAATATGACCCGAACGACCTGCGCCTGTACAAGGGGCGCTTCCCCTATTCGCTGGCCAGAGCCTACTTCGGCGATCGCTATGTGATGGTGGGCGACGCGGCGGGCATCGTGCGCGCCTTCAAGGGCAAGGGGGTGACCTCGGCGGTGCAGACCGGGATCCGGGCGGCGCGGGCGATCCTGGAGGCGGGGATCTCCGCGCAGGCCTTTCGCTCCCACTATCGGCGGGCGAACATGGACATCATTCGCGATCTGCCTTACGGCCGGGCCATGCGCCTGGCCACCATCTTGATGGCGCGCTCCGGGCTGCTGGATGCGGTGCTGCGCGCCGCCCGCGGTGAGCCCCGATTGCAGGCTGCGCTCTACGGTGCGGTCTCGGGGGGCGCGGCCTATGGGCAGGTCTGGCGCGACAGCCTGGCCCCGGCAAGCGTGCGCGCCGTGCTTGGAGCCGCCCTCACCGGCCGGCGCCGGGCCCCCTGAGCGGGAGCGGGCGGGCCGGCGCCGGGGTGAATCCATGCGGAATGTCCGTCC
The DNA here is from genome assembly GCA_024277995.1 of Chloroflexota bacterium. Lineage (GTDB taxonomy): Bacteria > Chloroflexota > Anaerolineae > Anaerolineales > E44-bin32 > JAJRUD01. Next base: position 9,027 of record JAJRUD010000231.1, read on the forward strand.
AAATTGTGTTTGTTGACACGTCACTTCCGGCCCGGAGCTGGCTATCATCGTAAGCTGGAGATCTGGCCCCATCATCTGCATCCACGATCCAGCAGCGGCGACCGCCCCGGCCGCCGCTTGGCCCATGACATCAGGAGGTTGAGCCTATGAGCGCCCTTCCTTCCCCGCAGGAGATCAAGGCGGCGCACCGCGTCCTGGCCGAATACCGCTATGAGCTGCGGCCCGTGGAACGCGGCTACGCCAACCGCACCCTGTACGTAGACCTCTCCGCAGGGATCATCCGCGAGAAGCCGGTCAGCGAGCAGATGAAGGAGCTCTTCACCGGCGGACGCGGCTTCGCCCTGTGGCTGCTCTGGCAGGCCGTGGAGGGCGACACCAAGTGGGATGACCCCCGCAACGAATTGGTGATCGCCGGCGGCCCCATCGGCGGCATCACCAGCTATCCCGGCTCCGGCAAGTCCACCGTGGTCACCATCTCGCCCCTCACCGGGTCGGTTGTGGACAGCAACGGCGGGGGTTACTTCGGCCCTTACCTCAAATTCGCCGGCTTCGACGCCCTGGAGATCCAGGGCAAGGCCGGGCGCGACGTGATCCTGGTCATCGACGGCGATCAGGGCGTGGTCACCCTGGAGGAAGCTCCGCTGGAGGCGCTGGACACTCATTTGATCAGCAGCCAGCTCACCGAGCTCTACGCGCGCGACGAGCGCGACAAGAAGAACGTCTCGGTGGTGAGCGCCGGGCAGGGGGCCGACCACGTGCTCTACTCCGGCCTCAACCTGAGCTGGTACGACGTGCGGCGCAAGGAGGTACGCATCAAGCAGGCGGGGCGCGGCGGCTCCGGGCGCGTCTTCCGCGATAAGGGGCTCAAGGCCATCGTCGTGCGCTACAGCGGCCTGCGCGGCGACAGCAACCATCCGGCGGACATGGACCTCATCCGCCGCGCCGGGCAGCGCATCAACAAGGAGATCGCCGAGCTCGACGACGCGCAGAACCAGATGCGCAAGGTGGGCACGCCCTACTTGGTCGAGATCATGGACCACTTCGACCTGCTGCCGGTGCACAACTATCGCTACGGCGCCCATCCCGACTCGCGCAAGATCGACTCCACCGTCTGGAAGGGCCTTTTCACGCAGGGCCTCCCGGACGGCTGTTGGGCCGGCTGCACGCTCTCCTGTTCCCACGGCGTGGACCACTTCCACCTGCGAACGGGCCCCTACGCCGGCGAGGCGCTGCTGGTGGACGGGCCGGAGTACGAGACGGTGGCCGGCGTGGGCTCCAACCTGGGCATCTTCGACCCGGTCGCCATCCTGGAAATCAACTTCTACTGCGATACTTACGGCATCGACACCATCAGCTTCGCCAACTCGGTGGCCTTCGTCATGGAGTGCTTCCAGGAGGGCATTCTGAACCTGGAGCGCACCGGTGGCCTGGACCTGACCTGGGGGAAGGCCGACGCCGTCCTGGAGCTGCTGCACCAGATGGCCCGCGGCCAGAGCTTCGGCGCGGTGGTGGGCCAGGGCGTGCGGCGCATGAAGCAGATCTTCGCCCGCGAATACGGCGCCGACCCCGCCTTCCTGCAGGACATCGGCATGGAGGTCAAGGGGCTGGAGTTCTCGGAGTACGTCACCAAGGAGTCGCTGGCGCAGCAGGGCGGCTACGCGCTGGCGCTGAAGGGCGCGCAGCATGACGAGGCCTGGCTGATCTTCATGGACCAGGTGAACAAGCAGCTCCCCAGCTTCGAGGACAAGGCCGAGGCGCTGCACTACTTCCCCATGTGGCGCACCTGGTTCAGCCTGCACGGCCTGTGCAAGCTGCCCTGGAACGACATCCTGCCGGCCGACAACGACCAGACCGACGAGCCGGCCAAGGTGCCGCAGCACGTGGAGAACTACACCTGGCTCTACCAGGGGATCACCGGCAGGAAGGTGACGCCGGCCGATCTGATCCTGCAGTCGGAGCGCGTCTACAACTTCCAGCGCGTCTTCAACTTGAAAACGGGCTTCGGCACGCGCGAGCACGACTACCCGCCCTATCGGGCGGTGGGCCCGGTGACCGTCGAGGAGTACGAGTCGCGCGCCGAACGCTACGACCAACAACTGCGCGAACTGGCGGGGGTCGATCCGGCGGGCATGTCCACCGAGGAGAAGATGGCCGCGCTGCGCCGCTACCGCGAGGCACAGTACGAACAGTTGATGGACGCCGTCTACAAGCGCCGCGGCTGGGACGCGAACGGCGTGCCCGCGCTGGAAACTCTCCAGCGCTTGGGTATCGACCTGCCCGAGGTGGTGGAGGTGGTGGAGCGCTACCGGCAGGAGCGGGACGGCGCCTAGTCTCTGGCACACCTCCTCGATCTTCGCCGGGCGCCGCCGGCGGCGGTCCGACGGCACGATGGCACGGGGGCGGGGTCACCCCGCCCCTGCTGTATCTGTGCTGTCGGCCCTGGCTTGCAGTCCATCCTTCCATGGATCGATCCCCCGTAGAGACGTTGCATGCAACGTCTCTACGGACGAGCGGTGAGATCGCGCGCCGTGTGAATGGATCTCCAGGGGCTTTGCCGGGGACCACGGCGCTGGTGAGGCAGCTTCATGGGGACGAAGCTGCGCATGGGATAGAATCGAGCTCGGTGTGAACCTGGACTCGGGAGGAGTCGCATGCCACCTACGGTGATCCTGACGGGGGCTTCACGCGGCTTGGGCGAGGCGACGGCGCGCATCCTTGCCCGGGCGGGGGCCCGACTGGTGCTCAACGCGCGCTCCGGTGGGGCGCTGCGGGCGGTGGTGGAGTCGATCCGCGAGTCGGGCGGTGAGGCCGTCGCCGTGCCCGGCGACATCAGCCGGCCGCAGGTCGCGCAGCGGTTGGTGGAAAGGGCGCTGGAGCGTTTCGGCGGCCTGGAAGCGGTGGTCAATAACGCAGCCACGCTGGAGGCCATGGGGCCTGTGGCCAGGGCGGATCCCGAGGCCTGGCGGCGGAGCTGGGCGGTGAACGTATTGGGGCCGGTGATGCTCACGCAGGCCGCGCTGGTCCATCTGCGCAGCAGCTGCGGTCGCGTGATCAACGTCTCCAGCGGTGCGGCGGTCCACGCCATCGCCGGCTGGGCTGCCTACTGTGCGGACAAGGCAGCGCTGAACCAGTTCACAGCCGTGCTGGCCGAAGAGGAGCCACAGATCACCGCGGTGGCCTTCCGTCCCGGCGTGGTCGACACTGCCATGCAGGCCTTCATCCGACAGCGGGGGCGCGAGCTCATGCCCGAGCGCGTGTACGCGGAGTTCGTGCGTCGCTTCGAAGCCGGGGAACTGCTCCCGCCGGAGGTGCCGGGCCGCGCGCTGGCGGCGCTGGCGCTGCACGCGCCGGCCGAATGGAGCGGTTCCTTCCGCGCCTGGGACGAGCCGCAGGTGTACGCGCTGGTGGAGGCGCACCTGCGAGAATAAGCGACCCCTTTCCCGGGCGCACGGCGCTGCACCAGGATGTAGGGCGGGCTGGTGGCCCCGCGGCTCAGCCTGGGAGCTTTGTGTCTCTGCGGTCTTCCCTCGCATGAGGCAGTGGAGAGCCACCAGGCCACGAAGGCACAAGGCACTCAGGAAGGAACATCAAAGGGTGTGAGCAGCCCGCATCCTTCGTCTCATTGTGACGCGCCCCCGCCCGAGGGTGAGAAAGACCAGCAAGCGTCAAAGCAGGGGGGCGGAGAGCAATCGCGGAGTGCGCAGAGAAGAGGAAGAAAAATCTCTGCGCACTCCGCGAGCTCGGCGGTGAAGCGAAGAATCCAAGCCTACGGGTGCTCTCAGATCTCCTCCTGGAATCCGAGACGGTGCAGCTGGTAATAGACGCCCCGCTGCGCCAGCAGTTCCTGGTGGCGCCCCCGCTCGACGATACGTCCGCCCTCGAGCACCACGATCAGATCGGCGTTGACCACCGTCGAGAGGCGGTGGGCGATGATGAAGGAAGTGCGCCCCTGCAGCAGGCGATCCAGCGCGCGCTGGATGATCTGCTCCGTCTGGGTGTCGACGCTGGAGGTGGCTTCGTCCAGGATGAGGATGCGCGGGTCGGCCAGCAGGGCGCGCGCGAAGGAGATGAGCTGGCGCTGGCCCACCGAGAGGATGACGCCGCCCTCTTCGACGGGTGTGTCGTAGCCGTGGCGCAGGCGGGTGATGAACTCGTGGGCGCCCACGGCGCGCGCCGCGGCCTCGATCTCCTCGTCGCTGGCCTCCAGCCGGCCGAAGGCGATGTTCTCGCGCACCGAACCGGCGAAGAGGAAGGGGTCCTGCAGCACCACCCCCATCTGCCGGCGCAGGCTGGCCTGCGTCACCATGCGCAGGTCGTAGCCGTCCACCAGCACGCGCCCGTGGGTGGGGTCGTGGAAGCGGGCCAGCAGCTTGACCAGGGTGGATTTGCCGGCGCCGGTGCGCCCCACCAGGGCGATCCGCTGCCCGGGCTGTATGTGCAGGTTGATGTCCTCCAGCACCGGGCGCGGGTCGTCGGGATAGTGATAGGAGACCTCTTCGAAATGTACTTCGCCGCGGATGGTGGGTAACTCCAGGGCATCGGGCGCGTCCTGCACCTCCTGCTCGGCGCTGAGCAGGCCCAGGATGCGCTCGCCGGCGGCCATGGTGGACTGGAAGGTGTCGTAGCGACGGCTCAGGTCGCGGATGGGACGGAAGAAGCGGTCGATGTACAGGATGAAGGCCACCAGCACGCCGGGGGTGATCTGCTCGCCCAGCACCGCCGTGCCCCCCAGCCACACGACGAGTGCCATGGCCAGCGTGGCCAGCAGGTCGACGCCCGGGAAGAAGATCGCCGACAGACGCGCCGCCCGCAGGTTGCTCTCCAGGTTGTGCCGGTTCACGGTGTGGCGGAAATGGCGGTCGTTGGCCTCCTGGCGCGAAAAGGCCTGCACGACGCGCACGCCGTTGATGGTCTCGGCCAGCACGGAGTTGACCCAGCTGATGGCGGCCCGCACCTGGCGGTAGTTGGCCTGAGCCCGGCGGCGGAAGAGCTCAGTGCCCACGGCCATGATCGGCAGCACGGTGAAGGTGAGCAGGGACAGGCGGGTGTTCATGCTCAGCATGGCGGCCACGATGCTGACCAGGACGAAAAGATCGCGCACCACGGCCAGGATGGCCCAGGTGATGAACTCGCGGAAGACTCCCACGTCGTTGATGACGCGCGTGATGACGCGGCCCACGCTGTAGTGGCTGAAGAAGTTGAGCGACAGCGCCTGCAGGTGGTCGAAGAGCTGCTTGCGCAGGTCGAAGATGATCGACTGCCCGACGCGCGCCATCAGGTTGACGCGCACGTAGATCACCACCCACAGGGTCACGGCCGCCAGCAGGTAGAGCAGCACCGCCCGGCGCAGCGCCGGGACGGAGCCGGCGGCGATGCCCTCGTCCAGGGCCACCTTGACCAGGTACGGCCCGGAGACCGAGGCGGCCGACCCGATCAGCATCAGGACCAGGGCTGCCAGCAGCGGGCGCGCGTAGGGGCGCATCAGCGCCACCAGCTTGCGCGCCACCTGGGGGTCGTAGCCGCGGGCGGGGAGTTCGTCGAGCTGCGGCGGGGCCTTGGCGACGCTCATGGGCCGTCCTCCGCCGGTGTCCCCGGATCTTCGTCCAGCGCGGCGCTCAGGGCCTCGACCTCGTGCTGGAAGCGCTCCTGGTCGCGGAACTGCACTTCGTAGATCTCGCGATACAGCCCTGGCTGCTGGATGAGGCTCGCGTGGGTGCCGCGCTGGACGATGCGGCCCCGATCCATGACCACGATCAGGTCCGCGCGGCGGACGGTGGCGATGCGTTGGGCGATGACGAAAGTGGTGCGCCCCTGCATCAGGCGCTGCAAAGCGCGCTGGATGATGGCCTCCGTCTCGGTGTCCACGCTGGAGGTGGAGTCGTCCAGGATCAGGATGCGCGGGTCCATGAGCAGGGCGCGGGCGATGGCCACCCGCTGGCGCTGGCCGCCGGAGAGCGTCACGCCGCGCTCGCCGACAACCGTCTCATAGCCCTGCGGCAGGCGGGTGATGAAGTCGTGGGCCTGGGCGGCCCGGGCGGCGGCCACCACCTCCTGCAGGCTGGCATCGGGGCGACCGTAGGCGATGTTCTCGCGCAGCGAGGTGGAGAAGAGCAGGGAGGTCTGGAGCACGATGCCGATCTGCCGCCGCAGTGAGCTCAGTTCGACACGGCGCACGTCCACCCCGTCCACCAGCACCGCGCCCTGCGTCACGTCGTAGAAGCGGGGGATGAGGTTGACCAGGGTGGTCTTGCCCGAGCCGGTAGGGCCCACCAGGGCCACGACCTGGTTGGGCGCCACGGTCAGGTTCACCTCTTCGAGCGCCGGCTGGCTGCCGGCATCGTAGTGGAAGAACACCCGCTGGAACTCGACCCGGCCGGAGAGGGCGGGGAGGCGCACGGCCTGCGGCGGGCTCTGGATCTTGGGCTGCAGATCGAGGATCTCCATGGCGCGTTGGATGCCGGCGGAGGCCTCCCCTGCGGCGTTGACCAGCCAGGCCAGGATCTGCAGCGGATCGGCCAGCAGCACCAGGTAGCTGTTGAAGGCCACCAGCTCGCCCAGGGTGATCTCCTTGCGCAGCACCATCCCCCCGCCGAACCACAGCAGCAGGATGGTGCCCATGATGTGCAGCACGGCGATGCTGGGCATGATCTTGGACCATTCGCCGATGACCGTCACGCGGGCGGAGTAGAGCTCGCGGTTGAGCTCGTCGAAGCGGCGCACCTCATAGGGTTCGCGGGCGAAGGCGCGCACCACCTGCACGCCGCTCACGTTCTCCTGCAGGCGGGCCGACAACTGGCCCAGGGCCTGGTCCACTTTGAGGAACAGGCCGCTGACGCGCTGGCCGAAGCGGGTGGTCAGCAGCAGCATGGGGATCATGGGGGTCAGCGCGATGGCCGCCAGGCGCGGGTTCTCGAGCATGAGGATGGTGACGATGCCCGTCAGCAGCAGCGCCACGCGCGCCAGCTCGGCCATGCCCTGGCCGGTGAAGCGTTCGATGGAGCGCACGTCCTCGATGATGCGGCTGATGAGCTGGCCGCTCTGCATGCGATCGTGATAGGAGAAGGACAGGCGCTGCACGTGGCTGTAGAGCTGGTTGCGCAGGTCGTAGGAGACGCGGTGGGCGATCCACTCC